>RGPT01000471.1 GCA_010032545.1 Alphaproteobacteria bacterium
CCGGCTTCAAGATCTGGGCCGGCGCCCAGGCGGACATCGACCGGATCGTCACCATCTGGCGCGAATGCCTGCTGAGCAATGGCGGCCCGTATCTCTATGGCGAGCTGTCCATGGCTGACGCCATGTACGCGCCGGTCTGCACCCGCTTCAAGACCTACGACGTCAAGCTGGACAAGGAATGCGCCGCCTATGCCCAGCGCATCCTGGCCTGGCCGCTGATGGTCGAGTGGACCGAGGCCGCCAAGGCCGAGCCCGAGGAACTGGAAGAACTCGACGTCGAGTTCTGACCCCTCCCTTCCCGCCGATCCCTTTTGCCCAGGTTGCCGCCCGGCGACCGAAGTCCTAGGCTGTGGCGGAGGGGCCCATGACACGCCACGGAAAACTTCTCGTTATCGGCCTCGATTCCTTCGACAGGGGCCTGGCGCAACGCTGGATGGACGAAGGCGCGCTGCCCAATCTGGCGGCGCAGATCACCACCGGTATCGCCGCCGGCTTACGCAATCCTGTCGGCATGGAATCCGGCTCGCTGTGGCCGAGTTTCGCCTATGGCTGCGATCCCAGCCACCATGGGCTCTATGACGGCATGCGCCATCTCGACCCCGAGACCTACGAAATCGGCGCCCTCCGCGCCGGGGACGTCGCCTTTCGGCCCTTCTGGTCGCGTGTCGACGAGGCCGGCGGCAGATCGATCGTGATCGATGCGGTGACACCGCCCGACATCGGCGCCAGGCGCGGCATGCAGGTCACCGACTGGTTCGCCCACGTGCCGGCCGAAAGCGGCGCCACGATGCGGCTGCGGACCTTCCCGCCCGAGTTGAAGGAGGTTATCGAAGAGGAATACGGCCGCGACCCACTCGGCGGACACATGTGCGACTTCCATCAGCCGCGCACCGCCGCCCAGCTGCGCTGCTTCACCGACGCCCTGCTCCAGCGCGTGCGGATCAAGCGCCGGCTGACGCTGGACCTGGTGGCACGGGAGGAATGGAATTTCTTCATGGTCACGTTCACCGACGCCCATTGCGCGGGGCACCATTGCTGGCACCTGAACGACCCATCGCACGAGGAATACGATCCTGCGGTGGCCGCCGCTGTCGGCAACCCGCTGAAGACCATCTACATCGCCATCGACGACGCCCTCGGCGAGATCGTGCGCGCGGCCGGATCGGACGTGACGGTCCTGACGCTGATGAGCCAGGGCATTGGCACCGGCTACACCGGTCTGCGGCTGCTCGACCGGGTTCTGGCGCGCCTCAATGGCGAGATGTCCGAAGGCCGCAACAGGATGATCGCC
>RGPT01000472.1 GCA_010032545.1 Alphaproteobacteria bacterium
GCCGCCGGCGCCAAGCGCGTGCTGGTCTCGGCCCCGTCCGTGGGCGCCGATCTCACGGTGGTCTACGGGGTCAACCACGAGAAGCTGACCAAGGATCACCTGGTCGTCAGTAACGCCTCCTGCACCACTAACTGCCTCGCGCCCGTCGCCTATGTACTGCACAGCCTGTTCGGCATCCAGCAGGGCTATATGACCACGATCCACGCCTACACCGGCGATCAGCCGACGGTGGACACCCTGCACAAGGACCTCCGCCGCGCCCGCGCCGCCGCGCTCTCCATGATCCCGACCTCCACCGGCGCCGCCAAGGCGGTGGGTGAGGTTCTGCCGGAGCTGAAGGGCAAGCTGGACGGCACCTCGATCCGCGTGCCCACCCCCAACGTGTCGGTGGTGGACCTGAAGTGCGTGCTGGGCAAGGCCGTGACCGAAGCCGACATCAACAAGGCCATGCAGGATGCGTCCGAAGGCAAGTCGTTCAATGGATCGCTGAAGGGCGTGCTCGGGTACAACACGCTGCCGCTGGTCTCCATCGACTTCAACCACAACCCGGCCTCCAGCACCTTCGACGCCACCCAGACCAAGGTGATGCCCGGCAACTTCGTGCGCGTGCTGTCCTGGTACGACAACGAGTGGGGCTTCTCGAACCGCATGCTCGACACCATGGCCTATATGGCCAAGGTGCTGTAACGGCCCATGCCCGCCTTCAAGAGCCTCGCCCAGGCCGACGTTTCGGGTAAAAGCGTTCTCCTGCGCGCCGATCTGAATGTGCCCATGAAGGACGGGCAGGTGACCGACGCCACGCGCATCGAACGCCTGATCCCTTCGATCAAGGCGCTCACCGCCAAGGGCGCGAAAGTGGTGGTGCTGTCGCACTTCGACCGGCCCAAGGGCAAACGCGTCCCGTCCATGTCGCTGGCGCCGCTGGCGCCGGTGCTGGGCAAGCTGTTGGGGCAGGACGTGGCGTTCGCCGGCGACTGCATCGGCGATGCGGCGCAGAAGGTTGTCGATGCCTTGAAGCCTGGTCAAGTCGCCTTGCTTGAGAACCTGCGCTACCACGCCGGTGAGGAGAGCAACGACCCGGCGTTTGTGAAGGCGCTGGCGTCCTTGGGCGACGTCTACGTCAACGACGCCTTTTCGGCGGCGCACCGCGCCCACGCCTCGACCGAAGGTTTGGCCCATATGTTGCCGGCCTATGCCGGGTTGCAGATGCAGGCGGAGCTGGAAGCGCTCACGGCGGCGCTGGAGCATCCCAAGAAGCCGGTGATGGCGATCGTCGGCGGCGCC
>RGPT01000473.1 GCA_010032545.1 Alphaproteobacteria bacterium
CACGAGCTTGCCGGTCTTGCGCACGCTGTTCGCAACGAGATCCCAGTCGGGATGGCTGATCGAGTTTAGGTCGATGATCTCGACCTCGATGCCTGCCTTGTCCGACACATATTGAACTGCCCGCATCGCCTCGAGCACCATGACCGACGTCGCCACAACGGTCACATCGCGGCCTTCGCGCGCAACATAGCTCGTGAGCGGAATCGGCTTTGCCGAGTCCGACACGGAGAAGTCGAGATTGTAGAGCAGGCGATGCTCGATGCTCACCACCGGACCGGGATGGCGGTTGATGATCTGCGGGTACATGTCGACGATCGCCTGGCTGGTCGCCGGCATGACGACGGTTAGTCCCGGATAGTGGGCGAAGGTCGCCTGTGGGCTCTGCGAATGCTGTGCGCCCTGCCCCCAGCTCCGACCGACGACCACGCGAATCAGCATGGGGCATGACATGATGCCGCCGAACATGTAGCGATACTTCGACGCCAGATTGATGATCTGGTTCATCGCCAGGAAGGCGAAGTCGGCCCGGATATGGGTCGTGATCGGATAGTCTCCGACCAGCGACGCGCCGATCGCGATGCCCGTCATGCCCTCTTCCATCAACGGCACGTCGAATACACGCTTCGCTCCATACTTGTCGGCTAGCCCGGTGGTCGATCCGAAGATGCCTTTAAAGTCGTCGACGCCCTGCCCCATGATGAATGTGTTGGGGTGAGCCGCCAGCGCGCCATCCATTGTCTCCAGCAGGGCACCGGCATAGGACAGGACGCGCGTCTCTGTCGGCTGGTGCTTCTTTGCGGTGGCGCTCATGCTACGGGCCTCGAATCAAATGACATCGGTCAACAGTTCGCCGCGGCCCGGGGCTGGGCTGCGCTCAGCGAATTCGACCGCGGCGGCAATCTCCCGCTCGATCCCGGGCGTGAGTTCCTCAACGAGCTTCCTGTCCAGGATCAGCGGGTCGCGGGCTTTCCAGGCGTCGATGTCGTCGGCGCTGCGATAGCCGAAGTGGAAATCGTCGCCGACGCCGACGTGCTCCTTGTATCGACCAGTGGCGAGTTCGAGCACGAAGGGCCTGCCGGTGCGAACGACGGCGAGCGCGTCCAGCGTCGCCTGCCGGACGGCCAATGCGTCCCACCCCTCCTCGACCCGGCGCGATTCAATCCCGAAGGTCGCTGCATGCTCGGGCAGCCGGTAGGCCTGACGGACATGCCGGAAGCTGTGGACGGCAAGCCCGTTGTCCTCGCAAATGAAGAGGACCGGCACCTTCATCAGGGAAGCGAAA
>RGPT01000474.1 GCA_010032545.1 Alphaproteobacteria bacterium
CTGCTGCTCGACGAGGCGACCAGCGCGCTCGACGCCGAAAGCGAGCGCGCGGTGCAGGATGCGCTCGACAAGCTGATGGCCGGCCGCACCACGCTGGTGATCGCGCACCGCCTCGCCACCGTGCAGAAGGCCGACCGCATCGTCGTCATCGACCGCGGCCGTGCCGTCGCGACCGGCACGCATGACGCGCTGGTGCGCGAAGGCGGGCTTTATGCGCGTCTCGCGGCGTTGCAGTTCGATCGGCCGCGAATGGAAATCGAACCGGCCGGCTAGAGCCCCGCCGTCGTCTCTGCGATCAGCCAGTCGACCACGCGCTTCAACGCCTCGGTCGGTGTCGCGCCTGAAGCGATCGCCTGGCGATACACGGCGGTCTGGCGGTCGGCGGACGTGCCGCGGGTGAGGATGGTGCGGGCGTGGGCCACCTCCGCCGTACAGCCGAAAGCCTCGGCGTCCGGCGCCGTCAGCTCGATGATCTCTTCCAGCAGATCGCTGTAGGGCACGACGGTGCCCTTGCCGAAGTCGACCAGCCCTTCGCCGATGCCGTAGCGCTGCGCCCGCCAGCGGTTCTCGTCGACGAGCATGCGGGCGTAGAGGCGCCAGCGCTGGTTCGAGCGTCTGAGCCGCCAGAGCATGCGGAGCAGGCAGCGATAGAGCGCGGCGATGGCGATCCCGTCGTCGAGCCGGGTGCAGACGTCGGTGATCCGCATCTCCAGCGTCGGAAAGCGCACCGACGGCCTTATGTCCCACCAGAGTTTGGACGCGTCATCGATCAGGCCGGCCGAGGCTAGTACGCGGATATGGCGCTGATACTCGCCCCAACTGGCAAAGGACTCCGGCAGTCCGGTGCGCGGCAGGCCCTGGAAGATGCTGATGCGGTAGGACTTGAGCCCGGTGTCTTCGCCTCGCCAGAATGGCGAGGAGGTGGACAGCGCCAGGAGGTGCGGCAGGAAATAGGCAACCTGGCCCATCAAGTCGATGCGCAGGTCTTCGCCCTCGATTCCGATATGGACGTGCATGCCGCAGATCACCAGCCGCCGGGCCACGCCCTGAAGGTCGCGGGCGAGTCGGACATAGCGGTCGCGCTCGCTGTGCTTCACCTGCCCCCATTCGGCGAAGGGGTGGGTGGACGCCGCAATCGGTGCAAGGCCGAAGCTGCCGGCTATCTCGGCGACGGTCCGGCGCAGTTCCACCAGCTCTGCGCGCGCTTCGGCAAGGCTGGTGCGTTTGCGGGTCGCGACCTCGATCTGCGATTTCAGAAATTCGGGCATCGCCCGCGTGCC
>RGPT01000475.1 GCA_010032545.1 Alphaproteobacteria bacterium
GTTGGGCCGCCCGACGATGGCGAGCTGCAGCGGCCGGGCCGCGGCGGCGGCGGCGGCGGCGGCCCCCGCGGCGTCAATCTTCTCGGCGTCCATTTCGTCGAACAGCGCGCCGTCGGTGTCCACTTCCTCGGGGGCGTCTTCGTCTTCCGGATCGCCGGTGCCTTCCGGCGCATAGGGCAGCAAGGCTTCGTAAAGCGCATCGAGGCCCTGGCCGTGTTCGGCGGAGATCGCCACCGGTTCGCCCAGGCCGAGCGAATAGGCCTCCAGCACCGCGCCTTGGGTATTTT
This sequence comes from Alphaproteobacteria bacterium, assembly GCA_010032545.1. Taxonomy (GTDB): domain Bacteria; phylum Pseudomonadota; class Alphaproteobacteria; order Reyranellales; family Reyranellaceae; genus Reyranella. The sequence continues at coordinate 288 of RGPT01000475.1, forward strand.
TCGCCTCGGTCTTGTTGGCGACCAGGATCACCGGCGTGTTGGACCGGCGCACCAGCTCGGCGAAATGCGCATCCAGCGGCATTACGCCGGCGCGCGCGTCGATCACCAGGAGCGCCACATCGGCGTCGGCGATGGCCTTCTCGGTCTGGCCGCGCATGCGACCTTCCATGGTGTCCTCGGCGCCGTCCTCGAAGCCGGCGGTGTCGATGACGCGGAATTCCAGCGGCCCCAGCTGGGCGTTGCCGTAACGGCGGTCGCGCGTGACGCCGGGGCGGTCATGCACCAGGGCTTCGCGGCGGCCCACCAGGCGATTGAACAGCGTGGACTTGCCGACATTAGGGCGGCCGACGATGGCGACCGTCATATCGCCGCCGGTGCTGGCCGTGGCCTTGCGCGACGACCGCTTGCGCTGCACCACATCCGTGTTGGTGTAGCGCTGCCGGACTTTTTTATTGGAGATATTGCGCGCCATAGTCGTCTCTCATTCTTGCCGCAGGCGCACGCGGCCGTGGTTTACCGGTAGGCCGCGAGCTGGCCGTCGTCGTCGAGCAGGTACATGGTGCTATTGGCGAACACCGGCGTCAGGCTGGCGGAGCTATCCAGTTCCACCTTGCCCAGCACCGCGCCGGAATAGGGCGACAGCGACAGGGCTTCGCCGTTGGAGCCCACCAGGATCAGGCGGTCGGAGGCCAGCGCCGGACCGGCCCACACGATGCGGTCCTTCTTGCGCTTTTCATTGCCGAAAGCCGGCAGCTGCGTCACCCACACGATACGCCCGGTGCGGGCGTCAACGCAGATGGCTTCGCTGTCGATGGAGACGGCGTAGAGGAAGTCGCCCGCGACCCAAGGCTCGTGGATGCCCGCGACCGGCACTTCCCACAGGCGCGAGCCGGTGCGCAGATCGATCGCCACCATGACGCCCGACTGGCCCACGGCGTAGACGCGGCCCTTGTCGATGACCGGGCGGCCCGAGATA
>RGPT01000476.1 GCA_010032545.1 Alphaproteobacteria bacterium
AGAACATGCTGAGCCTGCAGGAGGAACTCACCAGCACCGAGAACAAGGTCGGGTTCGCGCGCCAGGGCTATAACGACTCGGTGACCGAATACAACACGGCGCGCGAGAGTTTCCCGGATGTGATTTTCGCCGGGTTCTTCCAGTTCAAGGCGGCCGAACTCCTGCAGGCGACCGAAAGCGCCGAGGAACGCCAGGCGGTGAAGGTCAAGTTCTAGCCCGGCCGGAATCCGGGCCGGAACCGGCGTCCCCATGGACTTCTTCCAGCACCAGGACGCGGCGCGCAGGAATACGCGGATCATGGTGGTTCTGTACCTGATCGCGGTGGTCGGCGTCGTACTTGCCGTGGACTTGGTGCTGGGCATTGCTTACCTCTACGCTGCCGAGCTGCAATTCAGGCCAGGCACCGGGCCGGCGGGGATGCTGCAGGCTGTGCCGCGCGGCCTGTATGCCTTCGGGGCGCTCGGCACAGTGTTCATGATCCTGGCGGTGAGCCTCCACCAGATCCTGCAGCTGCGCGAGGGCGGCAGCGCCGTGGCCGAGATGGTCGGCGCGCGCGAGGTCTCCCGGAGCACGCCGGACCTGCTCGAAAAGCGCCTTCTGAACGTCGTCGAGGAGATGGCGATCGCCTCGGGCGTGCGCGTGCCCCGGGTCTACGTCATGGACGGAGAGCGGGGGATCAATGCGTTCGCGGCCGGCTATGACGTCAGCAATGCCGTGATAGCGGTGACGCGCGGCACGCTCGAGACGCTCAGCTCTTCGTCGGTGGCGTCGGGTCGTTCATCATGCGCAACGTGCGCTCGAGCGACGACAACAAGGCCGCCGGTGGGTTGTTCCTCCTGGGGCTCGCGCTGCTCGTGGTCGGCTACGTCGGCATGTTCTTCGCGCGCCTGATCAAGGCGGCGGTGTCGCGGCAGCGCGAGTTCCTGGCCGACGCATCCTCCGTGCAATTCACGCGCAACCCGGACGGGATCGCGGGGGCACTTGATCAGATCCGGGCCTCGAGCCGCGGCGCGCTGATCGCCAACCGATATGCGGAGGACATGAGCCACATGTACTTCGGGCAGGGTATCTCTGTCATGCTGGGCGGGCTCTTCAACACGCATCCGCCGCTCGACGAGCGTATCGAGCGGGTGCGGCCGGGGTTCCAGTCGTCGCAATACCGCCGGGCGCGCAGGCCTGCGGAGGCGGCCGACTCCACTCCCGCCGGCATCGAGGCTGCGTCGGGTTTCGCGGCCGCCTCGGGTTTTTCCGGGGCGCCGGC
>RGPT01000477.1 GCA_010032545.1 Alphaproteobacteria bacterium
ACCGCCGGCCCCCTTGAGGCCCACTTCACGGATCGAGACCACGCGGCCGTTGCTGCCCGGAATCACGTTACCGCCGTTCGACGCTGCCGGCCCGGCTGCCGATGTACTAACGATGCCGGGCTGCACGCCGCCTGAGTCGCAGGCAGCCAGCCCGCCTGCCAGCAACAGCGGCAGCAGCGATAGGCGGACCCACTTGGCGATCATGACGGCCTCCTGACGAGCAGCATTTCCCACGTATTTTCGACCAAATTACGGCGTTGGGCTAGTCGCGCTCTTCGATCCAGGCAGCCTGGATGGCCTCCAGGATCTTCTCGTTGGAGCGATTCGCATCGTCCTCGAATCCCGGCAATTCCATCACCCAGCGGTGCAGATCGGTAAACCGCAGGTTGACGTTGTCGACGTCGGGGTGGCGTTCCTCGAGTTCAATGGCGATATCGTGAACGTCAGTCCAGCGCAGTTTGCGCGCCATTGCCCCCTCCTACTTGTCGACCATCATGTTGCGTGTCGCCGCCGGCAGGCGCACCACCAGCCCGTCGAGCGCCTCGCTCATCAGGATCTGGCAGCCGAGCCGCGAGGTGTGAGTGAGACCAAAGGCGAGATCGAGCATGTCTTCCTCGTCCTCGCTGGCTGGCGCGAGCTTTTCGAACCACTCCTTCTCGACGACGACATGACAGGTCGAACAGGCGAGCGAGCCTTCGCACGCGCCCTCGATGTCGACGTGATTGCGATGTGCAATCTCCAGCACCGACAGGCCGAGTGGTGCGTCCACTTCCTTGCGCGTTCCGTCTTTGAGGATGAAGGTCAATTTCGGCATCGATTGCTCCCGCTACTCGCCGACCCTGCTTTCCAGTTCGCCAACCGAAAGTCCCGCCAGCGCTTCGCGGATACCGCGGTCCATGCGCCGCTCGGCGAACGGCTTCGACAAACCTTCCAGCGCCTCGGCGGCGGCGTTGATCGCGTCGCGATCCTCGCCCGACACGGCAGCCTCGAGATGCGAGCGTGCGGCATCAAGCGTGGCTCGCTCGGCGGCCGCGAGCAGGCTGCCATCGTTGGCGAGCGCCGCCTCGAGCGCCAGCAGATTGCGCCTGGCCTCGACCCGCGCCTCCACAAGCAGGCGTTGCGTGACGTCGGCCTCGGCGTACTCGAGACTATCATAGAGCATGTCGGCCATGTCGTCGTGGCTCAACCCATAGGACGGCTTGACCTCGATCCTTTGCGCCACACCCGTCGTGCGTTCCTCGGCCGAGACCGCGAGCAAA
>RGPT01000478.1 GCA_010032545.1 Alphaproteobacteria bacterium
CTGGCCGGACTCGCCTGGCTCTCGTCTGGGCGGCAGACGGCCGACTCCAAGGCGGTCGGCGGGGTGCTCGTGGTTTTTTACCTGTCGCTGCTTGCCGTGGACATTCTGCTGCACATGATGGGGAACTCGCGTCGGGACGGCCCCGCCGCCCCGCCCGATTGACCGGAACGGGGTCCCCACAGCAAACTCTCCGCTCCCGAACCGGCCGCCCGAGGACGCCAGCGCGACATGTCAGCCAATCCGATCTACCACCTCAAGGACTGCTACTTCTTCGAAGTGCCGAAGGCGCTGTGGCGGCACGGCTGGAAGTCGATGGCCGACGTCCCGCAGTTCCTCAAGGACGGCAGCCCCGAAGTCACCGACGTCGCCGCGTTCAACGAGGCGATGGACGGAAAGATCCTGATCCCGCAGCCGTTCGCGGAACTCGAGAGCCTCTACGCGGTGAAGTCGGGATTCGGCATCTCGAAGTACATGATCCTGGAACTGCTCGTCGCGGCCGGCATGTTCCTGATCTTCACGTGGGTCGCCTCGCGGTTGAGGAACGGGGATGCCCCGCGTGGGCGGCTGCTCAACCTCTTCGACGCGATGTTGCTCTTCATCCGCGACAACATCGCGCGGCCGGCGATCGACGACCACGGACACGGCCACGAGGACGACCATCACGACCATGGCCAGCACGAGCACGGGGGCCACGACCACGGCGGCCATGGCCACGCCGTCGCCCATGCGGCCGTCGCCCACACCGGCGACCGGTTCGTGCCGCTCCTGTGGACGATCTTCTTCTTCGTGCTCGGCTGCAACCTGATGGGCATGGTTCCCTGGGCCGGCTCGCCGACCGCGTCGTTCTCCGTGACGCTGGCGTTGGCCGCGGTGACGATGGCGACGGTGTTCCTCGCCGGCATGGCCAAGTTCGGCTTCCTGGGATTCTTCGGCAACCAGGTGCCCTCGATGGACCTGCCCCTGCCGCTGGCCATCCTGCTCAAGCCGATGATCTTCGCGATCGAGATGCTGGGCCTGTGCATCAAGCACCTGATCCTGGCGGTGCGACTGCTGGCCAACATGGTGGCGGGGCACCTCGTGCTCCTGGGCATCATGGGGCTGATCACCGCCGCCGCCTCCTATTCGATGGGCATGTGGGCGACCGTCACCGGCATCAGTGTCGTCAGCTGCGCGCTCTTCAGCCTGCTGGAACTGTTCGTCGCCTTCCTGCAGGCCTACATTTTCACCTTCCTGTCGGCCCTGTTCATCGGCGCAGCCGT
>RGPT01000479.1 GCA_010032545.1 Alphaproteobacteria bacterium
CCGCTGGGTCGGCGATTCGCCCGTGCTGGCTTATCACGCCGCCTTTGATCAGCAGGTCCGGGCCGCCGTCGTACTCTTCGCCCTCGTTGAAGCCCCCAAGTGAGAGCTGCGGCGGCGATGCACCGAGATCGAGCGGAAACTCGACTCCGAGTAGCCAGTTGAGCGCCTCGGCGTTGGTGCCTGTTAGCCCCTGCTTGCGGATCTCGCGCGCCAGCGCCGGGGCGAGGTTCGAACGCGGATGGTTTTCGGCCTGGCTGTAGAGCGAATCGATGATGCGGTCGCGCGCCGCCATCGTCTTCTCGGTGATCGCTTCGCTAACCGGCTTCTGGTCGGCGCTGCGCAGTTCGACGCGGTCGTATTCGGTAGCGACCGTCTTTAGGCCGGCCGACTTCGCAACGGCTGTGAGTGGGTTGCCACGGCTGTCGTGAATCCACGCCGCGCCAAGGTCGACCGTCGTGCCGAAGTGTTCGACACTGTCGACTCGGCCGCCAATTCGCTCGCGCGCCTCGACGACAGTTACTTCGAAACCCTGAGCACGAAGGGTCGCGGCGGCGCCAAGGCCCGCAAGGCCAGCACCTACGACGATTACGCGCTTGCCGTCCGCAGCAGGGGCGCTGTCGGCGCAGCCGGAAACCAGCACCCCGGTCGCCGCTGCTGCCAGCGCTAGCGCTTCACGCCGTGAAAGCTGTTTGGTCTGCGCGTCCACTATTCGGGAACTTAGCGCGGTCGCCAGCGCCGGCGCGCTGATTGGGCAGCATCAACGAGAGCAGCCCGGCAAGTAGTACAAAGGCGACCGATGCCCAAAGGCAGGCCGTGAGCCCCTGCCACTGGTAGAGCAGGCCGGAGAGGAGCGTTCCAATTAGACGGCCGGCGGCGTTGGCCATGTAGTAGAAGCCAACGTTCATCGCGACCTTGTCGCCGTGCGAGTAGGAGAGGATTAGGTAGGAGTGGACGGCCGAGTTAATGGCGAAGATCACGCCGAATGCGGCGAGACCAACAACAATCGCGAGCGTCTGATCAACGTCTGCGCTTAGCGCGATAGCAATCGCAGCCGGGAACAAGGCCAGTACGAACGCGATCAGCGCAGCGGTTCGGCCGTCGGGCTCGCCGTGGCCGTCGGCGGCTCTGCGGCGCACGAACTTCGGCGCTGACGCTTGGACGGCGCCGTAGCCAATCACCCAGATTGCGAGGAAGCCGCCGACCTCCCAGAAGCTCCAGCCAAGCACGGTTCTAAGAAAGACCGGGAGACCAACGACGAA
>RGPT01000480.1 GCA_010032545.1 Alphaproteobacteria bacterium
GCGCGCGCTTCGTTGCGCGTACCGTCGACACCGACCAGAAGCACATGCCGGAGATCCTCAAGCGTGCCCACGCCCACCGCGGCGCGTCGTTCGTCGAGATCTACCAGAACTGCATCGTGTTCAACGACGGCGTGTTCGCCGACTTCACCGACAAGAAGGCCGCGCCTGACCGCCAGCTGCGCGCCGAGCACGGCCACCGGCTGGTCTTCGGCCCGAACGGCGAGAAGGGCCTGCGCCTCAACCGCGACAAGGTGGCTATCGAGATCGTCACCATCGGCGAGAACGGCATCACCGCGGACGACATCCTGGTGCATGACGAGACCGACGCCCTGCTGGCGCAGATGCTGGTCACCCTGGACGGGCCGGATGCGCCGGTCGTCGTCGGCGTGATCTACTGCAACCCCGTCGACACCTATGACGCCGGCGTCGCCAGGCAGGTCGAGAAGGCCAAGAGCGCCAAGCCGAACGCCGACATGAAGGAGCTGCTGTTCGCGGGCAGCACCTGGACCGTCGACTGACGTTTCCCCCAGCTGGAATCGAACGGGGCGCCCAATGGGCGCCCCGTTGCTTTCCGGCCCGCTAGTTACTGGGCGCAGTCGCTGGCATTGCCGGCGAATTGCGGGTTGATCACCCACTTGCCCTTCTTGTTCACATAGCCCCACTTGCTGCCGAACTTGGCGAGGGCCAGGCCGTCGTCGAACGGGCCGGCATCGTCGAATTGCGGATTGATCGCCCAGCGGCCCTTGCGGTCGACGAAACCCCAGCGGCCGTTCGCCAGGTCGAATTCGGGATTGATCACCCACACGCCCTTGTCGTCGATGAAGCCATAGCGGCTCTCCAACCCCGCCAGCGCCAGGTCGTCGTCGCCATAGCGGCCGGCCGACGAGAACTGCGGATTCACCAGCCATTTGCCGTCCTTGCCGATATGCCCCCAGCGGTCACCCTGGCGGACGGCGGCGCGGCCTTCGTTGAACATGTTGGCTTCGGTGAACTGGGGATTGATCACCCACTTGCCCGCCTTGTCGACATAGCCCCAGAGGCCCGCCTGCATGGCAGCAGCCAGCCCGCCGTCGGAGAAATCGCCGGTGGCCTCGAAGGTGGGCTTGACCACCCATTGCCCCTTCTTGTCGACATAGCCGGCGCCTTCCTCGGTCTCGGCCGGGGCCAGGCCGTTGTCGCCGAACATGTAGGCGGCGGTAAACGCCGGCGGGATCGCCCACTTGCCCTTCTTGTCGACATAGCCCCAGAGG
>RGPT01000049.1 GCA_010032545.1 Alphaproteobacteria bacterium
ACGCGCTTGGCGGGATCGGGGAAGGTGCCGCGCTTGCGGCGGCGGCGCTTTTCGGCCGCGCAGGTCTGGTCGTAGATCAGCACCGAGACGCCCTTGACCTCGCGCAGCTCGCGCTGGACCTCATCGAGCTGGTCGCGGTGATGGAAGGTGACGCCCGGCGCCCATTCGGTGCCGATCGGATACTTGCCCGGATCGTCGCTCACCAGGGCGATGCGTTCGACGCCCTCGGCGCGGACCTGGCGGCTGATGCGCCACGGCGTGACGTCGCCGTCGTGCGGCTGGCCGCCGGTCATGGCGACGGCGTCGTTGTAGAGAATCTTGTAGGTGATGGTGGTTTTGCTGGCGATGGCGTGGCGGATCGCCAGATAGCCCGAGTGGAAATAGGTGCCGTCGCCCAGGTTCTGGAAGACGTGCGGCGTGTCGGTGAAGTGGCTGGCACCGACCCAGGTGGCGCCCTCGGCGCCCATGTGGGTAAAGGTCTTGGTGTTGCGCTCCATGCCGATGGCCAGCGTATGGCAGCCGATACCGGCCAATGCCATCGAACCGTCGGGGACTTTCGTAGAAGTGTTGTGCGGGCAGCCGGAGCAGAAGTAGGGCACGCGGGCCATGCCCGATTCATTGCGCACCTGCCGGCCCGCGCGGCGCTTCAGCGCCTCGAAGCGCTGCTTGCCGCGTTCGCTCAAGCCGGCGAGGCCGAAGCGGGCGACGAGGACCGAGGCAATCTCGAACGGCGTCAGCTCGCCGTCGCTCTTGAACAGGTGCTGGCCGCGCTCGTCGTGCTTGCCGACCACGACCGGGCGGCGGCCGGCCTCCATGTTGAACAGCGCGTCCTTCAGCTGCTGCTCGATCAGCGGGCGCTTTTCTTCGATCACCAGAATCTCGCGCTTGCCGGCGGCGAAGGCCGAGACGCCCTCGGTCTCGAGCGGCCAGACCAGGCCCACCTTGTAGATGGCAAGGCCCAGGCGCTCGGCCTCGGCATCGTCGATACCGAGCTCGTCCAGCGCCTGGCGGACGTCGAGATAGGACTTGCCGACGGTGACGATGCCGAAGCGGGCGTCGGCGCGGCCCATCATCAGCCGGTCGAGCCGGTTGGCGCGCCAATAGGCGAGCGCGGCCGGGATCTTCACCTGATAGACGCGGCGTTCCTGGCCCAGCCAGTCGTCGGGCCAGCGGATGTGAACGCCGTCGGCCGGCAAATGGTGGTCGGACGGGGTATGGATTTCCAGGCGATGCGGATCGATGTGGATCGAGGCCGAGGAATCCACCGTCTCGCTCAGCACCTTGAAGCCGACCCAGAGGCCGGAATAGCGCGACATCTCGAAGGCATGCAGGCCCCAGTCGAGATATTCCTGAACCGATGCGGCGTGGATCACCGGCATGCCGGCCGAGATGAAGGCGGGCTCGCTCTGGTGCGCGACCGTGGAAGACTTGGCCATGTGGTCGTCGCCGGCCAGCGCCACGATGCCGCCGTGCTTCGACGTGCCGGCGTAGTTGGCGTGCTTGAAGACGTCGCCGGTGCGGTCGACGCCCGGGCCCTTGCCGTACCACAGGCCGAACACGCCGTCGTAGCGCGCGCCGGGATAGAGATGGATCTGCTGGGTGCCCCACAGCGCCGTGGCCGCGAGGTCCTCGTTGGTGCCGGGCTGGAACTCGATGTGGCTCTTCTTGATGAATTTCTTGGCCTGCCACAGCGCCTGGTCGAAGCCGCCCAGCGGCGAGCCGCGGTAGCCGGAAATGTAGCCCGCGGTGTTGAGGCCCGCGGCCAGGTCGCGCTGGCGCTGCATCATGGGCAGCCGGACCAATGCCTGCGTGCCGGTCAGATACACCCGGCCCGATTCGAGAACGTATTTGTCGTCCAGGGTCACCGCGGTTGTCATGGCAAACTCCTTGACTGCAATATGGGCACGGTAGCGACAGAATGTTGCGTGTTGCAATCGGGAACGCGTGGACCGCGCAAAAACGACGCTTTAAGGGTGCCGAGGCGCGCCGGACTTGCGCGCCGTTTCACGGTGTCGCCCGGGAATGAAATGTTGTAATCAGCCGCCCTCATGACCGTTCTCGTCACAGGAGCAGCCGGCTTCATCGGGTCGCACGTCGCGCGGGCCCTGCTGGCCCGGGGCGAGGCGGTCGTCGGCGTCGACAATTTCAGCGACTACTACGATCCCGTCCTGAAGTTCGCGCGCCTCAAGACGCTGACGGACAGCAAGGGCTTTGCCTTCGTCGAGGCCGACGTCGCCGATCGCGTGGCAATGGCGGCGGTGGGGCAAAAACATGGCGATCTGGACAGGATCGTACACCTCGCGGCGCAGCCGGGCGTCCGCCATTCGATGATCGATCCCTACATCTACGTCCAGACCAACGTGATGGGCCATCTCGTGATGCTCGAGCTGGCGCGGCACCTGCGAGACCTTAAACACTTTGTCTATGCCTCGTCCTCGTCGGTTTATGGCGGCAACGTCAAGCAGCCGTTCGCGGCGTCGGACCCGGTCGACCGGCCGGTGTCCCTCTACGCCGCCACCAAGCGCGCCGACGAGCTGATGACCGAGACTTATAGCCATCTCTACGGCGTCAGGGCGACGGGGCTGCGCTACTTCACGGTCTACGGACCGTGGGGCCGGCCCGACATGTCGCCGTGGATCTTCGCCAAGGCAATCCATGACGGCCGGACCCTCCATCTCAATCACCTGGGCGCCATCAAACGCGACTTCAGCTACATCGACGATATCGTGGCGGGCACGCTGGCCGTGCTCGACAGGCCTGCCGCCGCAGGTCACCGGGTCTACAATCTCGGCGCGGCGCAGAGCGAGGACATCTCCCGCGTCGTAGCGCTGTTCGAGAAGGCGCTGGGCAAGAAGGCCATTGTCGAACTCCGGCCCGGCGAGCCTGGCGACATGCAGGAGACCGCGGCCGATATCGAAGACACCACGCGCGACTTTGGCTGGACGCCCAAGGTGACGGTCGAGCAGGGGATTCCGCTCTTCGTCGACTGGTTCAAGTCATACAATCGCCTCTGAGGGGCACCTCCGACTTGCGCCGCCGTGCGCACGGCCCCATCTCTGGAGGCAGCAGGAGTGTGTGAATGAGTGCAATGCTGGGCGATCTGCCGACGTGGAATCTCGCCGACCTCTATTCCAGCCCGACCGGGCCCGATCTCGATGCCGACCTGAAGCGCGCCGCGGCCGAGGCCGAGGCTTTTGCCCGGGACTACGAAGGCAAGATCGCCGGGCTCGACGGCAAGGCGCTGGGGGCTGCGATCGCGCGCTACGAGAAGATGTCGGACCTGATGGGGCGCATCGGCTCCTATGCCTCTCTCTACTATGCCAGCGACATGGCCGATCCCGAGCGCGGCCGGTTTTCGCAGAACGTCTCCGAAAACCTGACCGACATCGGCTCCAGGCTGCTGTTCTTCGGCCTTGAGGTGAAGCGGCTCGAGGACGCCGACCTCGCCGACAAGATGAAGGCCCCGGAACTTGCCAAGTATGCGCCGTGGCTGCGCGACCTCCGGGCCTTCCGGCCGCACACGCTGTCCGACGAGCTCGAGAAGGCGCTGCACGAGAAATACGTCGTCGGCCGCGCCGCCTGGTCGCGCCTGTTCGACGAGACCATCGCTCGGCTGCGCTATCCCTTCCGCAACGAGATGCTGAGCGAAGCGCAGGTCCTCAACAGGTTGTCGAACAAGGATGCGGGAGTCCGCAAGGACGCCGCAAAAACCTTCGGCAAGGTCCAGGGCGACAACATCGCGGTGTTCTCGCTGATCACCAACACGCTGGCCAAGGACAAGGAGATCGAGGACCGCTGGCGCAAGTACCCGCGTCCGCAATCGGCGATGAACCTCGGCAACTGCGTAGAGGACGAGGTGGTGGATGCGCTGCAGGCCTCGGTGAAGGCGGCCTATCCCAGGCTCGCGCACCGCTACTACAAGCTCAAGGCCAAGTGGTTCGGCGTCGAGTCGATGCCCTACTGGGACCGCAACGCGCCGCTGCCCGAGCACGACGACCGCACCATCCCGTGGGCCGAGGCGGAAAAAATCGTGCTCGACGCCTACGGCGCCTTCTCGCCGGAACTGGCGGCGGTCGGCAAAAAGTTCTTCGGCTCGGGCTGGATCGATGCACCGGCGCGGCCTGGCAAGTCGCCGGGCGCCTTCGCCCATCCGACCGTTCCCTCGGCGCATCCCTACCTGCTGCTGAACTACCAGGGCAAGGTGCGGGACGTGATGACGCTGGCGCATGAGCTGGGTCACGGCGTGCATCAGGTGTTGGCCGGCCGCCAGGGCGCGCTGATGGCCGACACGCCGCTCACGCTGGCCGAGACCGCCTCGGTATTCGGCGAGATGCTGACCTTCCAGTCGCTGCTGAAAACCGCGCCCGACAAGGCCACGCGCAAGGCGATGCTCGCGGGCAAGGTCGAGGACATGCTGAACACGGTTGTGCGCCAGATCGCCTTCTACGATTTCGAGCAGCGCGTGCACATGGCGCGGCGCGAAGGCGAACTGACGCCCGACGCGATCGGCGAGATCTGGATGGCAGTGCAGAAGGAGAGCCTGGGGCCGGCCTTCACCTACGACGACGAGTATAAATACTACTGGTCCTACATCGGCCACTTCATCCACTCGCCGTTCTATGTCTACGCCTACGCCTTCGGCGACTGCCTGGTGAACTCGCTCTACGCCGCCTACCAGGCCAGGCCCGAGGGCTTCCAGGCCAAGTACCTGGACATGCTGAAGGCAGGCGGCGTGAAGCGGCACAAGGAACTGCTGGCGCCGTTCGGCCTCGACGCCTCGGATCCCGCCTTCTGGGACAAGGGTCTGGGGGTCATCTCCGGCTTCGTCGACGAACTGGAGACGCTTTGATCATGCTCATTGGGACCTCGCGAGCCTCGGGCCCGCTCAGGGTCATGAGCGAGCCAAGGGCTCGCGGTCCGGAAGACCATGAGTGACGAGGGCGATTCGCTGGGCGGCCGGCTCGGGCGCTACGCCCGGGTCGGCTCGTCGGTCGGTGGGCTTGCCGTAAAACTGGCGGGACAGCGCTATCTCGGCTTCTCGCTTGATCGCGACAAGCATGCCGGCGAGTTGAAAGCGGCGCTGGGTGGCCTGAAAGGGCCGTTGATGAAGGCGGCGCAGCTGCTCGCCACCATTCCCGATGCGTTGCCGCCGGAATATGCCCGCGAGCTGGCCGAGTTGCAGGCCAATGCGCCGGCCATGGGCTGGGCCTTCGTGCGCCGCCGCATGGCGAGCGAACTGGGCCCGGACTGGCAGGCGAAGTTCGCCAGGTTCGACAAGGAGGCGTCGTTCGCGGCCTCTCTTGGGCAAGTCCATCGCGCGGTGCTGGCCGACGGCCGCGACGTGGCGTGCAAGCTGCAGTATCCCGACATGACCTCGGCGCTGGAAGCCGACCTCAACCAGCTGAAACTGGTGTTCGCGATCGGCCAGCGCTTCGATCCGGCGATCCGGACCGACGAGATCCATGCCGAGATCACCACGCGCCTGCGCGAGGAACTGGATTACCGCCGCGAAGCCAGGCACGCGGGCCTCTACCGCCACATGCTGCGCGACGAGCCCAACATCCATGTCGCCCGCGTCGTGCCGACACACTCGACCGACCGGCTGCTCACCATGGACTGGCTCGCGGGCGAGCCGTTGCTCAACTGGAAGACGCGTTCCCAGGAAGAGAGGGACGCGCTGGCGATAGAAATGTTCCGTGCCTGGTACGTGCCCTTCTATCGCTACGGCGTCATCCACGGAGATCCGCACCTCGGCAACTACACGGTGAGGCCCGACGGCGGGGTGAACCTGATGGATTTCGGCTGCGTGCGAATCTTCCCGCCGCGTTTCGTGCGCGGCTCGATCGAGCTCTATCGCGCGCTGATGAGCGACGACGAGGCACGCGCCGTGGCGGCCTACGAGGATTGGGGTTTTGCCGGCCTCAGCCGCGAGATGATCCAGGTGCTCAACCGTTGGGCTGCATTTCTCTACGGCCCGTTGATGGACGACCGGCCGCGCCGCCTCACCGAAGGCATGGCCGAGGGTTATGGCCGCGAGATGGCGCAGAACGTGTTCGGCGAGCTGCGCAAGATGGGCGGCGTGCGGCCGCCGCGCGAGTTTGTGTTCATGGACCGCGCCGCCATCGGCCTCGGCGCCGTGTTCATCCATCTCCGCGCCTCGATCAACTGGCACCGTCTGTTCGAGGGCATGATCGAGGGTTTTGACGTCGACGCGCTCGCGGCACGTCAGCAGACGGCGTTGCAAGAGGTGGAGCTGGCGTGAACGTCCTGGTGACCGGTTCGTCGGGCTGGCTCGGCCAGACCCTGGTGCCCAGGCTTTTTCGCGACGGCCACCGCGTCGTCGGGCTCGACCCCGAGCCGGGGCCGACAACCGCGGTCGTGGGATCTGTCGTCGACCGTGTGCTGGTGCGGCGGATCATCCGCGAGCAGGGCATCGAGGCGATCGTCCACGCCGCCGCGCGTCACAAGCCGCACATCGAGACGCACGACAATTCGGAGTTCGTGGCTGTGAATGTGCAGGGCACGCTCAATCTCCTGGAAGAGTCGGTGGCGGAGGGATCGAAGGTCGGCCGCTTCGTCTTTACCTCGACCACCTCGCTCATGATCTCGCAGCAGATTCTCGACGGCCGCGCCAGCGGCGCGAAGGAGGCGGTGTGGGTCGACGAGACCATGGCGCCGCTGAAACCGCGCAACATCTACGGCGTCACCAAGCTCGCTGCCGAAGAGCTGTGCCGGCTGTTCAATCGTCTGCACGGACTGCCGGTCGTGGTCCTGAGGACCTCGCGCTTCTTCCCGGAGGAGGACGACATGGCGCATGCCATCGCGCAGTCGGGCGAGAACACCAAGGCCAACGAGTTCCTGTTCCGCCGGCTCTCGGTCGAGGACGCGGCTGAAGCGCATGTCGCGGCGCTGGCGAAGGCGCCGGAGATCGGCTTCGACACCTTCATCGTCTCGGCGATGACGCCGTTCAGCCGCGAGGATTGCGCCGCGCTCATCGCCGACGCGCCATCTGTCGTCGCCCGCTACTTCCCCGACTATCCTGTACTCTATGCCCAGCGCGGCTGGACGATGTTCGACGCGATCGATCGCGTCTACGACGCCGGCAAGGCGGCGAGGAAGCTCGGCTTCACCTGCCGAACGAACTTCCAGGAGGTGTTGGTTGAACTCAGGCCGGCGTGAGAATGATGGCAAACAGGAGGGCTACATAACCGAGGCCAGCAACGGTCACAAAGATCACGGCGAGGATCCAGTTCCAGGGGCTTGGTACTCTGGGCCGCACGTAGGCGAGGACGCCGACAGCGACTATCCAAGCGACATACCAGTGCCAGTCCGTTACCTGACCCGCGGCATCATGATCATGTCCCACGGGCTCGGCACGTCGCCGTGCGGCACCCAGACGAGCGCCGGTGCGTTCAGCGCAAAGGCCTTGTGCAGCACTTCTTCGAGTTGCCTCGGATCGGTCGCCTTGAAGGAGGCGATGCCGAAGCTATCGGCGAGCTTGCCGAAATCGGGATTCTGCAGGTCCGAGGCGATCAGGCGGTTGCCGTAGTGCTGCTGCTGGATGCGCTTCACGTTGCCGAAGGCGCCGTTGTCGAACACCACGACGACGACGGCGAGGTTGTGGCGCGCGGCCGTCGCAAGTTCGCCCACCTGGTACATGAAGCCGCCGTCGCCCGCGATCGCCAGCACCTTGCGGTGGGGCATCGCTGCCTTGGCGCCGAGTGCGGTGCCAAAACCCCAGCCGAGATTGTCCTGGTAGCCGGGAGAGAGATAGGTACGCGGCTTCTCGATCGGCAGGGCAACGCGCGAGGCGAAGCCCATCTGTGAGACCTCGTCGACGAAAATTCCGTCCTCGGGCAGGGCGGCGCGGATCGCCTTCAGGAACCCGAGCTGCGGTTCCAGCCGCGACAGGCGCTCGTCGAACCAGGCGCGGTGGCCTTTCAGCTCCTGGGCGCGCGAGGCGCGCGCACGATTGTGCTTCGGCAATGCTGCGATCAGGGCGCGCAATTGCGTGGCGGCATCGCCGACCAGCGCCGCGTCGGGCTTGCGGAACCGGTCGGGCTCGTCGGGGTCGATGTCGAGGCGCACGACCTTCAGGTCCTTGTCTATGCCCCAGCTGCCGTTCTGGATGAAGAAGCGCGTGCCTATGGCCAGCACCGCATCGGCGTCCTTCCACAGCCGATGGCCGACCGGCATGTCGACGGCAAGGCGATGCGAGCTCGGAACGACGCCACGGCCGCGCCGATAGGAGCTGACCGGTGCCTCGAGCAACTCGGCGATGGCGATGACCTCGGCGCTGGCGTCGAGCGCGCCGCCGCCCACCACGATGATCGGCCGCTCGGCCGTGCCCAGGATTTTTGCTGCCGCTGTGATCGCCTCGTCGTCGATCGCCTCCGCCGGCAGTCGCAGAGGCGCGGCGGGCAGGGTGACATCGGCACGCCTGGCCCAGGTATCGAGCGCGCATTCGAGCGCCACGGGGCGCGGGCGGCCCGAGGTCGCGTGCCAGATCGCCTGGCTGACCAGCGTCGGGGCTTCCTGCGGGCTCCGGATGCGTTCGGCCCACTTGGTGATGTGGCGCATCATGCCGAGCTGGTCGTGGATCTCGTGCAGATGGCCGTGTCCGCGGTCGATGTCGGCCTGCGGGATCTGGCCGATCAGGCCGATCACCGGGGCGTTCATGCCGTAGGCGGTGAGGAGTGCGGCGCCCGCGTTCAGCATGCCGGGTCCGGGCACCACGGCGAAGGCCTGCGGCTTGCCTGTCACCAGCGCGGCGCCCAGCGCCATGTAGGCCGCCGTCTGCTCGTGGCGTGGATGGATCACGCGCAGTTTGTCGGCGGCGTGGTAGAAGGCGTCGAACAGCGGATCGTTGTGCAGGCCGGGCAGGGCATAGACCGTGTCGAGGCCGTGCAGCAGGAGGGTTTCGACGGTGGCTTCGGCGGTGCTGAGACGGGGCATGGAGACGGTCTATAGGCCGTGTGACAGGCGATCAAGGCAGGCGGCATGCGCCTGATTCTGTTCGTCCTCGTCCGTGTGGTTGCCGTCGTCCTGATGGCGGGGGCGCTGGCGTGGTTCGCCGAGCGGCGGCTCGATCGCGCTGCCGAGGCCAAGTCCTTCACCGCGGTGGCCAGGGTGCCGGCAGTCGACGTGGCGCTGGTGCTGGGCACGGCCCCGATCGGACCGGAGGGCGGGCCCAACCGCTATTTCGTCTATCGCCTCGATGCTGCGGCGGCGCTCTACAAGGCGGGCAAGGCCAAATACTTCATTGTGAGCGGCACGCGCGAGGGCCGCTTCGACGAGCCCACCGCGATGCGCGACGGCCTGGTCGAGCGCGGCGTGCCGGCGGCGGTGATCTATCGCGACTTCGGCGGCGATCGCACGCTCGATTCCATCGTGCGGGCACGGCGGGTGTATGGCCAGACGCGGCTGATCGTCGTCTCGCAGCGCTTCCATCTCTCTCGCGCCCTGTTCCTTGCACTGCACGAAGGTATAGAGGCCTGGGGCTTCGAGGCTCGCGACGTCGATCAGCCCTACAGCATTTTTACGGAACTCCGCCGCTACCCGTCGGCCATGCGCGCCTACTGGGACGTCTGGAACGGCATGCGGGCGCCGGAAGCGGGCAAGCCGGTGCGGATCGGAGTCGATCCGGCGGAGTAAGGAACGCTAACGCAGCCGCCCCGACGGATCGGCTGCCATGTCGCGCAGTTCGGGGACTGGCGAAACGACGGGCTTGCCGGCGAAATGCGCGTCGAGGTTCTGACAGACCAGCGAGGTCATACGGCGCTGTGCGTGCTCGGTGCCGCCGCCGAAATGCGGCGTCATCACCAGATTGTCGAGCGGCAGCAGTTCCGTGCCCTCGTAGGGTTCCTCGTCGAACACGTCGAGCGCGGCACCCTCGATCACGTTGTGGCGCAAGGCGTCGGCCAGGGCCGCCTCGTCGACTGCCCAGCCGCGGCTGATGTTGACCAGGTGGCCGCGTGGACCCAGCGCCTTCAGCACCTCGGCATTGATGATGTGCTTGTTCGAGGCGTCCGAACGCAGACAGACGACCAGGTAGTCGGCCCAGGTGGCGAGTGCCATGACATTGGCAAAATAAGCGAAGTCGACGTCGCCGCGCCTGTTGCGGTTGCAGTAGCCGATCTCTAGGTCGAAGCCCTTGGCGCGCTTGGCGAGTTCCATGCCGATGGCACCCAGCCCCAGAATGCCGAGCTTGCCCCCGGTCATGCCGGCGATGGCGCCGAAGCGGTTGGGGATGCGCTTGGTCCAGTCGCCGCGGCGGATCATCTTGTCGGCCCGCACGATGCGCCGCGTCGAGGCCAGCAGGACGCCGAAGGCCATCTCGGCCACGTCCGGGGCGTTGGCGTCGGCGCCATGCGTGACCATGATGTTACGCTTGCGGGCGGCGGCGAGGTCGACGCGCTCGTAGCCGGTGCCGTAGCAGCAGAACAGCGAGAGGCGAGGCAGGGCATTCATCAACGCCTCGGACAGGCCGACGCTGCCGGTGCTGACGATGGCCTGGACATAAGGTGCTGCCTCGCGCGGCACCAGGGCGGGATCGGGCCGGTCCATGTGGCCGGCGATCTCGCAGCGCTCGGAGAACGCCGCCAGGGTGGTCTTCGTGAAGTGGAAACCGGTGAGAACGACGGGACGCTGGATCATGTCCGGCAGTATCACGCCGTCACCCCGGCGGTAAACGAAGCTTTACCACGCGGCGAAAAACCGGCTTGGCAAAGAACGGAACGCTGTGCATGGTGCAGCGCATCAACGGCACCTCCGCGTCTCCAACCGACCCAAAAAGCGCTCCATGAAAATTGCCATTCTCAAAGAACGCCGGCCGCATGAGACTCGCGTGGCCGCGACCCCCGAGACCGTCAAGAAGCTGAAAGCTCTGGGCGCGGAAGAAATCGTGATCGAGGCGGGTGCCGGCCTCGCCGCCGCCTATACCGACGAGGCCTATGCCGAGGCAGGGGCCAGCGTCGTGGCGGACGCCGCCACCGCCATGGCCGCGGCCGATGTCGTCTTCAAGATCCAGCGGCCGATGTCCGCCGCGGAGGGCCTCGACGAGATCGCGCTGCTGCGGACCGGCCAGACCTTGATCTCGCCGCTGGGAGCGCTCACCAACGCGGAGCTGGTGTCGGCGCTGGCCGCGCGAGGCGTGACGTCGTTCGCGCTTGAACTGATCCCGCGCATCACGCGCGCCCAGTCGATGGACATCCTGAGCTCGCAGGCCAATCTGGCGGGCTACAAGGCGGTGTTGCTGGCGGCCAACAATTTCGGCCGCATCTTCCCGCAGATGATGACGCCGGGCGGCACGCTGGCGCCGGCGCGCGCCTTCATCATGGGCGTGGGCGTGGCGGGGCTGCAGGCGATCGCCACGGCGCGGCGGCTGGGTGCCATCGTAACGGCAACCGACGTGCGGCCCGCGACCAAGGAGCAGGTCCAGTCGCTGGGGGCCAAGTTCGTGGCCGTCGAGGACGGGGAATTCACGGCGGCGGAGACAGCGGGCGGCTACGCCAAGGAGATGAGCGCCGAATATCGCGCCAAGCAGGCAGCGCTCGTTGCCGAGCACATCGCCAAGCAGGACATCGTGATCACCACGGCGCTGATCCCGGGCCGCAAGGCGCCGGTGCTGGTCACCGAGGACATGGTGAAGACCATGAAGCCGGGTTCGGTGATCGTCGACATGGCGGTCGAGCAGGGCGGCAACTGCCCGCTCTCGGAGTTCGGCAAGGTGATCGAGAAGTACGGCGTCAAGATCGTGGGGCCGGCCAACCTGGCCGGCGAACTCGCGACCGATTCCTCGGCGCTGTTTTCGCGCAACCTGCTGAACTTCATCACGCCCATAGTCGACAAGGAGACCAAGGCGTTGAAAATCGATCTCGGCGACGAAGTAGTCAAGGGAACTCTGGTGACGCAGGGCGGACAGATCGTGCATCCCTCGCTCAGCCCGACCCCTGCGACCAGCCAGACCTAGGAGCAGGCGATGGACGACAGACTTGCAGGCGAGGCGGCGAAGTTCGCGACCCAGGCGGGCGACCTTGCCAACAATCTCCGGGGCATGGCCCAGCGGATCACCGATATGGCGGCGGAGAACACGCTGTCCCTGCCCGACGGCCACATGCCGTTCGTGGCGCTGCTCACCATCTTCGTGCTGGCATGCTTCATCGGCTACTATGTGGTGTGGCGGGTGACGCCGGCGCTGCATTCGCCTCTGATGGCCGTCACCAACGCCATATCGTCGGTCATCATCGTCGGCGCCCTGCTGGCTGCCGGACTGAAAGGCCTGGGGGCCGCCCAGTTGTTCGGCGCCATCGCCGTGGCGCTGGCCGCCGTCAATATCTTCGGCGGGTTCATCGTCACGCACCGCATGCTGTCGATGTTCAAGAAGAAACAGCCGGTCAAGAAGTAGGCGGGAGAGACGCGGGATGATCACCCAGGAAATAGCCGCCTACGGCTATCTGATTTCGGCCATCTGCTTCATCATGGCGCTGCGCGGGCTTTCCTCGCCGGTGACCTCGCGCCAGGGCAACCTGTTCGGCATCGTCGGCATGGTGGTGGCGATCGGCGTGACGGTGGCGACGCCTGGCGTGGTCTCGCCGTGGCTGATCATGGGCGGGCTGTTGGTCGGCGGCGCGGTCGGCGCGGTCGTGGCCTGGCGCATCCAGATGACGGCGCTGCCGCAGCTGGTGGCGGCGTTCCATTCGCTTGCACAGCCTGATCGAGATGGGGCTGGGCACCGTGATCGGCGCCATCACCTTCACCGGCTCGATCGTGGCCTTCGCCAAGCTGCAGGGCCTGGTCACCGGCTCGCCGCTGATCTTCCGCGGCCAGCATCCGCTGAACGCGCTGCTGGGCATCGCCATCGCGGTGTTGCTGGTGTGGTTCGCCTGGAAGGGCGGCCATCCCATGATCTTTATCCTGCTGATCGTGCTGTCGCTGGCGCTGGGCTTCCTGCTCATCCTGCCGATCGGTGGCGCCGACATGCCGGTCGTGGTCTCGATGCTCAACTCCTACTCGGGCTGGGCGGCGGCCGGCATCGGATTTACGCTCGGCAACACCGCCCTGATCGTGACCGGCGCGCTGGTCGGTTCCTCGGGCGCGATCCTGAGCTACATCATGTGCAAGGGCATGAACCGCTCGATCTTCAACGTGATCCTGGGCGGTTTCGGCACCGACTCCTCGGCGGCGGGCGCCGCTCACGCCAAGAGCGACAAGCCGGTCAAGGCGGGTTCGGCCGAGGACGCGGCCTTCCTGATGAAGAACGCGGGCTCGGTGATCATCGTACCGGGTTACGGCATGGCGGTGGCCCAGGCCCAGCATGCGCTGCGCGAGATGGCCGACATCCTGAAGAAGAACGGCGTCACGGTGAAATACGCCATCCACCCAGTGGCCGGCCGCATGCCGGGCCACATGAACGTGCTCCTCGCGGAAGCCAACGTGCCCTACGACGAGGTCTTCGAGCTCGACGACATCAACCGCGACTTCGCCTCGACCGACGTGGCCTTCGTGATCGGCGCCAACGACGTCACCAACCCGGCGGCCAAGACAGATCCCACCAGCGCCATCTATGGCATGCCGATCCTCGACGTCGAGAAGGCCCAGACCGTGCTGTTCGTGAAGCGCGGCATGGCCTCGGGCTACGCCGGCGTCGACAACGAGCTGTTCTTCCGTGACAACACCATGATGCTGTTCGCCGACGCCAAGGTGATGTGCGAGAACATCGTCAAGGCGATGGAAGGTTCGAGCCACTAGTTGTCATCGCGGGCGGAGTAGACTCCGCCCTCGAGCGAAGCGAAGAACCTTTCGCTCAGGATGACAATCAAAGCAGTCCTCTTCGACATCGGCGGCGCGGTCGACCTCGAGTTTGCGCGCGAGATGGCGCTGGATGGCGCGGTCGCCTCGGCCTGCGGGATGGAGAGCCTGCGCGTCGACCAGGCGATGATCGAGGACGCCTCGGACCTCGCGGTCGCAGCCTTTGCCCCGGACGTACAACGCCACATGATCGGGACGTTGTGCGGCGGTGAGCCGGCGACGGTGGCGCGAGTCCTGCGTCGGGTCGAGGCGATGACCGGCAACCTCGACGTGTTCCAGCTCCGTCCCGGGATCGATGGCCTGCTGCAGCGTCTTGTCGCGCGGGGCCTTCTGTTGGGGGCGTCGGGATGTCCATCCGAGCGATTGGTGCGGGCCGGTATCGGTCATCTGTTCGCCGCACGCCTCGACGTGCCGCCGTCGTCCTGCATTTTCGTGGCCGACCGTCTCGACAAGGATATCGCGCCGGCAAAGGCCGCCGGCATGGCGACTATCCAGTTCCGCAGCGGCCGCTATCGCCGCCAGCGGCCGCGCTCGGAGGCCGAGACGCCCGATGCGGTGGTGACTGACGTTTCCGAACTCGAGGCTGCGATCGACGCCTTGCTGGCGCGTTGAGGGCAAACAAAAACCCCCGGGGTTGCCGGGGGTCGTCGTCTCGATCCGGGAGGAGAGGGCTAGTAGCCCTCGCGCTCCATGCGCTTGCGCATCAGCTTGCGCGTGCGGCGGATCGCTTCGGCGCGCTCGCGGGCGCGGCGCTCGGACGGCTTCTCGTAATTGCGGCGGAGCTTCATCTCGCGGAAGATGCCTTCGCGCTGCATTTTCTTCTTCAGGACGCGCAGCGCCTGATCGACATTGTTTTCACGAACGAGAACCTGCACTTCGATCGCTTCCTTCCAAACGGTAGGGGGACCCGGGAAAGCGCTCCAGGGCCGAATGAGAGGCGCGGTTGGTATCACAGGGGGAAACCCTTGGGAAGCCCTCGCCGGAAGCCTATATTTGCCCCTATGGATGAATCAAATAGCCCAGAACTTCCGCCAGATGACCCCGACGCGGGCCTGCGCGACCGGCTGGCCGATGCCGTGGCGGCCGAGGCCGTGTTCGAAGGCTGGACCCGAGCAGCGCTCGCCGCCGGAGCACGAGGGCTGGACCTGCCGGCGGGCGAGGCCGACCGGCTGTTCCCCGGCGGGCCGATCCAGGTCCTGACACATCTCAGCGGGCGCGCCGACCTGCGCACGGTCGAGGATATGGAGAAGGAGGGCGTGGCCGGGCAAAAGATCCGCGACCGCATCCGCAGTGCCGTGCGCATCCGCCTGGAGCGGCATATCGGTGAGCGCGAGGCCGTGCGGCGGGCGCTCGCCGTCCTGTCGTTGCCCTTCAATGCGGGGGTGGCACTGAAGCTCCTGTACAAGACCGTCGACGCCATGTGGTACGCCGCCGGCGACACCAGCACCGATTTCAATTTCTACACCAAGCGCGCCACCCTGGCCGGCGTCTATTCCTCGACGCTGCTCTACTGGCTGAACGACCGCTCGGCTGGCGCCGAGGCGACGTGGGCGTTCCTCGACCGGCGCATCGACGACGTGATGAAGATCGAGAAGCTGAAGGGCCAGGTCAGGTCGTGGACGTCGGCGCGGCCCAAAGCGGCGTCACGAAAGTGACATGGCCCATCTTGCGGCCGGGGCGGGACTCGCCCTTGCCGTAGAGGTGCAGCCGCGCCGTCGGGTCGATCAGGTAGCGCTGCCAATCGGCCGCCTCATCGCCGATCAGGTTCTCCATGCGCGAGGCCGCCAGCACGTCGACCGAGCCCAGCGGCAGTCCGCAGACCGCCCGCACGAGCTGCTCGAACTGGCTGGTGGCGCAGGCATCGATCGTCCAGTGGCCTGAATTGTGCGGCCGGGGCGCCATCTCGTTGGCGAGCACGCGGCCGTCCTTCGTCACGAACATCTCCAGGGCGATCAGCCCGACCAGCTCGAGGCCGTTGGCCAGCTCGACGCCGAAGCGCTCGGCCGTCGCCAGGATCGCGGGTGGCAGGTTCGAGGGCACGGTGGTCGTGCGCAGAATGCCGTCGCGATGATGGTTGAGGCCGATCGGGAAGCAGCGCGTGGTGCCGTCCAACCCGCGCGCTACGATGGCCGAGATTTCGCACTGGAAGTCGACCAGCGCTTCCAGGATGCACTCACGCCGCCCGAGCTTCGTCCAGGCCGCCGCCAGCTCGTCGCGGGTCGAGACACGTGCCTGACCCTTGCCGTCGTAGCCCTCGGTGCAGGTCTTCAGGATGCCCGGCAGCGCCGTCGCGCCGGCCACATCGGCGTCGCTGGCGACGGGCTGGTAGTCGGCAGTGCCGATGCCGAGGCTGCGGAAGAACGCCTTCTCGCGCAGCCGGTGCTGGGCAAGGTGGATGGGCTGCACGCCGGGACGCACGGGCCTGTGGCGCAAGCACTCAGAGACCGCTGCCTCGGGCACGTTCTCGAACTCGTAGGTAATGACTTCGACCTGGGCGGCGAAGTTGGCCAGTGCCGGGGCATCGTCGTAGGCTGCTTGGACATGGGCAGCGGAGACCTGGGCTGCGACCGGGTCGGCCTCGGGGGCGAAGACGATGCAGCGGTAGCCCAGCCGGGCAGCCGCGATTGCGGTCATGCGGCCGAGCTGGCCACCGCCCAGGATGCCGATGGTGGACCCCGGCGGCAGGATCTTGTCAGCGACCATTGCTCAGCGATGGGCCGGGACGTCGTCGGCGGGGGTTTTCGCCACGGAATCGGTTTGGCGGGCCCGCCAACGCTCGAGCGAAGCCATTATTTTGACATCGACAAGACCCACAATTCCCGCAGCCAGCAATGCTGCGTTGATCGCGCCGGCCCGCCCGATGGCGAGTGTGCCCACCGGGATGCCGGCCGGCATCTGGACGATGGAAAGAAGGCTGTCCTGGCCCTTCAGCGCCGCGCTCTCGACCGGCACGCCCAGCACCGGCAGGGGCGTCATCGACGCGGTCATGCCGGGCAGGTGGGCCGCGCCGCCCGCGCCCGCGATGATGACCTTGAGGCCACGCGCCTTGGCGCCGGAGGCATAGGCCATCATGCGCTTGGGGGTTCGGTGGGCGGAAATGATGCGGGCCTCGAAGGGCACGCCCAGCGCCTCCAGCGTTTCCGCGGTGTGCCGCATGGTGGCCCAGTCGGACTGGCTGCCCATGATCAGGCCGACCGCTGGCTTGCGGGCACCCTCTTTGCGAGACGGGCGGGACTTGGCAGTTTTCTTGGCCATCAAATTCTCGGCAGGGGCTTATTTCAGGCGATGATATCGGGAATGAGCTGGCTTTCCAGTCGCAGGATCTGGTCCTTGAGCCCGAGCTTGCGCTTCTTGAGGCGCTGAAGCTGGAGCTGGTCGAAGGGGGGCTTCTCGATCAGGCGGTCGATGACGTCATCGAGGTCGCGATGCTCGCTCTTCAACGCTTCGAGTTTGGCCCTGATCGCCTCGGCATCCAGCGAATCCGACGTTCTGTCGTCCATACTCGGCGCACTCGTCCCCTGCGGGCTGGTCACATCGCTCTGCGCCGTGTACCCCTTCGGCCGCCCAAAGGGAAGCCGCTCAAGGAAAGCGCCCAGGGGAAGCAGGCATGTCGGATTTTCTCCCCCACCCGTTCTGGAATTTCTCGCTCGAAATCTACAGTAGCGAGGGCGTGGCCGAGGCCTGCCTCGACCTGCAGGAGCGCCGCGGCTGCGACGTGAACATATTGCTGTTTTGTTGCTGGCTGGGCGCCTCGGGGCGGCCGACGCTGACGGCCGACCGGCTGCGTTCCATCCTGAAGGCAAGCGACGTCTGGCAGGCCGAGATCGTAAAGCCGCTGCGCCGCGTGCGCCGGCTGTTGAAGGACCGGCCGTGGCCTGAGGCCCTGCCCGAGACCGTGGACGCCGTGCGCCGGCGCGTGGCCGACGCCGAACTGGCGGCCGAGCACGCCGAGCAGATCAAGCTCGCGAGCCTGCACACGCCGCCGGCCGACCGCGACCGGCCGATCGAGAAGCGCCTGCGCGCCGCCGTCGGCAATCTCGGAGTCTATGCCGTCTGCCTCGGCGTGGTCCCGGACGCCAAGGACCGCGCTGCCGTGGCGGCGCTGATGACGGCCGCGTTTCCCGGCCTGCCGCGCAAGGAGATCGAGCGCGCCGTCGGAGTCTGATTCGTTCTTGCCTACGGCGGGTTCCGAAGCATCGCGAGGGCGTCTTTCAGCTCGCTTACGAACCGATTGGCGACGCCCTGCTGGACGTCCGGGGAGTTATTGCGGAAATGCACAAGGGCTCCGCTGGCATCACGCCGGCCGCGCTCGGCGTAGACCGCGCGGATGACGGCCTCGTCGAAAATGGCGCCTTCTTCAGGGCGAGGCGTCTGGGACGCCAGGAGAGGGGCGAGGACCGTGTGAAAGATCCCGTTGTTCGGCCCATGCTGGACAGCAGTGGACCAGCAGCAGTCCTTCAGGGCCGCGGTGCGCGTCGCCACCTCGAAGCCGGTTCGGGACCTGACATTATCCACCATCGGATCGTAGTGCGTCTGCTTGATGAAGTCGTGCTGGGCGGCGTGAAAGGCAGGCCCCTGTTCTGCCGCCAACGCCTTCCAGGCTGCCGTGAACTCGGGACTGCCAGGGACGAGGCCGGCAAAGCGATCTTTGAAAGGGAATGCCGGGTCGGCGACGAAGCGCGCCACCGTGCCGCCCCCTCGGCTTGTCATCTGATAGCTGCCATAGGAAACGCCACCAGCGTCGCCACTTCCCGAGGAGACCGTCCCCGGGCCTCGTCCGCCGGTTTCAAAGCGGATGGACAGCTGTCCCAGAGTGGAATCGGAGCTTGTCGCTAAAGGGGGAGCGTCGACGGTGCTTCTGCTTGCGGACGTGCCGGTCGCCGCTGGAGGTGCAGGTACTGGGACCACGGGCGGTGGAACGGCCGGCTGTGCCGCCGGCGTCGGCTTGGTCCCGCCCGGTCCCGCAGGCACGGCCGGCGTCTGGACCACCGGCTTTGCAACTCGGCCGCCCGTGCGCGGCTTGGCTTTCGGAGCCTCGAATTTCGTCAGCGCATCGACGACGGTCTGGAAGGCCTGTGCGAAGACCTGCATCCTGGCCGTCCCGATGGCTTTCTCCAAGTCGTCGGCCGCCGCGCCGACCGCTCCCGCCGCCGCCAGAAGATCGTCAAGATCGGCGGCGGTTATCAGGTCGTTGATCGCATCTACCGCGTCGGAAATCTCCTGCTTGTCGGCTGCATCGGACGTCTTGTCGAAGCGATCGAGCAATGTCCTGCGTGCACTGATCAGGCCAGGTCTGCCGGACTGGGCGAGTTCCTGCGGAGTCATTGACGTTCCTCCTGTGGTCCGGCGGCGCTACCGGCTCGCGTTCAGGTTGGCGAAGGCCTGGCGCGTTGCGAGCGCTGCGGCCTTCACCTCGGCGATCCTCTCTGTAAGCGCGCCAAAGTTTGCAGTGGACGATTTGGCTTCGGCGGCGCGGACCGCCTCGTCCCAGGCGTCGTTGGTCTGCCGCAGAAGAACGACATAGTTCGAAAGCACGACCCTGACCTTCGTAGAACGATCGAGCAGCTGGGTCATCGCCTCCGCCGGCGCGCCGGCGCTGTTTGCTCGTCGCTCGGCCTCGCCGGTCAGTGTCACGAACATCTTGGGTGTTGCCGACACCAGCGCACTCACGAGGTTCTTGACCAGGTGAGCCGCTTCGACCTGGGCGATGACGCGGCTGGCCTCCGCGCGCCCGAGGTCCTTGGAGAGTTCGGTCAGCGCAGGCTTCAGCGTCTCGAATGCCGGCCCGACGGCAATGCCAACGCCGATAACATTGAGCAGGGCGCCGGCTTCCGTCGCGAGGCCGCCGATCGCCTCCGCCTCATCCGCTGAGCCCTTGCCCGTGGCCAGCGCGAGCAAGACGTCCGAAAGCCTGTCGAGCACCTGATGGCCCCGGCGGAAGACGCTCGCGGCCGGGCCATCGCTGATGTCGGAGAAGTAGCGCGCCTGCGCCGGATCGAAGGGGAGGATCGTCCTCGACCGGCGCTCCTGGTTTGCGATGATCGTCCGCTGCTGGCGCTTTTCCGTTGCAGACACTTCATCGATAACGGGTGTTGCCGCCACGTTCGTAGCGACCACGCTCTCGCGAAAGAGCTTCAACTCGTTGACCGGTGCGTAGCTGCAGCCTGCGCTTGCGAGGCCGAGGCAAAGCAAGAGAAGGGCAGTACCACGACGTGCCGTCAGACAAGTACCCATTAGAGCCCCCGTCGACGCGAACCCGCCTGCAAGAGCGAGGGAGTGGCGGCAAAGTGCCTGCAACCACGCGCCTACTGTCGATGCTTGCCGCCTTGGTCCTTTCCGTCAACCACGGATTGCATAGATTTCTGCATATGACGGCATGGTGGACCCGTGCCAGTCCTGCGCCCCGCAGCCTGATGCCGTTGCCAAATTGCGGCGCGTCGTCAGCCCCAGCGCTTGACCTTGCCGGTGTCGAGATCGAAGAGGTCGAGCACGCGGCCGACGGTGTGGTCGATCACATCGTCGAGCGTCTTCGGCCTGTTGTAGAACGCGGGCACCGGCGGGGCGATGATCGCGCCCATTTCGGCCAGCGTCGTCATGTTTCGCAGATGGATCGCGTGAAGGGGCGTTTCGCGCACCAGGAGGACGAGTTTGCGTCGCTCCTTCAGCACGACGTCGGCGGCGCGGGTCAGCAGGTTGGTCGAGATGCCGACCGCGATCTCGCCCAGGCTGCGCATCGAACACGGCGCCACGATCATGCCCATGGTCCGGAACGAACCGCTCGACACGGCCGCCGCCAGATCGTCGACGCCGTGGGCGACATCGGCCAAGGCCCGCACGGTCGCGACCTTCAGGTCGGTTTCGTGTGCCAGGGTCACCTCGGCGGTGCGAGTCATCACCAGATGGGTTTCCACCGGCAGCGGTTTCAGCGCCTCGAGCAGGCGCACGCCGTAGATCACGCCGGAGGCGCCGGAAATGCCGATGACGAGGCGATTTGGGTCAGACATGCGAACCACCTTACAAGGTTATGCACAGGTGGGGGAGGGCGCTTGATTCAGCGTGACTCAGCCCCAAGTCAGAGTCAGAGTTTGGCGTCCGCCATCCAGCTCGGAGGTCTCATGAGCACCGTGGACCACATCGAAGCGCTCAAGGCCAAGCACGCTTCCCTTGAGCACGCGATAACGCAGGAAGTGAAACGGCCGCACCCCGACGACGATGTCGTGTGCAGCCTCAAGAAGCGAAAACTTCAGATCAAGGACCAGATCATCCGGCTGAGTTCGCCGACGTCCCACTAGGGACGCCACGCGAAGCACGGCACACCTCCGGCTGCAGCAGGCCCGCCCTGTGGGGCAGTGCAACAGCGCTCACTTCAGCTTGTGCATGTTGACGGTCCACGTGGTCGGTCCGAAGGCGCCGCGAGAACTGCCGCTGCATTGGGCGACATCATCGGCGCCGCGTTGGCAAACAAGCTGATCCGCATACCAGCGCGAGCCGTCGTTGCAGTTCGTGTCGGCGTCGCGCAGGCGCAACGCCGTGCCCTCGAAGCGTGCCTGGGCGCGCGTGCGGCAGGCCGTGCGGCCACGCCGCCATTCGAGCTGACCGTTGCCGCTGGCATCGAAACAGTAAGTCGACACGCCGGCCTGCGGCTGGTTGCGCTCGTGACGGAACGGGTCGGTGCGCCAGCAGCCCTCGAGGAACGACATGTTGCCGGTCGGGCTGGGCAGCCGCAGCCGATCGTCGCCGGGCCGCTGCGTCGACGCCGGGGGAGGTGTTGGCGCGACGGT
>RGPT01000481.1 GCA_010032545.1 Alphaproteobacteria bacterium
CGGCTACGCGTTCGACAACATCGAAGACCTGCAGCGTAACCGCGATCTGGAACGCGACGGTACGGAGCTCGGCCTGCCGGGCGGTCGCACTCTGATCGTCCGGGCGGCCTCGGACGCCAACCCACAGTGGCGGGCGCAGGGCGAAAAGATCGCAGCCGAACTGCGCCGGCTGAGTAATGCCCGGGCCACGAACGAGCGGGTGAGGGTTTTCCTGGCCCGCAAGTATGCCGAGCTGCTGGTCCGCGACTGGCGTGGCATCACCAGCAAGGGGATAGAAGTGCCTTATAGCGTCGAGGCCGGGGAGGCCTTCCTGCTGGCGGCCGACGATGCCTACGCCGCGGTCGATGCCATCGTCTACGAGACCAAGAACTTCCGCGGCCAGCGCATCGAGGCGGTCGTGGACGAAGCAAAAAACTGATCGGCTGGGACAGCCAGCACGGTGCCGCGGTGAAGGACTGGCAGGACCGGGCCGCACGCGGCGACGACTGGGCGCATGAACGCCTGCTGTCCCGGCCAATGCTGACGGCGGAGGCGGAGCCTTATTGGCAGTCTTTTACTTATCTCTCCCGCGATCGCACCTACCTGGCGCTGAGCCTGGGCATGGCCGGAGGTCTAAAGCTGCCCCAGCCCATCCTGCGAGAGAGCATCAGGAAGGAAGGTAACCATCGTGGTTACCGAGGTGACGGCCTGGCCGATTTTACTGAGATCGTCGCCGGGATCGACGATGCGTTCGTCCAGGACGATGTCCTGAAGCAGGCCGCGGCGGCAAAGGCCGGCGCCGAACGTGCCCGCGGCAGGCGGTGATCCATGGCCGAAGAAACCAAGATCATTCGGATTATCGTCGACAGCTCGAAGGCGGTCGATGGCTCGGCGGCGGCCACGCGCGCGCTCGAGAAACTCGAGCGCAGCACCGCGTCCATGGATACCGCGCTCGCGCGCATGGAGAGGGGGCTGGGCGGCATCGGCTCGCTCATCAAGGCGAACCTCGCGTTGGCTCTGGCCGATGTTGCGGCGCGCATGGTTCAAATGGCAAAGGGCGCCTTCGACGCCGCCGCCGGCATGGACGAGCTCGCCGAGCAGTTGGGGGTAACGGCCAAGGGGCTACAGGGGCTCCAGTTCTCGGCCGTGCAAAGCGGCGTGAAGCTCGAGCAGCTGGAAACCGGCGTGGCCAAGTTCTCGCAGAAGATGGGCGAGGCGGCCGGCGGCTCGAAGGAAATGATCGAGGCGCTCGACCGCATCGGC
>RGPT01000482.1 GCA_010032545.1 Alphaproteobacteria bacterium
AAACGCCGGTGCGACGGATTGAATCGGCCGGCATCGAGTTCACCAAAAGCTGCCGCATCTGTGCTCTTGTGTAGCCACGATGACGTCGATCGATCTCCTGCCCGACGATGCCGAGAGCCTGAAGCGGCTGCTGTTGGCACGCAAGGAGGAGCTGGTCGCGGCACGGGCGGGCCAGGCCGCAGCCGAGGCTGAAGCGGCCCACGCCTTGGCTCAGGTCTCAAGCGCCGAGGCGATGATCGCCCACTACAAGTTGGCCATCGAGAAGCTGAAGCGGGCGCTGTACGGCCAACGCTCCGAGCGCGGAGCGCGCCTTCTCGACCAACTGGAACTGCAGCTCGAGGAGCTCGAAGCCACGGCGACCGAGGACGCGTTGGTGGCCGAGACGGTGGATGCCACAACAGTTCGTTCGTTCACGCGCAATAAGACGGGACGCAAGCCGTTCCCGGCGCACCTGCCGCGCGAGCGCGTCGTGGTGCCCGGGCCGACGGCCTGCACCTGCTGCGGTTCGGACCGGCTGGCCAAGATCGGCGAGGACGTCACCGAGACGCTGGAGGTCGTGCCCCGGCAGTGGAAGGTGATCCAGACGGTGCGCGAGAAGTTCACCTGCCGGGCCTGCGAGAGCATCGGCCAGGCGCCGGCGCCGTTCCAAGTCGTGGCCCGCGGCTGGGCCGGCCCCAACCTGCTGGCGATGATCCTGTTCGAGAAGTACGGCCAGCATCAGCCGCTGAACCGCCAGAGCCAGCGCTATGCCCGCGAGGGCGTCGAGCTCAGCCTGTCGACGCTGGCCGACCAGGTTGGCGCCTGCACGATGATCCTTACGCCGCTCTACGAAGCGCTGCGCGCCCATGTGTTCTCTGCTGCCCGGATCCATGGCGATGATACTCCGGTACCGGTACTGGCGCCGGGCAAGACGCGGACCGGCCGATTATGGACCTACGTGCGCAACGACCGGCCGTTCGCAGGGCCGGCGCCACCGGCGGCGGTGTTCTTCTACTCGCCCGATCGTCGCGGCGAGCATCCCGAGCACCATCTGCGGAGCTTCGCCGGGATCCTCCAGGCCGACGCCTATGCCGGCTTCAACAAGCTCTACGACGGCGCGCGTCGGCCGGGCCCGGTCACCGAAGCAGGATGCCGGGCGCATGGCCGGCGTAAATTCTTCGAACTGGCCGACCCGGCGTTGCGCAAGAGGAGCCTGCTATCGCCTGTCGCGCTCGAGGCAGTGACGCGGATCG
>RGPT01000483.1 GCA_010032545.1 Alphaproteobacteria bacterium
GGGGCGCGGCGGCTTAACGAGACCTTGCCCGAAGCGCTTGCCGCCTTACCGCCCGGCGCGCTCGAGGTCTGGCATCAAACCGGTGAGTCGGCGCTGGAGGCCACCCGAGCCGCGTATGCGGCACTCGGCTTGTCGGCGCGGGTCGATGCATTCATCGACGATATGCCGGCCGCCTATCGCTGGGCGGACGCCGCGGTGTGCCGGGCCGGTGCGATGACAGTGGCCGAGCTTGCGGCAGCGGGTCTACCCGCCTTGCTCGTGCCCTTCCCCCACGCGGTCGACGACCACCAAACCGCCAATGGCCGATTCATGGTGGAGGCCGGCGCGGCCTTGATGTTGCAAGACGCCGAACTGAATCCCCAAAGCCTCGCCAAGGTGCTCATGGGCTGGCTTGAAGACCGCGCCGGTCTGCTCGACCTTGGGCGACGTGCGCACGCGCTGGCCCGCCCCGATGCTGCGGCAAGTGTCGCCAACTATTGCCTGGAGCTGCTGCATGCATAAGGTCGACACCCTGCCCATGCACAACGTGAAACGAATCCACTTTGTAGGCATCGGCGGCGCGGGCATGGGTGGCATCGCTGAGGTGTTGCATAACCTCGGCTATGCGGTGTCGGGCTCTGACCAGTCTGCCAATCGCATGACCGAGCAACTCACGCGACTCGGCGTGACGATTGCCGTTGGGCATAGCGCTGAACACGCGGCGGCTGCGGATGTCGTGGTCTATTCGAGTGCGATCCCGGCCGACAATCCGGAGCTGGTCGCCGCGCGTGCGCGCCGGGTGCCGATTGTGCCGCGCGCCGAAATGCTCGCCGAACTTATGCGTTTTCGGAGCGGGATTGCCATCGCTGGCACTCACGGCAAGACCACGACCACGAGCCTGGTGGCGAGCGTGCTGGCCGAAGGCGGGCTCGACCCGACCTTTGTGATCGGCGGCCTCTTGCACAGCGCCGACTCCCATGCGCGTCTGGGTACCGGCCACTATCTGGTGGCCGAAGCGGACGAGAGCGATGCGTCTTTCCTGCTGCTTAATCCTTTGATCGCGGTGTTGACCAACATCGACGCCGACCACATGGACACCTACCAGCAGGATTTCGACCGCCTTCGCGGCAGTTTCCGCGATTTCTTCCGCCGCCTGCCGTTCTACGGCGTGGCCGTGATCTGCGCCGACGACAGGGAAGCCGCTTCCCTGATAGACCAACTGCATACCCGCGTGATCACTTACGGCCAGCA
>RGPT01000484.1 GCA_010032545.1 Alphaproteobacteria bacterium
TGGCGGCATCGAGCTGGAGATCGACGGCGTCCGGACCGTCGAGGCGCCGCACGAGCGCGCCACCTATGACTGGCAGGCGCTGGGCTTCGCGGCCAATGTCCGGGACGGCGCGCCGATCCTCACGCCGGCCGAGGAAGGCATCGCCAACATGCGTGTAATCGACGATGTTTACCGTGCGGCAGGGATGAAGCCTCGCGGCACTTGAGATCTGAGCGCAACGGACTGGGGAGGACGGCATGGCGTTTGAAGGACCTTTCGAGGACAGGCTGGCGATCCACGAACTGGTGGCGGCCTATGCCGACGCGGTCACGCTCAACGATGCGCAGGCCTGGGGCGCACTGTGGGCCGAGGACAGCGTCTGGGAACTGGCCGCCATTCCCGGCATGGAACATGTGGTCGGCCGGGACGCCATCGTGAAGGCCTGGAGTGCGGCCATGGACAGCCTGCCGCCCATGGTCGCCACGTCCACGCTCGGTGCCGTCGCCGTCACCGGCGACACGGCCACCGGCCGCGCCTATCCCCGCGAATTCATCATCTGGCCCGACGGCAGGACGCGCACCGACACCGGCCGCTATGACGACACCTATGTGAAGTGGGACGGGCGCTGGCTGTTCAAGTCCCGCACCTATACCAGCCTGCACTCGGCCTGACGGAAGGCGCCTCCATGCTCAAGGTCGCGATCCTCGACGACTACGCCCGTGTCGCCCTCGACGTGGCCGACTGGTCGCCGCTCGACGGCATCGCCGAGCTGACCGTGTTCGACCGGCACCTGTCCGAGGACGAGGCGGCGACCCTGCTGCAGCCGTTCGACGTGCTGTGCACCGTCCGCGAGCGCATGGCGCTTCCCCGCACCCTGATCGAACGCCTGCCGAACCTGAAGCTCATCACCATCATCGGCATGGGCCTCGCCAACCTGGACATGCAGGCTGCCACGGACCATGGCGTGCTGGTGGTCCATACGGACTTCACCCGCCCGGCCTTCGCCAACATCGCCAGCGCCACGCCCGAGCTGACCTGGGGCCTGATGATCGCCACCGTTCGCCATATGTCGTTCGAAGGCCACCGCATGCGCGAGGGCGGCTGGCAGGCCACGACGGGCATCATCCTCGCCGGCCGCACGCTGGGCCTGCTCGGCCTCGGCCGCATCGGCAAGCGCATGGCGCAGTACGCCCACGCCTTCGACATGCCGGTCATCGCCTGGAGCCAGAACCTTACCGAGGAAGCCGCCGC
>RGPT01000485.1 GCA_010032545.1 Alphaproteobacteria bacterium
TGGCCGCAGCCCTCGCCGTTCAGCATCAGCTGGTTCCCGCGGTGCTGGCAGACGTTGTAGAAGCCGCGGATGCGCCGGTCATGGCCGCGCACGAACACGAAGCTTTCCTTGCCCAGCGTGTAGGTGAAGGTGTCGCCCGGCTCCGGCAGGTCGCTTTCGCGGCACGCCATGTTCCAGACCCGGCGCCACATGCGGGTCCATTCCAGGTCCATCCACTCCCGGGAATGGAAGCGCTCGCCGGATATGCGCTCGCTGCCCAGATCCGGCAGCGGCGCGGCCGCATCGACGGGCGGCGTGTGCCGCACGGCCTCCTCGGGCTTCGTAGCCATTCAGACGTCTCCCCGATATACTTCGACAGCATAAAAAACGGGGTGGAAGATTCAATGATTAAGCTGACCTTCTGTCTGCGACGGCTGCCGCACCTGACCCACGAGCAATTCCACGACTATTGGCTGAACCATCACGGCCCGCTGGTGCGCAGCGTGATGAAGGACATCAGGGTGAAACGCTACGTGCAGACCCACTCGCTGGGCGAGCCGGCGCTGTCGGCCGGCCTGCAGGCCGCACGCGGCGCGCCGGAGCCCTATGACGGCATCGCCGAGCTGTACTGGGAGTCGCGCGAGGAACTGGCTGCGGTCGCCGCCGATCCGCTGGCGCAGAAGGCCGGCGCCATGCTGCTGCGCGACGAGCGGAACTTCATCGATCTGGCCAACTCGCCGCTCTGGTACAACGAGGAGCATGAGATCATCAGTCTCGACGAGGTTAGAAATGCGCGCTGACGGCGATTACGGGCGCGATCCGTTCGGCAAGGCGGTCCAGGAAGCCGAGTATGGCGACCGCATTTCCACCCCCGAAGACCGCCAAAGGCTGGCGCCGCAGATCCGGCAGCTGGCCGAGCAGGGCTATGTGATCATCCCGAATGCCCTGTCGCCCGCCCAGCTCGACGCGATCCGTGCCGGGCTCGACGACGTCAACAGCGGCACCGGCTTCGCCCGCAGCGCCTTCCTGGGCGAGAAGACCCAGCGTCCCTATGGCCTCCTGGGCAAAACCGATTCCGTCTGGCCGCTGGCGGCGCACCCGGACGTGGTCGCCATCTGCGAGGCGCATATGGAGGATCAGATCCAGCTGTCGAGCCTGACGGCGGCGACGCTGCATCCCGGCCAGCTTGCCCAGACGCTCCACCGCGACGACGGCTTCTACAACCTGCCCGACCCGCACGGGCCGCTGTCG
>RGPT01000486.1 GCA_010032545.1 Alphaproteobacteria bacterium
TTCTTCGCCGCCAGCAGGGCCAGCGGCATGGCCAGCACCGCCGCGAGCAAGGTCCCGAGCAGCGCAATGGCGACGGTCTCGACGAGCGCCATCGCAAAGACCCTTGCAAAAGACCAGCCGCCGGGATCGGGTGGCAGCATCAGGCCCGCAATCTCGACCAGCCGGCCCATGCCGGCCAGGAACGTGCCGCCGAAGAAGCCGAGCTGCGCCATGCCGTAGACCAGCACGACAACCGCAATCGAGGCCGTCGCGATGGCGGTAAAACGGTCGCGGCCCATTGGTGCGAACTGATGGGGATGGCGACTGCGGATCGCCGCGAGGTCGACTTTTCTCCAAGTGGCCATCAGTGTCTCTCCTCGAGACCGATCAGACGGTGACGGACGCGGGCCGTCAGGGCGTCGATCACCGCCACGGTCACGATTATGAGCAACAGGATCGCCGAGACATCGGAGTAGTAGAATTTACGGATCGCCTCGATCAGATCCTGGCCGATGCCGCCGGCGCCGACAAAGCCCATGACCGCTGCGCCACGGACGTTGATCTCGAAGCGCAGAAGCGTATAGCTCACCAGATTCGACATGATCTGCGGCAGGGCGCCGAAGCGCATGGCGACATGCCACGCCGCCCCGGTCGACGACACGCCTTCGACCGGCTTCATGTCGATGTTCTCGACGACCTCGGCAAAAAGCTTACCGAGGGCTCCCAGCGTGTGGATGGCGACGGCAAGGACGCCGGCCATCGGCCCCAGGCCGAAAGCGATCACGAACATCAGCGCGAATACGAGCTCGGGCACGGTGCGGCAGAGTTCGCAGAAGCGGCGGACGACGATACGCAGCCAGCGGCTGGGCGCCACGTTGGCGGCGGCCAGGAAGCACAGGAAGAAAGCACCGACCGCGCCCAGCAAGGTGCCGACATAAGCCATCAGCAGTGTCTCGACGAGGAGTCGCATCCACCGCGACAGGCCCCAATACCATTCGACCGGATCGGTCCACACCGGTGCGCCGTTCTCGAGATAGAACAGCCGCCCGATGTAGCTGGTGAAGCGGCCAATGTTGTCGATGAACCGTAGCGGCGCGACCTCGGCGGAGATCGACGACAGAGCCATGGCAATTGCGACGCAGACGAAGATCAGGACGGTACGCCAGCGCCGGCTGCGGACCGATGCGGCATAGGCATCGAGCAGCGGCCGAAGCTGCGCCTCGGGCAACTGGACGATTGTCGAATTCACGT
>RGPT01000487.1 GCA_010032545.1 Alphaproteobacteria bacterium
GGCATTCACCAGCGAGATGTAGCCGAGGTAGAGAAAAAGCAGCACCAACACCGAGGTCAGCCGAGCATCCCACACCCAGAATGTTCCCCACATGGGCTGGCCCCATAACATGCCGGTCGCCAGCGCGATCACCGTGAATCCGGCACCGATCGGCGCAGCCGACTGTGAGATGAGGTCGCCGAGACGATGTTTCCAGATGAGTGCGACCGCAGACGACAGCGCCATCGTGGTATAGGCGCCCAGCGCCATCCATGCCGCAGGCACATGCACGTACATGATGCGCACCGTCTGACCCTGCTGGTAGTCGGGCGGGGAGGAGAAAAGGGATAGGTAAAGACCGACGGCGAAGGCGACGATCGAACCGCCAGCGCACCATGGAAGAACGGCCCGGGCAAGGCGCTGAAAGCGGGCAGGATTGGCGAAACGGTGAAAGGTACCGACCATGGTTTACTTATACCACGTCATCCGGCCGTTTGACGGAGCGCGGCGGCGGTGGCGGCAGGGGCCAGGGCGAGAGTCGCCAGTAAACATGCGCCGAGCAACATCAGGTGCGGCCCGGCGTCGACACCGGTGAGGGTTGCCTCAGTCGCCGCTGCCCCGAAAATCAGCACGGGGACGGCAAGAGGCAGGACCAGAAAGGCGACGAGCACGCCGCCGCGTCGGGCGCCGAGCACCAGCGCGGCCCCGATCGCGCCCAGAAGGCTGAAGCAGGGCGTCCCGAGCGCCATTGCGGCCAGCAGTATCGGCAATCCGGCAGGTGGCATCGCCATCATCAGCGCTAGAGCGGGGGCCGCGACGATCAGCGGCAATCCGGTGACCAGCCAGTGAGCGACTGCCTTCGCCAATCCGACGGCCCAAAGCGGCAATGGCCCAAGGGCAAGCTGCTCAAGGGAGCCGTCGTCATGGTCGGTCTGAAATAGCCGGTCGAGCGACAGCATCGCCGCCAGCAGCGCGGCTACCCAGACGACGCCGGCGGATACGCGAGACAAGATCTCGACTTCCGGGCCGATGCCGAAGGAAAACAACACGACCACCAGCACGGCGAACATCACCGCGACCAACGCATCCGTCGCCTGCCTCAGCGACAGCGCCAAATCTCTTCGGACTATGATGGCGAAGGCGGTCACGACAATCCGAGCTCCAGTCGTTGCGCGCCCGGCAGGTCGAGAGGCGCATGAGTCGCGGCAACCACAATGCCACCATGGCGGCGATGGCCAGCGAGCAGCGTCT
>RGPT01000488.1 GCA_010032545.1 Alphaproteobacteria bacterium
TCATGGTGAGGACTCCGCGCGGAGACTGGCTGCATGGCTAGTTCGCAAACCGCCGCATTCGCACGTTGAGAATGAGGCCGAAACTGGCCAGCGTCGCGATCATCGAGGAGCCGCCGTAACTCATCAGCGGCAGCGTGAGCCCCTTGACCGGCGCCAGACCCGCCGACATGGTGATGTTGTAGATAACCTGGAACGTAAACGCCGAGAGCACGCCCAGGACGAGATATGCGCCGAGTCGGTCCTTGGCCAGCCGGGCCGACTCTAGCGCGCGTAAAATCACGAACAAGTACAAGCCGAGTGCCGCGAGCACCCCCAGCAACCCCTGCTCCTCGGCGAGCACCGAGAAGATGAAGTCGTTGTGCGCCACGGGAAGGAATCGCAACTGGCCCTGCGTTCCTTGCATGAAGCCCTCACCCCACACGCCGCCGGAGCCGACGGTAATGCGGGCCTGAATCTGCTGATAGCCGGCGCCCTTGGGGTCCTGCGCCGGATCGAGGAAGGTGGAAATGCGTTCGCGCTGGTAATCCTGCAGCCCGAACTTGTAGGCGACCGGCGCCGCCAGCACGGCGACGATCAGCATGGCGTAGATGTATTTCATCGGCAGGCCGGCCACGTAGGCCACCACCAGCAGGATCGGCAGCAGCGTGACGGCCGTGCCGAGATCGGGCTGGCGCGCGATGATCAGGAACGGCGCCGCCGTCAGCGCGGCGGCGATGAACAGGTCGTTGTTGGTGAGCGCCGAACGCCGCTCTTCGCCGAGCATCTTGGCCAGCATCAGCGCCAGCGTCGCCTTGGCGAATTCCGACGGCTGCAGGTTGACGGGGCCGAGATCGATCCAGCGCCGCGAGCCGCCGCGCACCGATCCCAGGAACAACACCGCCACCAGGAGGATCAACATTCCGAGATAGATCCAATGCGATTTGTCCGCCAGCGATCGATAGTCGATGCTGGCCGCCGCGACCATCGCCATCAGCCCGATGCCGAGCGCGTAGACCTGCGTCCAGTAAATCCGGCTGGCGCCGCCGGTGGTGCTGTAGACCATCGCCAGACCCACCGTGCAAATCGCGAGGACCGCCACAATTAACACCCAGTCGACGTGGTGATAGAGGCGCCGTTCGAACATGCTACTCGGCCCCTCCGCCGCCGGCTGCGGGCCGCGAGGCCGCCGGCTTCTCGACGGGGGCCGGGCCGATGGTGTCACCGATCTTGATCGGCGGCGCGGGCAGCGGC
>RGPT01000489.1 GCA_010032545.1 Alphaproteobacteria bacterium
ACCCGCTGGTGCACGGCGCGGCTCCGCGCCCTGGTGACGCCGTCCCAGAGGCGCGTCTTCAATCTTACCGGCACGGTACTGCACACGAATCTCGGTCGCGCATTGCTGGCCGAGGAGGCGATCGATGCGGCGGTTGCCGCCATGCGCTCGCCGACGACGCTGGAATACGACCTGGAGGGCGGTGCGCGCGGCGAACGCGACGACCATATCTCGCCGTGGCTGCGCCGGCTGACAGGGGCTGAGGCGGCCACCGCCGTCAACAACAACGCCGCCGCCGTGCTGCTCGTCCTCAACGCGCTTGCCGCAGGCCGCGAGGTGATCGTCTCGCGCGGCGAGCTGATCGAAATCGGCGGCGCCTTTCGCATTCCCGACATCATGGCGCGAGCCGGTTGTCGCCTCGTCGAGGTCGGCACGACCAACCGCACCCACCTGAAGGACTATGCGGCCGCCATCGGTCCCGACACCGCGGCGATCATGAAGGTTCATCCGTCGAACTACGCCATTCAGGGTTTTACCAAGTCGGTGCCGGCGGCCGAGCTGGTGGCGTTGGCGCGCGAAAAGAGCCTGCCCCTGATCGAGGATCTCGGCAGCGGCACGCTGGCCGATCTCGAAACCTGGGGACTGCCGCACGAGCCGACGGCGCGCGAGGCGATCGAAGCTGGCATCGATGTCGTCACTTTCTCCGGTGACAAGCTTCTGGGCGGCCCGCAGGCGGGTCTCGTGGTCGGGCGGAAAGACCTGATCGACCGCATCGCGCGCAACCCGATGAAGCGCGCCCTTCGCCTCGACAAGGTCAGGTTGGCGGCCCTCGAGGCGACGCTGCGGCTTTATGCCGACCCAGGACGCCTGGCCGAACGACTGCCCACCATCCGGTCGTTGGCGCGGCCCGCGGCCGACATCCGCGCCCAGGCGGAGCGCTTGCTGCCGGGGCTGCGCAAGGTGCTGGGAAGCAGGACCGAAGCCGGCATCGAGCCGGTGCGCGGCCAGATCGGCTCGGGTGCGCTGCCGGTCGATCTGCTGGCCTCGTTCGCGCTGGCGTTGCGTGGCTCAGGAAGAAAGGGCGGTGGACCGGATGGGCTCGCCGACGCCTTTCGTCGCCTGCCGATCCCCGTCATCGGCCGCATCGCCGACGATACCCTTTACTTCGATCTGCGCACCCTCGACGACGAGGCGGCCTTTGCAGCCCAACTGGATCAGCTCGATGTCGTGGCCGAATCCAAACCGATGAG
>RGPT01000490.1 GCA_010032545.1 Alphaproteobacteria bacterium
AAGAGATAGAGCACCGCGCACAGGGCGATGGTGGCCGCGATCACGATCAGATGCTCGTAACTCACGATCACGCCGGCAGCGTTCAGCTTCTGTCCGGCCAGGGGATTCGACAACAGGTGCGTCTGCGTGCCCCAGCCCGGAATCATCGACGCGACCGAGCGCAGCAACGTCGCCAGGGCCACGGTTGCCAGCACGGTGGTGAACGGCGAGCGGCCGATGAGGGGGCGCAACAGCCCCTGATTCAGGAGCGCGCCGAACAGCGCCGTCGAGGCCATGGCGGCCGGCAGGCCTATCACGAAGGGCAGGCCGGCGAGGTCGACGAAGGTATAGGCGAAGAAGGCGCCCACCATCATCAATTCGCCCTGGGCAAAATTGACGACTTCGGTGGCTTTGTAAATCAGCACGAAGCCCAGCGCGACCAGCGCATAGACGCAGCCGATCGATATCCCGCTGATCAGTATCTGCAGGAAATCGACCATCTACGCGGACATCCCTGCAGGCGCCGGTGCGGCCGCAACCATGAAGGTCATGCCGGGATCAGGTTCTTTCGCGCGAACCAGTCGAGCGCGACATCCATCGCTTCCGACAGTTTGTCAGGCTGGTCGAAGTAGTAATGCGTCGCACCGACGATGGTATGGCGCTCCTTGTCCTGGTGCTTTACCGCCGCAAAGAGCTCCCGGGCATGGTGGGGCAGCACGCCGTCGTCGGCGCTGTTCTCGATGAAACAGATCGGCACGCTGATGCCCGCCGCGGAGCTCACGCCGTCGGCATTGGACAGGTCGTAGGAATACTGTGACAGCCAGCTTCTGAGAGTCGTATAGCGGGCCAGGCCGGCCGGCGCGTCGTTCACCATGCGCGGCTCGCCCATGAAGCACCAGTTGGGCTTGCGATCGCTCGGCTCGATGGTCGGATCGACCCAGGCCGGATCGGCCATGGTGCCGTGGACCGTGAAGCAATGCTCGAACCAGTCCTGCCCGCGGCGCCTGGCATCCTCGAGCCGGGCGCGCGCCCAGTCGGTGATGCGCCGGTTGCGGGCCACCTGCGCGGCCCGGTAGCGCTCGATGAATTCCTTGCCGTAAGGCGGCTGGTGCGGACAGTCGGGGTCGAAAAGGTTCAACTCCGTCGAGCGCTCGAAGGGCTTGGATTCGTCGAGGATGGAGGGGTCCATCCATTCGGTCAGCGTCTTGGCGCGGCTCTTGTGCGCGGCCAG
>RGPT01000050.1 GCA_010032545.1 Alphaproteobacteria bacterium
TTCCTGATCTTCCCGACCTACAAGTGGGTGCTGGGTCCCTACGGCCGCGCCTTCATGTACGTCGCCCGACGTCATCAGAATGGCGTGCCGCTGGAGCAGACGGCCGGCGCGCGCCGCGCCGTTTCGGCCGAAGACACGGTCTACTTTCGCGACGTTTCCTACACCGAGGGCGCCAAACGCTACGACATGGGCGAGCGCGACCATTTCGTTTCCATGGAGATGGCCGCGATCGGAATGGAGATGATGGCGGCGTGGGGCAATGAGCCGATCGTGGCGCGGCTGTCGATGCTCACGGACCGGCTGGCCGATGGCCTCGCCAATTCGGGCGTTCAGGTGATCGAAACGTCGAGGTGTTCAAGAAGGTAGGCGTCTGAGCGGTCGCGCGTGCTAGCATCCACGCCGTTCCGTTGATCAGCGAAAGAACCGCCATGGGCATGACCCGTCGAAGCATTTTGGCCGCAGGTCTTGCCCTGCCTTTCGCGGCATACGCGCAGGGAAAGTTTCCCGATCGGCCGATCAAGATCATCGTGCCCTTTCCGCCCGGCGGCGGCGTCGACCTGACGGCGCGCCTGCTGATGGAGCCGCTGTCGAAGGAACTGGGCCAGCCGATCGTGATCGAGAACAAGGGCGGTGCCGGCGGCATCATCGGCGTCGAGGCGATGTCGCATGCCCCGCCCGACGGCTATACGCTTGCCCTCACCGGTGTCGGCACGCTCACGGCGGGGCCGCATCTGCGCAAGATGCCCTACGATCCGATGGCGCTGTCGCACATCACGCGGCTGGTCCGCATGCCCTTCATCGTCGCCGTGCGCAACGACCTGCCGGCCAGGACACTGCCCGAATTCATGGAACTGGCGAAGCGCCAGGAACTGCGCTGGGCCTCTGGCGGCATCGGCACGTCGCAGCATCTTGCCGGCGAGCTTTTCACGCAGATGTCGGGCCTGAAGATGATCCACGTGCCCTATCGCGGCACCGGCCCGGCGTTGAACGACCTCGCCGCCGGCATCGTCGATGCCTATTTCGGCGATCCCGCCACGCTCGGCCTGATCCGCGGCGGCAAGGCGCGCGCCATGGCCGTGACCTCGCCCACGCGCTGGCCGGTGCTGCCCGAGACGCCCGCCATCGCCGAGGCGGTGCCGGGCTACCAGGCCGAGAACTGGTACGCGATCGCGGCCCCTCCCAAGACACCGGAGCCGGTGATCGCGGTGCTGACGGCCGCGATCCTCAAGGTCATGGCCGATCCGGCGGTGAAGGCGAAGTTCGACGAGCAGGGCCTCCATCCCGCCACCCTGCCGCGCGACGAGTACATCGCCTATCTGCAGCGCGACTTCAAAACCTGGGGCGACGTCGTCGCCAAGGGCAACATCAAGATCGACGAGAACTAGGCCCAATGTCCTCGCGTTTGGCCGTCGATATCGGCGGTACGTTCACCGATGTGGTCCTGGAAACTTCCGACCGGGCTCATTCCATCAAGCTGCTGACCACGCCCGACGCGCCCGAGCGTGCAGTGCTGGACGGCGTGCGCGCCATCCTGGCCGAGGCCAGGGTTGCGGCGTCCGACGTCACCCTGGTCGTGCACGGCACGACGCTCGCCACCAACGCGCTGATCGAGCGCAAGGGCGCGCACACCGCCCTGCTCACGACCGATGGCTTTCGCGATTCGGTCGAGATGGCCTGGGAGCACCGCTTCGAGCAGTACGACATCTACATGGAGCGGCCCGAGCCTCTGGTGCCGCGCGACCTGCGCTTCGGCATTCCAGAGCGCGTGGCAGCCGACGGCGCGGTCCTGCTGGCGCTCGACGAGGCCGCCGTGCGCGCCGTTGCCGTCGAGCTGCGCCGGCGCAAGATCGAAGCGGTGGCCGTCTGTTTCCTGCACAGCTTCACCCACGAGGCGCACGAGCGCCGCGCCGGCGCGATCCTGGCCGAGGAACTGCCGGGCGTCGCCATCTCGCTCTCCTGCGAGGTCTGCCCCGAGATCCGCGAATACGAGCGCACCTCGACCACGATCGCCAACGCCTATGTGCTGCCGCGCATGGCGGGCTATCTCGGCCAGCTCGAGCGCGACCTCAAGAAGGAGGGCATCGCCGGTCCACTGCTGCTGATGATGTCGTCGGGCGGCATCACCACCGTCGACACGGCGAGGCGCTATCCCGTACGCTTGGTCGAATCGGGCCCGGCCGGCGGCGCCATCCTGGCGCTGACCGTCGCTGCCGAGAACGGACTCGCCAGGGCGGTCGCCTTCGACATGGGCGGCACCACGGCCAAGCTCACCCTGC
This sequence comes from Alphaproteobacteria bacterium, assembly GCA_010032545.1. GTDB lineage: Bacteria > Pseudomonadota > Alphaproteobacteria > Reyranellales > Reyranellaceae > Reyranella. The sequence goes on from RGPT01000050.1 coordinate 2,277, forward strand.
TCGACGATCTTGAGCTGCAGCGTTCGCGCCAGTTCGAAGTGGCGCGCGCCTATCGCTTCGTCCAGGGCAGCGGCATCCCCGTGCGCATTCCGGTGATCGAGCTGGTCGAGATCGGCGCCGGCGGCGGCTCGATCGCCCGGCTCGATGCGCTGGGCCGCATCCAGGTCGGCCCCGACTCGGCCAGCAGCGTGCCGGGCCCCGCCTGCTACGGCAACGGCGGCACCGAACCCACCGTGACCGACGCCGATACGGCGCTGGGCCGTCTCGATCCCGCGCGTTTCGCCGGTGGCGCCCTCCCGCTCTATCCCGACAAGGCCTCCACGCCGTCGAGAACGGCAAGGACACCGCCGACCGCACGTTGATCGCCTTCGGGGGGGCAGCACCGCTGCACGCAGCACGGCTCGCCCGCAAGCTCGGCATGAAGCGCGTCGTGGTGCCGGTCGGTGCCGGCGTGGGCTCGGCCTTCGGATTCCTGCGCGCGCCGATTGCCTACGAGGTCGTGCGCACGCGCCATATCAGGCTCGACCTGTTCGACGCCAAGATGCTGAACGAGCTGTTCGCCACCATGCGCGCCGAAGCCGAGGCGGTCGTCCGGCCGGCCGCGCCCGGCGAGGAACTGGTCGAGGCGCGCCATGCCTTCATGCGCTACCGCGGCCAGGGTCACGAGATCGCAGTCCCCCTGCCCAACAGCGCCTTCGCCGCCGGCGCCGCGCCCGACCTGCGCCGCCGCTTCGAGGCGACCTATGAGACGGTGTTCGGCCGCGCCATTCCCAAGCTGGAAGTCGAGGCCCTCACCTGGACTCTCTCGATCGCCACCGCACGGCCGCTGCCCAAGCCGATGAAGGATCTTGCGAAGAGTGCCGCGCCCGCGCCGGCCGGCCATCGCGAGGTGCTCGATCCGGCGAGCGGCCGGCGCGAGAACGCGGCCATCCACGAGCGCACGACGCTGAAGCCCGGCATGTCGCTCGACGGGCCGGCGCTGATCGTCGAGGATGGCACCACCACCGTCGTGCCGCAGGATTTCACCGCCCGCATCAATGCCGCGGGCCAGATCGTCCTGGAGGACACCGTATGAGCACGCCTGCTGATATTCGCCTTCAGGTCATGTGGAACCGGCTCCTGTCGGTGGTCGAGGAGCAGGCACGTGCCCTGGTGCGCACCGCCTTCTCGACCAGCGCCCGCGAGGCCGGCGACATCTCGGCCGGCGTGTTCGATCTCAAAGGCCAGATGCTGGCCCAGGCCGTCACCGGCACACCGGGCCATGTGAATTCGATGGCGCGCAGCGTCATCCACTTCATCCGCGAGTTCCCGGTAGAGACGATGAAGCCGGGCGACGCCTACGTGACCAACGATCCGTGGAAGGGCACCGGGCATCTCTACGATATCGTCGTCACCTCGCCCGCCTTCCATAACGGCAAGCTGGTCGCGCTGTTCTCCTGCACCACGCACGTGGTCGACATTGGCGGACTGGGGCAGTCGCCCGATGGCCGGCAGGTGTTCCACGAGGGCCTGTTCCTGCCACTTCTGCCGCTGATGCGCCAAGGCGTGATCGACGAGAGCGTGATGCGTATCGTGCGCGCCAACGTGCGCGAGCCGGTGCAGGTCGAGGGCGATTTGCACGCCTTGATCGGCTGCAACGGCATCGGCGAGCGGCGGCTCTCCAACATGATGGCCGAGCACGGCATCGACAATCTCGACGAACTCGGCCGCCACATCATCGACAAGAGCCGCGCCGGCATGGTGGCGGCGATCTCCAAGCTGCCGCGCGGCACCTGGAAGGGCCACATGCGGATCGACGGCTACGATGCACCGATCGATCTTCACGCCGCGGTCACGATCCATGCCGACCACATCGCTGTCGACTACGCGGGCACCTCGGGATCCTCGATCTACGGCATCAATTCGCCGATGTGCTACACCGAGGCCTATACCGCCTTTGGCATCAAGTGCGTCGTGGCGCCGACCATTCCCAACAACGCCGGCACGCTCGATTCGATCCTGGTGACGGCGCCCGAGAACACGATCGTCAACGCGCTGCATCCGGCGGCGGTGAACGCGCGCAGCACCATCGGCCACATGCTGCCCGACGTCTGCTTCGACGCGCTGCACCAGGTGATCCCGGGCCGCGTGCCGGCCGAGGGCACCTCCAACCTGTGGAACCTGAAGCTCGGCGCCGGCCACGGCATGACCGGCACCATCGGCAACAGCCGGCCCTTCATGGTGACGACCTTCCATTCCGGCGGCACCGGCGCCCGGCCGACGCTGGACGGACTCTCCGCCACGCCCTTCCCGTCGGGCGTGCGCAACGTGCCGGTCGAGATCACCGAGACCATCGCGCCGGTCGTGGTGTGGAAGAAGGAATACCGCCAGGACTCCGGCGGCGCCGGCCAGCATCGCGGCGGCCTCGGCCAGGTGATGGAGGTCGAGCATCGCGAGGGCGCGCCGTTCGGCATCTTCGCCACCTTCGAGCGCGTGAAACATCCGGCGCGCGGCCGTGACGGCGGCAAGCCGGGCGGCAACGGCCGGCTCTCGCTGGCCTCGGGCCAGGAGCTCCGCGCCAAGGGCTTCCAGACCATCCCGGCCGGCGAGCGGCTGGTGGTCGAGATGCCGGGCGGCGGCGGCTTCGGCGACCCCGCCAAACGCGACCGCGCTTCCATCGAACGCGACGTGCGGCTGGGTCTGGTGAGCAAGGAACAGGCGAAGGCCGACTACGGGGTCGAGGGGGATTGACCGGCTTGACAGGCTATGTCCTATTTAGTAGGAAATAAACGTTTCGATTACGACTCTCAAGACATCAATGCTGTCATCTCGAACGATGTGAGGAATGACACTGATCTTCGAGAAGACGACGGGAAACCGGGCGACGTGAAACGAGTCATTTGGCGTCCAACGGGACGACACGGCCCAACAGGACATTTGGCAGGAAAATCAGCGGGTTGAAGGCCCAGACACAGCGACCGGACCGACGTGAGGTCGTGTCCAACGGTCCCGGCAGCCATGACGAGAACGACGAGCGCGAAAGACGGCGGGCCTGTAGCATCCGCGCCAAGCAATGAATGAGGAAACGACGATGTGGCAACCGAACGAGCGCTACCCCGATCCGGCGGTGCGCGTGCTCGATCCGTCCTTCAACCAGTACCGGCTGGCGCTCGCCTCGGTCGAACGGCTCTACACCGGCTGCCGCTGGGCCGAGGGTCCGGTCTGGTTCGGCGACGGCCGCTACCTCCTGTGGAGCGACATCCCCAACAACCGCGTGCTGCGCTGGAATGAGGAGAGCGGCGCGGTCTCGGTCTTCCGCAAGCCTTCCAACAACGCCAACGGCCACACCCGAGACCGCCGCGGCCGCCTGATCGCCTGCGAGCATGACGCGCGGCGCATCGTGCGCTTCGAATACGACGGCGCCATCACGGTGCTGGCCGACTCCTACAATGGCAAGCCGCTCAATTCGCCCAACGACGTCGTGGTGAAGGCGGACGGCTCGGTGTGGTTCACCGATCCGATGTTCGGCATCCTGGGCTACTACGAGGGCCACAAGGCGCAGAGCGAGAACAAGCCCGCCGTCTATCGCCTCGATCCAGCGACCGGCAAGCTCACGGTGATGACCGACGAGGTTCCTGGCCCCAACGGACTCGCCTTCTCGCCCGACGAGAAGAAGCTCTATGTCGTGGCCTCGCGCGCCGAACCGCATCGCACGATCCTGAGCTACGACGTCTCCTCCGACGGCATGAAGCTCAGCGACGGCAAGGTGCTGATCGATGCCGGGCCGGGCGGTTCGCCCGACGGCTTCCGCGTCGATGTCGACGGCAACCTGTGGTGCGGCTGGGGCATGGGCACGCCCGAGCTCGACGGCGTGCGCATTTTCAACCAGCAGGGCAAGCCGATCGGCCACATCGACCTGCCGGAGCGCTGCGCCAACCTCTGCTTCGGCGGGCGGCATCGCAACCGCCTGTTCATGGCCGCGAGCCATTCGCTCTATGCCCTCTACGTGAATACCCAGGGCGTCGCCGGCGGCTGATCGAAGCCATGTCCAGCATGAACATGTCCGGCGTCGATTCGCGTTATGCCTGGTGGCGGCTGGGCGCCAGCGTGACGTTGAGCACGGTGGGCGGCGTCGGTATGTGGTGCCTCGTCGTGGCACTGCCCGCGCTCCAGCAGGATCTCGGCGTCAGCCGGGCGGACATCTCGTTCGCCTACACCATGAACACGCTGGGCTTCTTCGCCGGCGGCGTGACCTGGGGATACGTGGTCGACAGGCGCGGCATCGTCGTCACGGCGATCCTGAGCGCGATCGGGCTCGGGGCGGGCTTTGCGCTCGCGTCGACCGCGCCCTCGCTCACGCTAGTCGCTGCAGCGCAGGCCCTGATCGGCTTCAGCGCGGCGGCAACCTTCGCCCCGCTGGTGGCCGACATCTCGCACTGGTTCGAGAAGCGCCGCGGCATCGCCGTCGCCATTGCCGCGTCTGGCAATTACCTCGCCGGCGCCGTCTGGCCGCCGATCATCGAGCTTCTCATCCGCGATCACGGCTGGCGCGTCACCTATTGGGTCGCTGCCGCTCTCTGCCTGGCGACCATGGTGCCGTTGGCCCTGACGCTTCGCCGTAAACCGCCACAGCATCACACGGCGAGCGGTGAGAGCACGGAAGGTGTCGCGCCCTACTCGCCACGGTCGCTCGGGCTTTCGCCGAATGCCCTGCAGGCGGTCCTCATCGTGGCCGGCATCGGCTGCTGCGTCGCCATGTCGATGCCCCAGGTGCATATCGTGGCCTACTGCGCCGATCTCGGTTACGGCACCGCGAGCGGCGCCACCATGCTGTCGCTGATGCTGGGCTTCGGCATCGTGAGCCGCATCGCCTCGGGCTGGATTGCCGACAAGGTCGGTGGCGTAAAAACCCTTCTGCTGGGCTCGACGCTGCAGTGCGTCGCGCTCGTGGTCTACATGATCGACGATTCTCTCAATTCGCTCTACCTGGCATCGGCATTGTTCGGGCTGTTCCAGGGCGGCATCGTGCCGTCCTACGCCATCATCGTGCGCGAATATTTCCCCCCCAAGGAGGCGGGCTTCCGTGTCAGCCTCGCCATCTCGTCGACCCTGATCGGCATGGCGCTGGGTGGCTGGATGGGCGGCGTGCTGTTCGACATGACCGGCTCCTACCGGGCCGCCTTCATCAACGGCATCGCCTGGAACCTTCTGAATGGCGCGGTGGCATGGTGGCTCCTGATGCGGCAAGCACGTCGCAACGTCTACGCTTGAGGTTCTGATATGCGCATAACCGCCATCCGCGACATCGTCTCGCCAATCCGCTCCGACATCGCCAACGCCTACATCGACTTCAGCCAGATGACCGCGAGCGTGGTGGCGATCGAGACCGACGCGAAAGTCGATGGCAAGCCGGTGGTGGGCTATGGCTTCAATTCCAACGGCCGCTACGCCCAGCACGGGCTGCTGGGCGAGCGCTTCATCCCGCGACTGAAGGCGGCCAAACCCGACACGCTGCTCGACGACGAGGGCTTTATCGACCCGGCGCGCTGCTGGGCGGCGATGATGGCAAACGAGAAGCCGGGCGGGCACGGCGAGCGCTCGGTCGCGGTGGGCGTGCTCGATATGGCGCTGTGGGATGCCCTGGCCAAGGCCAAGCGTGTGCCGCTGTGGAAGCTGCTGGCCGATCGCTACAACGGCGGCGCACACGACGACAAGGCTTGGGTCTATGCCGCCGGCGGCTACTACTATCCCGGCAAGGGGCTGGAAGCGCTGCAGGACGAGATGAAACACTATCTCGGCCTGGGTTATTCCTGCGTGAAGATGAAAGTGGGCGGCGTGCCGCTCGCCGAGGACCTCAAGCGCATCGAGGCGGTGCTGAAGATCGTGGGCAAGGGCGAGCGGTTGGCGGTCGACGTCAACGGCAAGTTCGACCTGCCGACGGCCATCGCCTTCGGCCGCGCCATCGAACCCTACGGCCTGCGCTGGTACGAGGAGCCGCTCGACCCGCTCGACTATCTGGCGCACGCGGCGTTGGCGACACAGTACGCCCCGCCGCTCGCGACGGGCGAGAACCTGTTTTCGATGCAGGATGCGCGCAACCTGGTGCGCCACGGTGGGCTTCGGCCCGATCGCGATATCCTGCAATACGACCCTGCGCTCTCCTATGGGCTGGTCGAATACCTACGCACGCTCGACATGCTTAGGGCGCACGGCTGGTCGCCCAGGCGCTGCGTGCCGCACGGCGGCCACCAGTTCGCGCTCAACATCGCCGTCGGCCTGCAGTGTGGCGGCAACGAGTCCTATCCGCAGGTGTTCGCGCCGTTCGGCGGCTTTGCCGACGACTGCCCCGTCGTCGACGGCCGCGTGGCGCTGCCCGATGCGCCGGGCATCGGCTTCGAACGCAAGGCCGATCTCTGGGCGGTCATGAAGACCGCCTAGAGTCATTGTGGCGGCAGCAGCCGGATTTCAGCCGCGGAAATTGTCCCAGCCGCCGCCGTGGCTCTGATACCGGCCATCCTGCGGGGTACCCGACGAGGCACAACCTGCAAGGGCCGCCACGGCAAACAGGGCAACGATCACTGCGAAAGCACTGGAAAGGCGTTTTGTCATAGGCCGAATATGGGCCGGGCCTACTCGGGCTTCAACAGGCCGAGCCTCAGCAGTTCGGACACATTTGCTTCATCAGCCGTGAGCGCGGCCGTGAACTGCTCGGGGGTCGAGGGCCGGACGATGGCGCCCAGATCGCGCAGCCGCCTGTTCGCCGCCTCGTCCTTGAGACCGGCCACGACGCCCTCGTTCAAGCGGGCGATCACCGTTTTGGGCGTGTCGATGTGGGCGAACACGCCCGCGGTCGTATTGCCGTCGAACGGCTTGAGGCCGAGGTCGCCCAAGGTCGGCACGTTCGGCAGCTCCGGAATGCGTTCGAGGCCGAAGGTGGCGAGGGGCCGCAGCTTGCCGCTCTGGATGTGCGGCATCGAACTGGTGAGCTGGTCGGCGAACAGATCGAGGTTGCCGGCCAGCAGATCGGCGAGGCCCGGTCCCGAGCCGCGGTAGGGGATGATGTTGAACTTGAGGTCGTCGTTGAGCTGCAGGCGCAGGATGCCGACGTGGTTGGTGGTGCCATTGCCGGAGTGGCCGATGCTGACCGTGCCCGGCTTGCCGCGGCATTCCGCCACGACGCTCTTCATGTCGGTGAAGCGGCTGTCGGCCCGCGTCACCACCAGCGTCGGCACGGTGGTGAGGATGCTGACCGGCGCGAACTGGGACAGCATCTCCTTCTTGCCGGCGAAGATCGGCGCCACGTAGCCGACAGTGAAGCTCGCCATGACGATCGTGTAGCCGTCGGCTGGCGCATTGTAGGCAAGCTCGAGGCCGACTACGCCGCCCGCACCGGGCTTGTTGTCGATCAGGATGCTCTGGCCGAGTTGACGCCCCATCGGATCGGCCACGATACGCGAGGTGACGTCGTAGTTGCCGCCGGGCGCAAACGGTATCACCCAGCGGATCTGCTTGCTGGGGAAGGCCTGGCCGAAGGCCGGTCCGCCGCCCGCGGCGGCCGTCGCTGCGATGCCCGCGCCGATGAAGTGGCGTCGTCCCCATGCTGACATGTCAGGCCTCGCGCTTCAGCGGAAGACGAGAACGGGGATCGTGCTGTGGGTCAGCACTTTGGTGGTCTCGCTGCCGAGCACGAGGGCGGAGATACCGCGCCGGCCGTGCGAGGCCATGGCGATCAGGTCGCATCCTCTCTTCGCCGCGGTATCGATGATCGCCTGGTAGGGATGATCGTCCTCGACCAGCGCGGTCTCGCACGCGACGCCCATCGCCTTGGCCTTGGCCTGTGCCTTGTCGAGAAGCTGCTTCGCCGCGTCCGCGGCGTGCTGGTGATAGCGGCCCTGCATCTCGGAGAGCTGAACCGACGCCATCACCACCATGGGCGCGGGCTCGACCGTCGTCATCACGACGATCCGGGCGCCGATCTCGCGGGCGAAGGTGAGGCCCTTTTCGAGCGCCGACTCCGACAGCACGGTGCCATCGGTCGGAATGAGAATGTTCTTGTACATCTTGTCTTCTCCCTTGGATCCAGCCGGCGCGACGGTACTGGAAGTCAATCGACTACGCCCGACATTGACATGCGTCAAACATCGGCAGACGCCTAAAGATAGACGGCCTTCATTGCCGCCTCGGGATAGCGCGTGCCCGCCGCCGCGCCCGGCGGCAGGGCGGCCGAGAGTTGAGCCACCTCGTCGGCCGACAGGACCACTCCGAGCGCCGCCAGGTTCTCGTCGACCCGCTCGGCGCGCTTGGTGCCGGGGATCGGCACGATGTCGTCGCCCTGGGCCAGCAGCCAGGCGAGCGCCACCTGTCCGGGCTTGCAGCCCTTGGCCAGCGCCACGGCCTCGATCGCGGCGACCTTGGTGAGGTTCTGCGCCAGATTGTCCGCGGCGAAGCGCGGATGCCGGCCGCGCCCGTCGCCCTCGGGAATGTCGCCCGCCTGTCGAACCGAGCCCGTCAGCAGGCTACGGCCGAGCGGCGAGTAGGCGACGAAGGAGATGCCGAGCGCACGCGTCGTCTCGAGCGTTTTCTCCGCATCGACGCGGAAGAGCAGTGAATAATCGCTTTGCACGGCAGCAATCGGGTGAACTGCATGCGCCCGGCGGATCGTCTCCGGCCGGGCCTCGCTGAGGCCAAGCGCCCTCACCTTGCCCTCCTTCACGAGATCGGCCATGGCGCCCACCGTCTCCTCGATCGCCACCGCGGGATCGACGCGATGCTGGTAGTAGAGGTCGATCACCTCGACGCCCAGCCGCTTTAGGCTCGCGTCGCACGCGGCCTTCACATACGCCGGCCGGCCGTCGACACCGTTGGTGCCACCGGGCTGCTGGATCTGGCCGAACTTGGTGGCGAGGATCGCCTGGCCGCGCCGGCTGCCGGCCAGCGCCTTGCCCAACAGGGTCTCGTTGTGGCCCCAGCCGTACATGTCCGAGCTGTCGAGCAGGGTGACGCCCCGCTCGAGCGCGTGGTGAATGACGCGCACTGCTTCCGCATCATCGCTCTTGCCGTAGGCCCCCGAGAGCGACATCAGGCCGAGCCCGATCGGAAAGGCCGAGAGGCCGCTGCTGCCGAGCCGGCGAAGTCTGGCGGTGCCCGTGGTCATGGTGTCCTCCTCGGTCGACATTAGCATGGACCGGCCCGGGGAAGGCCGGCAGGATTCCCAAGTTGGTGTCGAGCCGTGCGTCTTCTGGTACCTACTCTCCGTGCCAAAAGCCTCGGCCGACAAGATCAGCCTGATCATCCCGGTGTTCAACGAAGCGCCGCATCTCGCGGAGCTTCTGGCGGCGATCGACCGTGTCCGGCTTTCCCGACCCTGCGAACTCGTGATCGTGAACGATGGCTCGATCGACGGGTCCAGCCGGATCATCCGGCGGTTCCCGTTCACGAACGACGTTCAGATCATCGACCAGCCGACCAATCGCGGCAAAGGGGCGGCGGTGGCAGCGGGCATTGCCTGTGCGACCGGGTCCATCATCGGCATCCAGGACGCCGACTTCGAGTACCGATTCGACGAGATCGCCCGGCTCGTCGAGCCCATCATCGCGGACAAGGCCGATGTCGTATACGGCTCGCGCTTCGGGCCGGGCGCGCCACCGCCGTCGCGCGGGATTCACTACCTGGCCAACCGGGTTCTGACGGAGCTCAGCAACCTTTGCAGCGGCCTCCGCCTGTCGGACATGGAGACCTGCTACAAATTCTTCAGGGCCGATGTCATCAAGAACGTCCGTCTGGAATCGCAACGCTATGGCTTCGAGCCGGAAGTGACCGCCAAGATCGCCCGCCTCCGCGTGCGCCTCGTCGAACTGCCGATCTCGTACGCGCCGCGCGGCCGGAGGGACGGCAAGAAGATCGGCTGGCGCGACGGCGTGGCCGCGATCTGGCACATTCTCTACTTCAATCTGTTGGCCCGCCGGACCGTCTGGATCGGCAAGGACCTGCCTGCGGCGTTCCGCCCTTGACCTCGTTCCTCGCCCTGGACGCCTATTCGGCGCCCATCGTCCTCCTGGTCGGCCTGTCGACATTCATGGGCTGCATGGGTCTCGGCCTGTTGCTGCTGCGGCTGCTGCACATCGGGCTTCCCGCGCCGTTCGGCGCGATCGTGGCCGTACTGTTGGGGATTCAGGCGACCAGCCTCGCCGTCCAGATCGTCGCGATGGTGCAGCTGGCCACTCCGACCGTCCTGATCGTCCTCTGGGGTCTCTCGCTCGCTGGCGGTGCCGCCGGCTGGATATTCTGTCGGCCGATCCGGGATACCGGTGCTCTTCCCGCAATCCCCCGGGCCGCCATCGTCATCGCGATGGTGGCGGCCGTCTTGAATCTCCTGGCGGCCGTCGTGCCGTCCAGCAAGATCGACGAGCTGTACTATCACATGCTGTTGCCGGCCCGCCTCGTGGCCGACCATGGACTAGCGATCTATCGCGCACCGATCGAGTCCGCGGTGCTGCCGCAAATGGCCTACGCCTTCTTCGCCACGCCGCTGCATGCGCTGGGCTATCCCGATGCGCCGAACATCGTGAGCTGGATGTTGAGCCTGATGCTGGTCTGGCTGGGTTGGGCCGTTTTGCGCCGGCGCGGCATCGCCGATCCATTGGCCTATTGCCTGGTGGCGGCACTGCTCGTCGGCGCTTATCCGATGGTCTTCGACGTGACCGGCGGCAGCCACGCGTTCGGCGACTTGTCGCTGGCGACGGCCGTGGTTGCCCTGGCGCTCGCCGACAAGCTGCTGGCGGCCAGCAGTCCCGCGCGCTTTGCCTTCATGGTGTCGCTGCTGGCGTGGAATGCGGCTTCCGCCAAGGTCTCGCTTATCCCGATCTCGGGCGCGGTGGCCCTGCTGGCGATCGCCTTTGCCTGCCGGTCGACGGAGAATGGGCGCACGTGGGTTCGCGCCGTCGCCGCAGCCGTTGCGCCCTGGCTGATCCTCGGCGCGCCGATGATGATCTGGACCTTCATTCGGACAGGCTCGCCCTTCGGGCCGCTGCTCGCCGGTCTTTTTGGCGAAAGCCTTTTCCGCCCCGAAGTCTTCGCCGACTTCGCCCAATCAGCGCAGGTCGCCAATCGCTCGCCTCTCTCCACGGTGTTGTTCGACAACCTCGCCGGTTACGCGCCCCTCGTCTGGGTGGGCGCCATCGGCGCCTTGATATCAAGCACGACGCCGCTGGCGATCCGTCGATGGGGTGCTGCCCTTCTGATCGGGCAATGCCTGATCATCGCCTGGCTGCTGCCATATCATGCGCGGTTCCTGGGCGGGCTTCAGTATGGCCTGGCGATCTGCTTTGCGCTCCATTTGCCGCCGCAGCTCGTCTCCCGGAAGTGGGTGACGACGATCGCGATCGCCATTGGCATTCTGCCCTGGATGGCAGGACAGGCGGCCTACGCCCGGCAGTTCGCGGCGATGGCCTTTGGCCTCGAGGACCGGAGCGCCTTCTACCGCCGGTACGTCGCCTTCTTCGATGACTTCATCAAGCTCGACCGTCTGCTGCCGGCAAACGCCGTCCTGCTGGCAACGGACCTTCGTCCACCTGCGGTCTACGCACCGCGGCCGATCGTCTTCGACCTGGCTGACGTGCCGCCGGGACGCGAAGTCTATGTCTTCAGCATCGGGCTGCCGAATGCGTCCGATTACCCCGCGGCCTACACGTTGGGCCCGGAGGTCTATGCCAATCCGGCGGCCAGGCAGACCGTGTTCAGACGCTCCTGGGCCGCACCCGAGTTCGGCGAACTCCATGTCGTTCGCCTCGCTCGTCCCTAGGCGAGGGACAGCCGGGCCTCACCCGTAGACGAACGGCGGATCGTCGAGGTCTATCGCCGGCCACTGGTCCTTCTCGGTCCAGTAATCCTGGGTGTGCTGCCATTCCGGCTTGTCGCCCCGCTTGGGCAGCAGATGCATGCCGCGCATGAGATAGCCCGGATTGAAGTTGGCCGGGTCGATCCAGGGCAGCAGCGGCATGTCCTTGTCCTCGGGCCGCAGCGCCACGGCAACCTTCTTGGCCTGCTTCTCCTTCATATGGCCGAGCAGGCGGCACACGAAGTCGGCGACCAGGTCGGCACGGAGCGTCCAGCTTGCCCGGAAATATCCGAACACCCACACCATGTTCGGCACGCCGGTGAACATCATGCCGCGGTAGGTGACCGTATCGGCGAAGTCGAGCGGTTTGCCGTCGATGGCGAAGTCGATGTCGCCCAGCACGTTGAGATTGAAGCCGGTGGCGGTGACGATGATGTCGGCCTCGAGGTCCTTGCCGGACTTCAGGCGGATTCCGGTTTCGGTGAACCGTTCGATCTCATCGGTGACCACCGAGGCGCGACCGGCACGGATGCCCTTGAACAGGTCGCCGTCGGGGACGAAGGCGATGCGCTGCCGCCACGGCCGATAGGTCGGCGTGAAGTGCGTATCCATGTCGTAGTCCGGACCGAGGTGCGCGCGCACGCCGCCCAGCAGCTCCTTCTTCACGACTTCCGGCTCCTCGAACGCACGGCGCGTGAAAACCGACTGATCGTGCAGGATCTTGCGGCGCACGATTTCGTGGATCCAGCTTTCGTCGACCTGCAGCTGGCGCAGCGTGTCGGCGAGATCGTCGGCGTTGCGGGCGGCCCTGAAATAGGTCGGTGAGCGCTGCAGCAGGGTGACATGGCCGCACTTGTCCGCGATTGCTGGCACCAGCGTCGCGGCCGTGGCGCCCGACCCGATGACGACGACCTTCTTGGCCGTGTAGTCGAGATCCTCGGGCCAGGTCTGCGGATGGACGATCCGGCCCTTGAAGTCCTTCATCCCTTCCCATTCCGGCGTATAGCCCACCGAATGCCGGTAGTAGCCCTGGCACATCCAGAGGAAGTTCGCCGTGAACCGGACTTCATCGCCGGTGTCGGTGCGCGTGGCCTCGATCGTCCAGCGGTTGTCCTGGCTCGACCAGCGGGCTGCGGAAATCCTGTGGCCGTAGCGGATGTGACGGCCGAGGTCGTTCTCTGCGATGACTTCGCCCATGTAGGAGAGGATCTCGGCTGCGGTCGCGATCGGCGCACTGGTCCAGGGCTTGAAGCGGTAGCCGAACGTATAGAGGTCGCTGTCCGACCGGATGCCGGGATAGCGGTGCGTCAACCAGGTCCCGCCGAAGCTTTCCTGCGATTCGAGGACGACGAAGCTCGTGTCGGGGCATTGCTTGGTGAGGTGGTAGGCGCCGCCGACGCCGGAGATTCCGGCGCCGACGATCAGCACGTCGAAATGCTCGGTCTTCTGCGGAACGGATACAGGCATCAGGGCGGTATCGGGCATTGGTTGGACTCGTTCGTCGGATTAAGCGGTTGTCGCTTGTCAGTCTTCGGCTTGGTCGGTCATCGTCATTGACCGAGATCAATGATCGCGGCACGGCGGCTGCGTCAAGTGGTCCGCTTGTGGTCCAGCAGGGCGGCACCGAACGCCTGGAACAAGGCTCGATTGATCGGATTGGACTGCGGGTCGTATTCGGCATGCCACTGGACGCCCAGAGCGAAGGAGGGCGCGTCGGCGATACGAATCGCCTCGATCGTGCCGTCTTCCGCTACGCCCTCGATGACGATCCGCCCGCCGGGTTCGAGAATTCCCTGACCGTGCAGCGAGTTGACGCGGATCGTCTCGCAGCCGAGCAGCCTGGCGAAAGATCCCTCCGCCGCCAACCGCACCTCGTGACGATCTGCGAACACGACTTCGGGGTCGGGATGTACCTCGCCGTTCTCCAGCCGGGGCATGCGGTGATTCATGCGCCCCGGCAGGTCGCGGATCTCCGGATGCAGCGAACCGCCGAAGGCGACGTTCATTTCCTGGAACCCGCGGCAAATGCCGAACAGGGGGACGCCCCGGTCGACGCAGGCGCGGATCAATCCCAGGGCCATGGCGTCGCGATCATGGTCGTAAGGTTCGTGCCGGGGATCGGGCTCGACGCCAAAATGGGTCGGATGAACATTGGCGCGGGCGCCGGTCAGCAGGATTCCATCGACGGCCTCCAGCAGCGCTTCGACATCGGTGATATCCGGCGTGCCGGCGAACATCAGCGGCAGCGCGCCTGCGACTTCCGCGATCGCACGCAGATTGCGCTGCCCCACCAATTGCACATTGTGACGGTCGTTCACGACATGGGCGTTGCCGATCACGCCGACCACCGGTTTCGTCATGCTGGACATTCAGGCTCGCTGTTGGATCGCGCGCCAGGCATGCCGAGGAGCTGTGTCGGGAAGGCGATCATCACGGTCAGCCTACCCGATCCCGCTCCCGACGCCAGTGCGGATCGGGTATTCCCCAAGAAGAAGAGCCGTGGCGCAAAATTCGCTAGAGTGTTGGCCCTTTCGGCGTCTCAGGCAAAGACTAGGGAGCCCACCCGATGCGCTACGGCTTCTACCTCCCCACCCGCGGCCCGACCGCCACGCGCGAGGGAATTCTTGCCCTGGCACGCGAAGGAGAGCGCCTGGGACTGCACTCCGCGATGATCGCGGACCACATCGTCTTTCCGGTCGAGAGCGAGTCCGCCTACCCCTACACAGTGGACCGCAAGCACCCCGGGGGCGGCGACGCGCTGGAGACCTTCTCCATCCTGGGCGTGGTGGCCGGGGCCACGGAGCGGCTGCGCCTCGTTACCTCCGTGCTGGTGCTGCCCTATCGCAACCCGGTGCTCACGGCGAAGATGGTGGCGTCGCTGGACGTCCTGTCCGGCGGGCGGGTCACCGTGGGGGTCGGTGTCGGCTGGCTCAAAGAGGAATTCGAGGCATTGAACAGCCCGGATTTCGACCGGCGCGGGGCGGTGACCGACGAATGGATCGCGATCTTCAAGCAGCTGTGGAGCCAGTCGCCAGCCAGCTTCAGCGGCCAGTTCTACAGCTATGCCAACATCCGCTGCGAGCCCTTCCCGTTGCAGAAGCCGCACCCGCCCATATGGGTCGGCGGCCACTCCCGCGCCGCCCTCCGCCGCACCGCGCGGCACGGCGATGGCTGGCACCCGGTCGGCGCCATCGCCGCCTCGCCGCTGCCGCCTCAGGAAATGCGGACCCATCTGGAGACACTGAAGCGGATGACCGAAGCGGAGGGGCGCGATTTCTCTGCGCTCACGATCTCGTACAAGGCGCCGCTATACGATACCGGCATTCCGGATCGCGACGGAACCCGTCGCAGCTTCTCGGGCACCGCCGACCAAATCGCCAGTGACATCCGGTCGTTTGCCGCCATCGGCGTGCACGAACTGATCTTCGATTTCCGCGGCGAGACCATCGCGCAAAGCATCGAGCGCCTGCAGCGCTTCGCCGCGGAAGTGATGCCGCTGGTGAAAGACTGATCTAGGCGACCGCCTGTCGCGCCTGCGCCGCAGACAGCACCATTTCAGCGCACTTCTCGCCGATCATGATCGTGGGCGCGTTGGTGTTTCCGCTGGTCAACGTCGGCATGATGGACGCATCCGCGACACGCAGTCCCTGAAGGCCGTGGACACGCAACTCGGAATCGACCACGGCCGAGGGATCCGAACCCATCTTGCAGGTGCCGACCGGATGGTAGGTGGTCTCGGCGTTCTTGCGTACCCAATCGAGCAACTCGTCGTCTTTCTGCAGGTGTGCTCCCGGCGCAATCTCGTCTCCCGTGACCTCCTTCAGCGGCGACGTCGCCATCAGCTCGCGCCCCTTGCGGATGGCCGCCAGCACGCCGGCCTGATCGTGTTCGGACGAAAGGAAATTGAACCGGATCGCTGGCGGCTCGTAAGGGTCGGACGACTTGACGTGGATGGAGCCCGTGCTTTCGGAGCGCAGCACATTCACGTTCATGGTGATGCCGCGCTTCTTCGAGACGCGGCGCTCGTGGCCGACCATCTCGTACAGGAACGGCGCGATCGAGACCGTTGCATCGGGCGTTTCGAGTCCCACCCGGGTGCGGAAGTAGAGACGGATCGGCACGGAGGTCGAGGCGAGGAACCCCTCGCGGAACAGCGCGTACTTGATCGCCTCGCGCGCGAGTCTCCAGCCGCGGGCATTGTCGTTGAAGGTGAGGTTCTTCTCCTTGATCGCAAATTTTACGCGTGGCGAGTAATGGTCGCGCAGGTTTTCACCGACACCACGCAGTTCGTGCACCGGCACAATGCCCCTGCTGCGAAGCAAGTCCGCCTGGCCGACGCCGGAGAGCTCCAGGAGCTTCGGCGAGTTGATCGAACCGCCCGAGACGATGACTTCGCGCGTGGCTCTCGCTTCCCGCTTCGCGCCGCCCACGGAATAGCGAACGCCGACGCATCTCTTGCCTTCCAGAACCAGCGCCTCGGCCATCGCCCCGCGATCGATCGTGAGGTTGGGCCGCGAACGGGCCGGGTCGAGGTAGCAGTAGGCCGTGCTCTGGCGACGCCCCTTGGCGATCGTCACTTGCGACATGCCGATGCCTTCCTGCGTCTCGCCGTTCAGATCGGGATTGAAGGGCAGGCCGATTCGTTCCGCCGCCGCGATCATCTTCTCCAAAAGCGGCACCTTGTGGCGCGGCGTGTCGGTGACGCGCAGCGGGCCGCTGCGGCCGCGAAACGCGTCCGATCCGCCGTCGTAGCGTTCCATCCGTTTGAAGACCGGCAGCACGTCCTGGTAGCTCCAGCCCCGGTTTCCGAGCTGTGCCCAGTGGTCGTAGTCCTGCGCCTGACCGCGGATATAGACCATGCCGTTGATCGAGCTGGACCCGCCCATCATCTTGCCGCGCGGAACGTCGATCCGCCGCCCGCCCGAGCCCTCATCCGGCTCCGACGAGTAGCACCAGTTGACGGCCGGATCGTCGATCATCTTGGCGACGCCGACAGGCACACGCGACCAGAAGAAATTCGAACCCTCGGTCCCTGCCTCCAGCAGCAGCACGCGGTAGGCACCGCTCTCCGTCAGCCTGGAGGCCACCACCGCACCGGCCGACCCTGCACCGACGACGATGTAGTCATAGGTGGAATCGTTCGGCATCGCGTGGACATTCCTTGTTCTGGGGAAAGCGAAGGCTGAAGCTGCGCCAGAAGCAAAGAAGACCAGCGTGAAGCGATGGTGGCAAGGCTCGGCCGAGGCTGCCCCGCCTGGCCTTTCGCTGCTTGGAATCAACTCTCGCGAGGCCGATGACCGCCGATTTCCAGGGCAAGATCGATGTGGGCGTCGGCTTGGCGACCGGTACTCCGAACTTGGCGACCGCCCCCGACCCGGCCGAGGTTTCGGCGGAGACAGGCGGCATCGTCGTGCAGACCGCGGCAGCGGGAATTGCCGGCCACACCCGACGATGATGGGCACGACGCCTAGGCGATGGACCCGTGATCGGCTTCGTGCGGTCAGCGGGAGATGGAAAGGCGCATGACGTGACGGCGTTGGCCCGCCCGCCCGACCTCTTGGAAGCCAGCTTTGGTGAAGGTGTCGACAAAGCCCATGAAGCGGTAACTCGGGGAATCCGGGTCTACAGGATAAGCTTCCACGATGGAGGCCCCATTGCGGGCGGCATGATCGATGGCCGCAAGCAGCAGATTTCTTGCTAACCCCTGCCCCCGGTGCTCGCGCTTGATGAAGAAGCACGCCAACGCCCAGACCTGTTCAAGCGTCCCGGAATCATCAAGACCTCCGAGCGCACGGTAGGTGTCCCGAGGTGCGATCGAACACCAGGCGACGGGGACGCCGTCGCGATAGCCCAGAATACCGATCGGCACGCCCGCCTCGACCCTGGATTTCATGGCAACCCGACGGCTTGGGCCGTCCGGTTGCCTGGCTTCCGCGGTCGTCGATCGCCAGACCATGCACCAACAGCTCTTCGGTCCACCCCGGCTTTCGAAGAGGCTGGCGAAGTCAGGCCAGTTTTCGTGGCTCACCTCCCGAAAGACGAATTCGCTCAAGTCGGTGTTCCCTGACCGCTGGCTAGGTTCGGCCGGCACGCTGCCGGACAGTTCGGGACGGCATTTCGCGCCATGGCGAAAAATCGGTGGTTGGCGGAGGGAAAGGACCTGGCATCCAACGGTCTCTTACGCCGGCGGGGTGCTAAGATGCAGCGATTGGCGGATCGGTGTCAACGGCGGACTCCCCTGCCGCGACATGTACCTCTGGATTGGCTTCTAGCCGCCAGTCATGATCAATTTCTTGCCGCAGCGGCAGTCCCGATGGCAAAGTTGCATTGCCAAGGCTGATGGGAGTCTGGGGGCCGTTCTGATAATTTGAACGCGTATAGACCGACAATGGCCCGTGGGAGTGGGTTACTTTCATGGTCGACATGAGGTCAGAAACGACAGCGGCCGATCCGGAGGTCGATTTCGTCGCCCTGCCGGTTGGCGCCCAGATCGGGCGCTACGAAGTCCTGTCCGTGCTGGGCCAGGGAGGCTTCGGCATAACTTACCGGGCGCGTGACGTTCAGCTCGACCGCGAAGTCGCCATCAAGGAGTATCTGCCGACCGCGCTGGCGGTACGCCAGAACGGCATCACCGTGATGCCGCGCTCGACGAAGGTAGCGGAGGATTTCACCTGGGGCCGCGACCGGTTCGTCGCCGAGGGCCGGGTCATGGCGACGCTGCATCGTGCACCGGGTATCGTCCGCGTCTTCGACTTCCTCGAGATCAACGGCACCGCCTACATCGTCATGGAGATGCTCCACGGCGATACGCTCGAAGGCCATATCAAGAAGCACGGTCCGCTGGATGCGCCAGCGATCGACCGCATCCTGTGGCCCCTGCTTGACGGTCTCGAGCAGGTCCACAATGCAGGCTTCCTGCATCGTGACATCAAGCCAGCCAACATCCTGCTCGATGCCGCAGGCAACCCGACCCTGATCGATTTCGGTGCCTCGCGCGCCGCCATGGTCGGCCGCACCGTGGCAATGACTGCGATCTTCACGCCGGGCCGAGCAGATGACGTCGGCCAAGCAGGGGCCGTGGACCGACATCTACGGCCTCTCGGCGACGCTCTACCACGCCATCACAGGCAAGGCGCCGCCCAGTGCCTTCGACCGCATGCTCGACGACGAGTACGAGCTGCTGGCAAGGATTGCGCCGCCGGGATTTGCGCCAGGGCTGATCGCCGGCATCGATGCCGGCTTGGCCGTGCGCGCGTCCGACCGGCCGCAATCCATTGCCGGCTTGCGCACGGTTCTGTCGATTCTGTCGATGGCCTCGCCCGCCGATGGAGTGGCCACGATCGTCTCGCGCACGCCGACCATCCAGCCGGCGCGGCCAACGGTATCGCCGGCACCGGCAACGCCGCCGCCCGCCGCCGATATCGCAACAACTCCGACGCCACCCGCCAAGAGCCGCACGCCACTCTATGTCGG
>RGPT01000491.1 GCA_010032545.1 Alphaproteobacteria bacterium
GGCAGCGGCTTGCCGTTCATGCTGCGCTGCATGCACTCGTTGATGCGATCCTCGATGTCGGTCTGAGTCCCCTGGCGGCCGGAAAAACGCGGATAGTGCTCGGTGACCTGCATCAGCGTGAGCGTGCCGGTTTCAGTGCCAGTGGCCAGGTGACACGATCCGCACGACAGCCGCGCCCCGGTGTAGCGCTTCGCCGAATCGGCCTGGTCGGGCCCGATGTATTCGGCGGTCTGGGCGATCAGGCGGCGGCCGTAGTCTTCGGTCGCAATCGCCGGCACCGGCTTGGCCGGCGTGGTCGACGGCGTCGGCCCGATTTTCATCGTCGCGCCCACCGCGATGGCGCCGATGATCACGCAGGCGATCACCACGCCGACAAGCCCGCCCCGTTCGACCGTGGGTTCCTGCTCAGTCACGCGGATGGTCTCCCTTGTGCGCCGGCCTCGCCGGCGCGGCCCCGATCATAATCCTGCAGCGCGTCCTGGAACTCGTACTTTGGCCGCTCGATCCAGGCGCGCAGGTCCGGCCGCAGCCACCAGGCGACTGTAAATATCGCGGCCAACGCGACGGAGCCGAAGACGATCACGTCGGTCATCATCGCGGGTTGCCACCGGTAAAGAAGCCGCGCACGTAGTGCGCCGCGGCCAGCCGTTCCGCGTCGCTCAACCGATCGGTCCACGGCGCCATCGGCGTCCCCGGCACGCCGTCGCGCAGCACCCGCACGCCCGCGGCCAGGTCGTCCCGCTGGCGCCGGAAGTCGGTCGGGGCAATTTTCAGTTTGGCGGCCGCCGGGCCGTCGCCGGCGCCGGCCTCGCCGTGGCACTGGATGCAGTTGGCCGCGAACACGCGCGCGCCGAGCTCGCCGATGTTGTCGGGCAGCGCCGTGTCCGCGGTTGAGGGATGCAGGCTCTGGACGAACAGCGCGAGCGCGGCCAGGTCGGCCGGTGTTCGATCGCGCCACGCCGGCATCGCCGTACCGTCGACGCCGTTCCACAGGACGTCGGCCAGGCGAGCGGTTGAATATTCGACGTCGGTGAGATTCTTCGCCCGAGGCTCGAGCATCGCGGCGCCCGGACCATCAGCGGCGCCGCCCACGCCGTGGCAGCTTGCGCAGTTCTCGGCATAGAGCTGCCTCGCCATGCGCAGGTTTCTGGTGACGAGGCTCGCCTGCAGCGATCTGGTGTTGGCGACGTAGAGCCGCTGTCTCGCA
>RGPT01000492.1 GCA_010032545.1 Alphaproteobacteria bacterium
TCACGCTCACTGCCGCAGCCACCATTGGCGCCACAGCCGGGCAACTCACCGTCGCCGGGCCCCTTTCTGCCACGAGCCTCCTGACGCTCAATGGCGCAGGAGACCTGCTCTTTTCGGGCGGCTCGCTCGGAGGTATTTCCGGGCTCGTGAAAACTGGGTCCGGAAAGGCAACCCTCAACACGTTGCTCCCCTCCCTCACAACCAGCCTGTTTGTCTACGGCGGAACGCTTCAGCTCGGTGGCACAGGCACGTGGGCTGCCGCCGGAGCGGGTGATCTCGCTGCACGAGTACCGCGTCGGCGCCTGGTATCCGTTCCGCGACGCCCGCCTCCGGGTCGAGGATCCCAAGACCACCGTCGCCGTCGGCGCGATGATCGCCGCACTGGCCCAATCGCAGCTTCCGGACTTCTCTTTCCGCTCGGATCTTCTGAAATCCAAGAGCATCGCCAAGTTCATCGGCAAGCTCGACGGCGGCGGACGGCTGCAGAAAGAAGACCTGGTCTATCGCGATGTCGATCTCGACAACCGCGACTACGAGCTGCCCGAGATCGGCTTCGAGTTCCGCGGCCCCATGTGGTTGGGCGCCCGCCAGCTCGACCTCGCACGTTGGCCGGCGGCGCGTCTCTATGCGCTCGAGTTCGCCAAGCCAGAGTATGCCGAGCGTCACGCGCGCGAGACGCCGTTCAACATTGCCCTCGCGCGGGTCAAGCCAAAGGACAAGGATTCGGGCGATGTCGAGCGCTTCCGCCTGCGCCAGATCACCAACCGCGACGGTCGTGCCGTGGCACTCGATCGCCTGACACTCCGCCTGCAGACACTCCCGCGCCGTGAGGGCTACTGGCTCGACACGGGCATGCTGAAGACCGGTTAGGGAAATGGACACCGTCGATCTCAAGCTGGCCCAGGACTGCGAGTCGCTGGCCGTCGCCGCGGGCGAAGGCGTGAACTGGCTGAAGACCGCCGCCGCGCAATCGCCGACCGTGGCCCAACAGGCGCCGTCGCTGATCGGCGAGCTGCAGAAGGTCCGCAACCAGAGTCGCAAGCTGGCGCGCGCCGCCCGCCGGCGCATGTGCGTCGGCGTGTTTGGCCCCAGCCAGGCCGGCAAGTCGTACCACAGGACCGACCACAGCCGGGCACGGTCATGGCCCGACAGGCGAGGCGCGAGATCGATCGCCTCGCGCCAGTAGTCGGTGCGCAGCTCG
>RGPT01000493.1 GCA_010032545.1 Alphaproteobacteria bacterium
CTGTCTGGGCCTCGGCCATCGCCTGATCCAGCTTGCTCTGGGCCGCGTAGGCGCGCGCCATGCCGTGATGCCCGCGTGGCAGATCCGGCTGCAGCTTCAGTGCGTCCTGATAGCGCGCCTCGGCTTCCTGGAACAGGCCCGAGGTCCAGAGGGCATCGGCATGCAGCGCGATGACGTCGGGCGACAGCGGTGACGCCGCCACAAGTTTCTCGGCCTCGGACCGGGCGAGGTCGAACTCCGCGACGCGCAGCGCCGCAGCGATGACGCCGGACCTGGCTTCGCGCACCTGGTCGGGCTTGGCCACGCCGAGCGCCCGTTGGAAGGCATCGAGCGCGTCCTGATAGCGCCCCTCCGCCATGAACTCGTTGCCGAGCTGCAGCTGGATGTCGACCGACTGTGACTGCGGCGCCACTTCCGCATGAATCACGAAGGACGCCGCCGCGATGACGGCCGTCACTATGGCCCCGCGCACCCTCAGACCGACCATGCACCCTCCCACAGACTGAAAACGCTGAAAGAATGACCGAACCGGGCTTCCGTTACAAGAACGGGGCCGCGAGTTTTTCGCGCTTTTTGACGCCCGGGGGCGCCGTGGGGTTACGTCCTGCGAAAGCAGGGCCGTTTCTCGAAAGCGCTAGCGCGTGTAGGTCTGGATCGGGACGCCGTCGTACATCTGGTCGACGCGGAGGATCTGGGCGTCCCGGCTGTAGGTGCCGAGCTCGTAGTCTTCGCTCATGATGAGCGCCTTGATCGGCTTTGTCGGACACACCTCCGAGCACAGCCCGCAGAAGCTGCAGCGCGAGAGGTTGAAGTCGAAGTAGTCGAGGACCTTGATCTTCTGCCCTGGCTCGCGGTGCCCGCCAAGCGCAATCAGGTCGTCGGGGCACGCCTTCGCGCACTGGTCGCACACGATGCAGGTCTGGGCGCCGGTGCCAGGCTCGAGCTGCAGCCGCAGCACGCCGCGAAAGCGCGGCGCCACGGGCCGACGCTCGGCCGGGTACTGGAAGGTGAAGGCCGGCTGCGGGGTGTACTTCAGGGTGACCCAGAGCCCCTGGAGAATGTCGATCAGGAAGATCGACTTGAGGAACCGCACCAGGGCGCCCATCAGCGGTCTCTCGTGGGAAGCGCCTGCGCCAGCGCCGAGGGGCCAGCCGTCTCCACAAGCGTGGGCTCGGTGTCGCCCAGCCGGATGACGCGCGCA
>RGPT01000494.1 GCA_010032545.1 Alphaproteobacteria bacterium
TCGCTCGACCGCATGCCGAACTGGTATTGCGCGCGAGTCTGGGTGGTGCCGATGTTGATCGACTGCACCGGCTGGAAGAAGACGTTGATGCCGGGCACCGTGGCCGCCGCGCGGCGCAGTCGGGCGATCACCTGCAGGGCGCTGTCCGTCCGCTCCGGCTTGTCGCGCAGCATGATGAAGATGCGGCCGGAATTGACGGTGCTTGCCGCGTTGCCGCCGCCGACGGTCGAGACGACGGAAACCACGTCCGGGTCGCGCCTAAGCAGTTCGGCCAGGGCCGACTGGCGCGCTACCATGGCGTCGAACGAGGCGTCGTCGGGGCCGACCGTGGCACCTGAGATCTGGCCGATGTCTTCCGAGGGGAAGAAGCCCTTGGGGATCGCCTGAAACAGAAGGAAGGTCACCACGAAAGTGCCAAGCGTGATGGCAAGCACGAGCCGCGGCAACTTGACGGTGCGGGTGAGCGCCCAGGCATAGGCGTCGGTCGTCTTCTTGAAACTCCATTCGAACATCCTCAGAAGGACGTTGTGCTTCTCGTGGTGATCGACCGGCTTCAGCAGTCGCGAACACAACATCGGCGTCAGCGTCAGCGACACCACGCCGGAGATCAGGATCGCGAAACTGATGACCAGGCCGAACTCGTTGAACATGCGGCCGACCACGCCGCCCATGAACAACACTGGAATGAACACCGCGACCAGCGACAGGGTCATCGACACGATGGTGAAGCCGACCTCCTTGGAGCCCTTGAGCGCCGCCTCCATCGGCTTCTCGCCGGCCTCGATATGGCGGACGATGTTCTCGAGCATGACGATGGCATCGTCGACGACGAAGCCGACCGCCAGCGTCAGCGCCAGCAACGAGATGTTGTCGATCGAGTGCCCGCAAAGATACATGCCGGCGAAAGTCCCGATGATCGAGATCGGCAGCGCGATGGCCGGGATGACGGTGGCTCGGAAGCTGCGCAGGAAGAAGTAGATGGCGATGATGACCAGGATGGCGGCCAGAACCAGCGTGAACTCGACGTCGTCGATGGCCTCGCGGATCGGCTTGGAGCGATCGGCAAGAAGCTGCACCTCCACGCCGGTCGGCAGCTCGGCCTGGATCTGCGGAATGATGTCCTTGACGCGATCGACGACCTGGACGGTGTTGGCGTCAGGCTGCCGGTAGACCGCCAGGATGATGGCGCGCGTGCCGTTGA
>RGPT01000495.1 GCA_010032545.1 Alphaproteobacteria bacterium
ATCCCATCAAGGGCGAGTATTTCAAGCACGACGTGCCGCGGCTGGCCCGGCTCTACGGCGTCCAGCCCTGGAACGTGGCCGACGTGCGCAACGCCAACGTGGCGGTCGCGGGACGCGCATTCTATTGGCTGGCCGACCTTGACGAGGGCGCCGCCAAGCGGCTTGCCCTCGGCATCTACCATGCGCTCTATTGCGAGGCGACCAACGCCTGCGATCCAGAGTGGATCGCGGCGGAGATAGGCAGGATGGGGTTCGACGCGGATGCCTACCGCAACAGCGTCGACGACCCGGACATGAAGACGCGCTACAAGCGGATCACGGACGAGGCGATGGAGAAGGGCGTGTTCGGCTCGCCCTATATCGTCGTCGACGGTGAGCCCTTCTGGGGCTCGGACAGGCTTTGGATGGTGGAGAAGTGGCTGGCTGATGGCGGGTGGTAGCATCGACGCGGCGCTGGAAGCCGCGACACGGAAATATCTGTCGGCGACGGGGATCGCCGACCTGAAGCGGCTTTCGGCCGGCGCGTCCCAGGAGACCTGGTCGTTTGACGCGCCAACGGCGGATGGGTTGCAGGAGCTGATCCTGCGCCGTGCGCCGGGCGGCGTGCCGGAAAGCCGCTCGACAGCCATCGGCCAGGTCCGCGAGGCCAGGCTGATACAAATCTGCCACAGTCACGGCGTCAAGGCGCCGAACGTGCGCTACGTGCTGCAGCCCGAGGACGGGCTGGGCGTCGGTTTCGTCATGGACCGGGTGGCCGGCGAGACGCTGGCGCCCCGCGTGCTGCGCGACGACCTCTACGCCGACGCCCGTACGAAGATGGCGGGCCAGAGCGGCGAGGCCGCCGCCTCGATCCACAACGTGCCCATGGGCGAGCTGGATTTCCTCGAGGAGATCACGCCGCTGCAGCAGTGGCAGAACACCTGGAACGCCTACGAGAAGTATTTCCTCGAATGGTCGCCGTCGCCGGTGTTCGACTATGCGCTGCGCTGGCTGAAGGAGCGGGTACCGGCGCGCGACCGCGTGACCCTGGTCCACGGCGACTTTCGCAACGGCAACATCATCTGGGGGCCGGAAGGCCTGCGCACCATACTCGACTGGGAAATCGCCCATTTCGGCGATCCCATGGAGGACCTGGCCTGGATCTGCATCAATTCCTGGCGCTTCGGCAACATCGACAAGCCGGTCGGTGGTTTCGGCCGG
>RGPT01000496.1 GCA_010032545.1 Alphaproteobacteria bacterium
CGCGTCGGCCTCCAGGTTGCGGGCGATCTCGTACTCCCAGCGGTCGCCATTGGCGAGCAGCTTGGCCTTGTCGTAGAACAGCTCTTCGCGGGTTTCGGCGGCGTATTCGAAGTTCGGCCCCTCGACGATGGCGTCGACCGGGCAGGCTTCCTGGCAAAAGCCGCAGAAGATGCACTTGGTCATGTCGATGTCGTAGCGCGTGGTGCGGCGGCTGCCGTCCTCGCGCGGCTCGGCCTCGATGGTGATCGCCTGGGCCGGACAGACCGCCTCGCACAGCTTGCAGGCGATGCAGCGTTCCTCGCCGGATTCATAGCGGCGCAGCGCATGCTCGCCGCGGAAGCGCGGGCTGAGCGGCCCCTTTTCGTAGGGGTAGTTCACCGTTGCCCGCTTCTTGAACATGTAGCTGAAGGTCAGCGCCATGCCGGAGACGATCTCCTGCAGGAACAGGGCGCGGCCGGTGCGGTCGAGAAACGCCATGTCGGCCTCCTACAATTTCGGCAGCTTGTCGAACGCCACCAGGAACCCGGCGACGGCGACGAGATAGACGAGCGAGAACGGCAGAAACACCTTCCAGCCGATGCGCATGAGCTGGTCGTAGCGGTAACGCGGCAGCGTGGCGCGAATCCAGATGAACACGAACATCAGGACGAACACCTTGAGGATGAACCAGACCGGGCCAAGCCAGACGACGTTGAGCGGCCAGACATCGATCGGCGACAGCCAGCCGCCGAGGAACAGGATCGAGGTCATCCCGCCCATCAGGATCATGTTGGCGTATTCGCCAAGGAAGAAGAGCGCGAAGGTCATCGACGAATATTCGACCTGGTAGCCGGCGACGAGCTCGGCCTCGGCCTCGGGCAGGTCGAACGGATGCCGGTTGGTTTCCGCCAGCGCCGAAATGAAGAAGATGACGAACATCGGGAACAGCGGCAGCCAGTGCCAGTGCCAGAAGCTGCCCGACTGGGCACGGACAATGTCACTGAGGTTCAGCGAGCCGACGCACAGCAGCACGGTGATGATTACGAAGCCCATCGAGACCTCGTAGCTCACCATCTGCGCCGAGGAGCGCAGCGCGCCCAGAAAGGCATAGCGCGAGTTCGACGCCCAGCCCGACATGATGATGCCGTAGACGCCAAGCGACGAGATGGCGAACAGGTAGAGCACGCCGACATTGATATTGGCGATGACCAGACCGTTGCC
>RGPT01000497.1 GCA_010032545.1 Alphaproteobacteria bacterium
CATTGTAGGCCGACTCGGGATGGGCGAAGCTGGGCACGCTGGTATAGGCGAGGCCGCTGCTGTCGTAGCCGGTGCTCATGGCGGCCGAACTCAGATAGACCTCGAAGCCGCGCTGTGACGGATCGAAGCCCAGCGGGTCATCGGCCGAATAGCCGGACGCGTAGCCGATGCGCAGGCCGGCATAGTGCGGCACCATGACCTGCGGGTCGCGCAACATGGCGACGGTGAGCGGCTTGCTGAGATTGACCGAGGCCGACCTGGCGAACAGCGCCCGGTCGTCGAGGCCGGTCCGGGTCATGGCAGTCGTGGCCGGCGAACCGAACGGCCCCTGCACGGCGCCCGCCGAGAATGCCGGCATGGTGCCGAGATCGGCCTGGAACGACAGGCGGTTGGCCTCGCGCAGCTCGATCTTGTCGGATTCGTCCAGCTTGATGTCGGCGCCGATGCGCATGCCGTCGAGCTTGGGCTTGGACCGGAGATTGAACAGCGAGTTATCGGAACTGGGCGACGGCGTGGCGATCGTCGCTGCCGTGCCGGCCTTGTCCTTGGCCAGCGATTGCCACGGCTGCGGCGCCGGACGCGTCGGTTCGAGCAACTGAAGATCGCCGCCGTCGATGAACTGTATGGAATCCTGCGCGACCGCCTGATGCCCGAAGGCCAGCGCCATCACCGATACCATTGCACCCTTAGCCAGCCGCCCCATCTTCTTCGCGGCGCAATCCCTGCCGGGAAGGGCCGTGCTCCTTGTTCGTTTCCTCTGAGTGGAGGCGATCTCTTAGACCAGTTTCGCTCCACTCTCAATATATCTGGTCTTGATCTCTATATAGTCCACTCCAACATCATCGGCAAATCAAGAAGACTCACAGGGGACAGCCATGAAAACATGGGAAATTTCGTGGTTATCCACAGCGAATCGGGTGGTCCCGGCCGCCGGCGCGGCGCCCGGCAACGCCCGGCGGCCTTAAACCGGTTGTTCAATCGGCGGCCCGGCCTGTATAAAGTCCCGGCGGCGCGCCCCGCAACCCCTTCACCCAACTGAGGCGAACATATGCCGAGGATAGCGTTTCGAGTCATCGTGCTGGCGGGCATGGCCGCCCTGACCGCGTGCGGCGGCGGCAGCAAGGAAGTGGCTGACCGCTACAAGCCCGTCCAGCTCGAGCAGGCGGCCAGCATGCGGGTCAACGGCTATCTGTGGCAGGC
>RGPT01000498.1 GCA_010032545.1 Alphaproteobacteria bacterium
CCGATGACGCCTGGTGCGACGATCCGGACTATCCGACCTACAACAGCAAGGTGATCACGCCCTATCCGGCGCGCACCGAGACGCTGTGGCGCGAGGACCACCTCTACGACATCATCGTCGTGCTCGGGCACAACGACGCGCCGGTGGTGCCGGGCGCGGGCAGCGCCATCTTCCTGCACGTGGCGGCGCCCGGCTACAGCCCGACCGAAGGCTGTGTCGCCGTCGCCATCGAGGACCTGCGCGCCATCCTGCGCGACGCGCGCAAGGGCGACGAGATCGAGGTGCTGTAGCCAGCCTGCTGCTGCAAGGGCGCTGATACGGGACCTCAGCCCCGGGCGCCGAAGATGGCGGAGCCGACCCGCACATGGGTCGCGCCCATCTCGGCGGCAGTTTCGTAGTCGCTGCTCATGCCCATGCTGAGGCCGGCGAGTCCATTGCGCCGGGCGAACTTTTTCAGCAGCGCGAAGTGTGGCGCGGGCGGATCGTCGACCGGCGGAATGCACATCAGCCCGGCCACATCCAGCAGGCCGCGGCATTCGGCGACGAACGCGTCGGTCTCCAGCGGCATGACGCCGCCCTTCTGGGCTTCCTCGCCGGTGTTGACCTGGATGAAGCAGGGCGGGCGCACGCCCAGTTCGCGGCCCTGCCGGGCGATGGCCTCGGCCAGCTTCGGGCGGTCGACGGTGTGGATCACATCGAACAGGGCGAGGGCGTCCCCGACCTTGTTGGTCTGCAGGCCGCCGATCAGATGGAGCACCACGTCCGGATGTTTTGCTTTCAGCGCCGGCCATTTGGCCTCGGCCTCCTGCACCCGGTTCTCGCCGAAATGCCGCTGGCCGGCGGCCAGCGCCAGCTCGATGACCTCGGCCGGATGGGTCTTCGACACCGCGATCAGCGTGACGTCGGCGCCGGTGCGGCCACCCTTCCGCGCGGCCTTGTCGATCCGGGTGCGGACTTCGTCCAGATGGGCGGCGATCTGCGAGGCGGTCGGGGTCATGCTCGGGCCTGTCATTTCCGCCGCCTGTATATTAGCGTCCCCGCCTGATGGCCAGTCCCAAGCTCGACCAGTTGTGGCGCCTGTCGAAGGCCGCGCAGAGCCGCGCGGCCTGCGCGCGCGGCCTTCCGCCGCTGTGGTTCATGACCGACTGGGCCCGCGTCGCCGATCCGGTTGCCGTGGCGGACGCGCTGCCGAAGGGCGCG
>RGPT01000499.1 GCA_010032545.1 Alphaproteobacteria bacterium
TTCCTAGGGTTCGTGCGCGGCTACGGCCCGCTCGATATCGGTCAGGTCATGCTGGTGACAGGCCTCGCCCAGCTGGCGACCGCGCCCATCGTCGTGCAGCTGGAGCGTCGGTTCGATGCAAGGGTACTGACGGCCTGCGGCTTCCTGCTGTTCAGCGCCGGAATGGGCATGAGCTTTTTCCAGACGCCGCGATCCGGCTTCGACGACATATTTTGGCCGCAGATCCTGCGCGGCTCGGCGATCATGCTGTGCCTGCTGCCGCCCACGCGCCTGGCGCTTGGCCGCTTGCCCCCGGGCCGGATCGCCGATGCCAGCGGTCTGTTCAACCTGATGCGCAACCTGGGCGGCGCCATCGGCATCGCGTTGATCGATACGGTGATCTACAGCAGGGCCGAAGGCCACGGCAAGCGACTGGCCGGCGAACTGATGGCGGGCAGCCGAGAGGCGGCCGAGTTCGTCGGACTGCCGCTGAAGTTCTTCAAGGGCATGAGGCTGGAGAACCTGGACTCCTCGGCCGTCGACTTCGCCCGGCCGCTGGTCGAAAAGGCCGGCATGGTGCTCGCGATCAACGAGGCCTGGGCCATGCTGACCGGGTTCATGGTCTTGGGCCTGCTGGTGCTGCCGCTGGTCTCCTCATCCGCCTACCGGCGCGCAACCTGAGGAAATCCGCAAGACGGCCTCCCACTTATGCACAATTGCGTTTGCCCAATTGTGGGCGTAGCTTCCGCCTCGATGGTGCCCGAAAGGGCTTCAAAGGGAACACGGAAGAGCAAAACGCGCTCCAGCCGTGGCTGTCCCCGCAACTGTAAGCGGCGAGTTCCGATACGAAGAGCCACTGGGATCCGTCCTGGGAAGGTGTATCGGGGCGACGACCCGCCAGCCAGGAGACCTGCCATCGCGTCGTCCTTCCAGCTACCGGGGTAGTGGGTGGTGCGGGTTTCCGCTGTGGCGACACCTGTGAATGGGTTGGACGCCGCGGATGGGACGACAGACGCCCTCGCAAGCAATGACCGGCAGCGCCTTGGCGCGGCGGCATCCCGTGCGTCCAGCCTCTACTCAAGTGGCAGTGAGGAAATGGATGCCCGCCAATCGGACTTTTCGACAACAAACTACCGTGGTTCTCGCCTCGGCTCTGGCCGGCCTAATCGCCGGCCCCGCCTTTGCCGAGGACGGCGTGCTGCCCGGCGACACGGTGTTCGT
>RGPT01000500.1 GCA_010032545.1 Alphaproteobacteria bacterium
GCCGGCGATCGGAACGCAGCCATTCGCTCCTATGAAGGGGCGGTCTGGCTGGGCCATCGCTCGAGCCCTCGCGTGGAGGCCGCCGCGCTGATTGGCCTCAGTGCCGTGCTCGGCCCGATTGGCGATTACACCAGGGCCACGCGCGTGTTGCTTCAGGCGCTGGCGCTGGCGGAATCGGCCAACGAGCGCGAGATGATTGCGAGCGCCGCCAACAACCTCGGCATCGTCTACCGCCGGCTCGGCGAATTCGACCTGGCTCTCGTGCAGTTCGAACGGGCCTTTTCCCTCCACGAGGAGGATGGACGCGTCGAGGCGGCCGCCCGCACCCTCAACAACATCGGCCTGGTCTACCAGCAACAGTCCAACAGTCGCGCTGCGCTCGACTATTACGAGCGCAGCCTCGCGTTGAAGGAAAAATTTGCGCCGGCCGCAGAGGTCATCACGACGCTCGCCAACATCGGCGAAATCTACTCCATCCAGAATAACGGACCGTTGGCGATTGCCTATTCGAATCGAGCGCTGGCCATGGCCGAGCGCTCGGGCAACATCCCGCTGCTGTCGAGCGCACTCAACAACGCCGGCTTCGCCCGACTGAACTTCGGCCGCCTCGACGAGGCCGAAGCGGCGTTCCTGAGATGCCTTCCGCTCGCCGAGAAGTCCGAGACGCAGAGCCTGGTCGCCATGGTGCTGTCGAATCTCGGGATTGTCGCCCTCGAGCGAAAGCAGTGGGACCTCGCCCGCGAACGCCTGGGGCGCGCCCGCCAGATTCAGTCCGGCATCGGCGACCGCATCGGTGAGGGTGAGACGCTGGTCCAGCTTGGGGAACTTGACCTTGGCCAGGGACGGCCAGTGGACGCCGCCGAAAAACTGGCCAAGGCCCACGAACTGCTCGCCTCCACGGGAACCCCGGTTTCGCTGTCGAGGGTCCTCTACCTGGAGGGCCAGCTCCAGGCGCAGAACGGGCGGACGGCGGCAGCCATCGCCAGCTTCGAAGCGGCGATTCGCCTGAGCGAGCGCGCGCGCGACCTCGTGGCCGGGGGCACCGAAGACCGCTTGCGCTTCTTCGAGTCGCGTGTCGATCCGTACTATGGCCTTACCGACGTCTACGCCTCGTCCGGCCGCGCCGACGAGGCGTTCGCGACGATGGAGCGGGCCCGGGCCAGGGGGTTGCTCGACGTCCTTGCCGCCGGCAAACCGGGG
>RGPT01000006.1 GCA_010032545.1 Alphaproteobacteria bacterium
ATCGAGCAATCCCAAGAGGAGCCGCAGCAGGCACTGGCCGAGCCCGAGCCCCGCCGACCTGACCCGCCGGCGCAGCAGCCGCCACCGCCGCCCCCCTCGCCACCGAGCGTCAACGCGGAAGCTGCATCCCCGGAATCCCTGCCGCCGCCGTCCGCCACCGATGTCCCCACCATTCGAATTCCGCTGCCGCCCTGGCCAACGCCGCGGCCGTCGCAGACAGAACCGTCACCACCGCCTCGTCCCCCTCAACCAGCACCGGCGCCGTCACCTCAAAATGCCGCCGCGAACCTTCAGGCGCCGCCGTCGAACTCGTCGGACTGGCTGATCGGCAAGAGTCGTGCGCGTAACGCCTACATGGATCAGATCGCGCGGCTGACTTCGCGCTATCGCCGCTATCCGCGCAGCGCCGCCGACGCCAATCAGCACGGCCGCCTTGTCACGCGCATGACGATCGCCCGCGATGGCCAGCTGATCGACGTCAAGATCGACACATCGAGCGGATGGCCCGCCATCGATGCTGCCGAGCTGGAAGCGGTCCGCCGCGCCGCGCCGTTTCCGCCGGTGCCGGCGGACATGCCGGGCGACCCCCTGATCCTGATCGTACCGATCAACTACGACCTCACCCTTCCGGGAAGCCGGTAGGGATCAGGCGAAGTCGCGTGCCAGGGCTTGGCGCACCGCGGACGGCATCACCGCCATGTGACCGTAATTGGGATGGTCGAAGCCGACGACGAGGTCGCCATCGCCGCTGCGAAAGGTGGCGACCTGCGAGGGCGTGAAGGCAAAGCGCACGAACTGCACCGCCGACGCCTTGCCGTCCTCGCGCGAGCGTTCCTGATCGCCTTCGGGGACGCCCCGGATCGTCTCGGCACCGACCCGCAGGAAGGCATGGTCCTCGACGCCACCCAACGTTCCCAGCACACGGGCGCGTCGCAGGGGATCGTCGATCTCGAACATGACGGTGGCGACCAGTTCGGCGCCCTGCGGAATCAGTGGATTGTAGGCGTCGAGTTCGTCGGGGATCTGCGCCGGTCCACCCTTCTCGATGAAGAGCATCTCGTGCACTTGATGCAGCATTGTGTCGTAGGACTCGAAATAGAACGTCGCGAACGGGCCGACTTCAAGCCGGCGGTTCTTCTTGAGTTCCGCCATCAGGCGGCGGCGTTCGGCGCGCACCTTGACGTATTCGGCCGCCGGCAGAATGGCCCCCAACTCGATCTTGCGTGGAGTGATCATTGATCGGTTCCGCTCAGCCCGTAGGCCCGCGCCAGCAGTTCGATCGGATGGTTGCCGCGCGTCGGCTTGGGCTTCTCCTCGCCTGCCGTCATCTCCATCACCTGCATCAGATGGTCGGCGGCGAGCGGGCACTCGGAAGCCACGAAGCTGGTGTCGTTCTTCAGCGCCATCTGGGCGGCGGGCTTGCCCACCTTCACCGCCGTCTCGAAATTCTCCGTACGTGCCCCCCAGATTCCGCCATGACCGCTGCAGCGCTCGATGACGGCGACCCGGGTTTCCGGCACCAGCCGCAGCATCTCGGCGGCCTTCGCACCCATGTTCTGGGCCCGCGCATGGCAGGCAAGATGGATGCTGACGCCGCCCTCGAGTGGCGCGAGGCCGGGCGCCAGGCCATGCTTCTTGGCAATGTCGACCACGTACTCCGACAGGTCAAAAGTCGCCTGGGACAGGCGTTCGACGTCCGGATCCTTGGGCAGCATCAGCGGCCATTCGAACTTCAGCATCAGGGCACAGGACGGCGTGAGCGCGATCACGTCGTAGCCCTTGTCGATCCACGGCAGCAGCGCGGCAGACACAGTCTTTGCCGCCGCAGCCGTGCCTTCGAGATCGCCCAGCTCGAGCTTCGGCATGCCGCAACAGGCGGGATGGACGACTTCGGTTTCGACGCCGTTCTTGGCCAGGACTGCGCGCGCCGCAGCACCGATGCCGGTGTTGTTGAAGTTCACGAAACAGGTCGCGTAGAGCACGGCCTTGCGCTTGCCGAAGGCCGGCGCGGTCTCGTTCAGCACCGCACCCTCGCGCGCCGCCCTGATCTCGAAGGTCTCGCCGGCATAGCGCGGCAGGCGGGCGCCGTGGTGAATCCCG
Organism: Alphaproteobacteria bacterium; assembly: GCA_010032545.1. GTDB lineage: Bacteria > Pseudomonadota > Alphaproteobacteria > Reyranellales > Reyranellaceae > Reyranella. Next base: position 2,101 of record RGPT01000006.1, read on the forward strand.
GCCAGACGCTCCATGCTCTTGCGCGTGAGCGTGTTGCCCTCGTCGGTGGCCCAGTTGGCGGCGCCGGCGACGAAGCTGCCGAGCCGGCCGGTCCGGTCCGTATCGGCAAGCTGGCGATCGACGAAATCGACCCCCTTCTTGCGCGCCTGCACCGCGCGATGGCGTAGCATAAGGTGGGGAAAGTCGAGCGCCCATTCGTGCGGCGGCACGTACGGGCACTTGGTCATGAAGCACATGTCGCAGAGCGTGCAGGCTTCCTCGACAGCTGCGTAATCTTCTTTCTTCACGCCATCGAGTTCGCCGGTCGGACCGTTGTCGATCAGGTCGAACAGCCGCGGAAAGGAGTCGCAGAGATTGAAGCAGCGCCGGCAGCCGTGGCAGATGTCGAAGACGCGCTCCATTTCCTTCTCGAGCGCAGCCTCGTCCCAGAACCAGGGATTCTGCCAGTCGAGGGCGTGACGGACGGGGGCTTCGAGGCTGCCTTCGCGCATGGTGCCTTTGCTTCGTTGCAAGTCGAACAGGTGGGAAGAAAAAGGGGACCCCTGCGGGTCCCCTTCATGGAGCCCGAAGGGCTCAGGCCCCCCGCAATCAGGCCATCGTGTCGAGCGCTTTCTGGAAGCGGCCGGCGTGGCTCTTCTCCGCCTTGGCCAGCGTCTCGAACCAGTCGGCGATTTCCGCCATGCCTTCCTCGCGCGCGGTGCGCGCCATGCCCGGGTACATGTCGGTGTACTCGTGCGTCTCACCGGCGATCGCCGCCTTCAGGTTGGACGAGGTCGGGCCGATCGGCAGGCCGGTGGCCGGATCACCCACCGCCTCGAGGAACTCGAGATGGCCGTGCGCGTGGCCGGTTTCGCCTTCGGCCGTCGACCGGAAGACCACGGCGACATCGTTGTAGCCTTCGACGTCGGCCTTCTGAGCGAAATAGAGATACCGGCGATTGGCCTGGCTCTCACCCGCGAAGGCGGCCTTCAAATTTTCTTCAGTCTTGGATCCCTTGAGATTTGCCATCGTTCTTCTCCCGCTTCGATCGGCCCATCCGCCGATCCACGGTCAGGATTTAGGGTGCGATCGCCGTACCGTCAAGGAGTTTAGAACAGTTCTAAATACTGCAATCGATTCGCAGCAAATGTACTAGCGTCGCACCCGCACGATGACATCAACCCGCGACAGGCGCGTGCCCTTGGGCGGTGCGGGCAGGCCGGCGATCGTCACTTTGTCCGAGGGAAAATCGTGCAGCGCGCCGTCCGGCTCGACGAAGAAGTGATGATGATGGCCGGTGTTGGTGTCGAAATAGGACCGGCCGGGTGCCACCACCACTTCGCGCAGCAGCCCTGCATCCCGGAACTGATTAAGCGCGTTGTAGACCGTGGCCAGGGAGACCGGCATCTGCGCCGACTTCACCTCGACGTGAAGGCTTTCCGCAGTGACATGGCGGGAACCGCCCTCGAACAGCAGGCGCGCCAGAGCCACCCGCTGCCGCGTCGGGCGCAGGCCGGCCGCGCGCAGGCGGGCAGTGAAATCGTGGCTGGTTCCGGGCATGGTCGAACCCATATGTAATCAGTGCGATGGGATATTGAAAGGCCCGGCTGCGGCCCGGTGCCCTCGTTTGCGCTGAACCCCGGGCATCCCTATTCTGGCCCGGATCCCTCTATTGGGCGGCTATGGGACGGTGAACGGTGAGCGAGCAGAAGCAAAGCTATACTTTCGAGGATCTGGTCGAATGCGCCAAAGGGCACCTGTTCGGACCCGGGAACGCGCAGCTGCCGCTGCCGCCGATGCTCATGCTCGACCGCATCGTGAAGATCAGCGACACCGGCGGCAATTTCGGCAAGGGCGAGATCGTGGCCGAGTTCGACATCAAGCCGGACCTCTGGTTCTTCGATTGCCATTTCAAGGGCGACCCGGTGATGCCGGGCTGCCTGCCGCTCGATGCGCTGTGGCAGATGCTCGGCTTCTTCCTCGGCTGGATGAAGGCTCCGGGCCGCGGCCGGGCGCTGGGCGTCGGCGAGGTCAAGTTCACCGGAATGGTCGTGCCCACCGTGAAAAAGCTTACCTATCATGTGCATCTGAAGCGCGTGATCCTGCGCAAGCTCGTGCTGGGCATCGCCGATGGCTTCGTCCAGGCCGACGGCAAGCAGATCTACGAAGTGAGCGGCCTGAAAGTCGGCCTGTTCCAGGACGCGGCGCCTGCCGCCGCTGCAGGCTGACATGAAGCGCGTCGTCGTCACCGGCCTCGGCATCGTCTCCTCGATCGGCAACAATGCCGCCGAGGTCACGGCGTCGCTGAAGGCGGGCAAGTCCGGTATCGAGCTCGTGCCGCAGTATCGCGAGCTGGGCTTTCGCAGCCAGATTGCCGGCACGCTCAAGATCGATGTCGATGCCGCGGTCGACCGCCGCCTGCGCCGCTTCATGGGCGATGGCGGGGCTTACGCCTACCTCGCCATGAAGGAAGCCATCGCCGACGCAGGCTTGAGCGAAGCCGAGATCTCCAATCCGCGCACAGGCGTGGTCGCGGGCTCGGGCGGCCCGACCACTGGCGCGATCGTGCAGGCGGCCCTCATCACCAAGGAGAAGGGCCCCAAGAAAGTCGGCCCCTTCATGGTGCCCAAGGCAATGTCGAGCACCGTGTCGGCCAATCTCGCCACCGCCTACAAGATCAAGGGCCTCAGCTACTCGATCAGTTCGGCCTGCTCGACCTCGGCGCACTGCATCGGCAATGCCGTTGAATGCATCCAGCTCGGCAAGGCCGACCGCATGTTCGCCGGCGGCGGCGAGGAGCTCGACTGGACGCTGTCGGTGCTGTTCGACGCCATGGGTGCCATGTCGTCGAAGTACAACGACACGCCCGAGCGGGCGAGCCGGGCCTACGACCGTGACCGCGACGGCTTCGTAATCTCCGGCGGCGGCGGCATCGTCGTTCTGGAGGATCTGGAAGTCGCCAAGGCGCGCGGCGCCAGGATCTACGCCGAGGTGATCGGCTACGGCGCCACTTCCGACGGCGCCGACATGGTGGCACCCTCCGGCGAAGGCGCGATCCGCTGCATGAAGCTTGCCCTGGACGGATTTCCGGGCGGCGCGCGCGGCAACCGCCCGGTCGACTACATCAACACCCACGGCACGTCGACGCCGGTCGGCGACCTCACCGAACTCGATGCCATCCGCGCGGCCTTCGACGGCAGGAAGCTCCCCACCGTCAGCTCGACCAAGTCGCTGACCGGCCACAGCCAGGGCGCCACCGGCGCCCACGAGGCGATCTATTCGCTGCTGATGCTGAAGGATGACTTCATCTGCGCCTCGGCCAATATCGAGAACGTCGACCCCGGCGTCGGCGACTATCCGCTTGCCCGCGACCGGATCGACAAGGCGGGGCTGGAAGTCGTCCTGTCGAACAGCTTCGGATTCGGCGGCACCAACGCCTGCCTGATGTTCTCGCGCTACGAAAACTGAGAGGGACTGATGCCCGACGATCGTCGCCCCCTCACCGCGGCCCCCGACAGCGGCGCCGCCGCAGCGGCGGCGTCCGACCACGCTGTTTCCAGGGCAGTCCCCCTTCCCGAAGTTCCCAGGCTGATGGCCGGCAAGCGCGGCCTGATCATGGGCGTGGCCAACGACCGCTCGATCGCCTGGGGCATCGCCCAGGCGCTGCACCACGCCGGCGCAGAGCTCGCCTTTACCTACCAGGGCGGCGCCTTCGGCAAGCGCGTGCTGCCGATGGTCGAGAAGATCGGCGCCAGGATCGTCGAGGAGGCCGATGTCGAGAACGAGCAGAGCCTCGACCGGCTGTTCGCGCGCCTGAAGAAGGACTGGGGCCGGATCGATTTCGTCGTCCACGCCATCGCCTTCTCCGACAAGGAGGAGCTGAAGGGCCGCTACGTCGACACGAGCAAGGCCAACTTCCAGCGCAGCCTCACCATCTCCTGCTTCTCGTTCACCGACATCGCCCGCCGCGCCCTGCCGCTGATGACCGAAGGCGGCAGCCTGATCACGCTCACCTACGAGGGTGCTGCGCGCGTGATGCCGTCCTACAACGTGATGGGCGTTGCCAAGGCAGCCCTCGAGGCCAGTGTCCGCTATCTCGCCGCCGACCTCGGCCCGCAGGGCGTGCGCGTGAACGCCCTCTCGGCCGGGCCGATGCGCACCCTGGCCGGCGCCGTGATCGGCAGCGCCCGTTACGTCTACCGCGTGTCGCGCGAGGCCTCGCCGCTCCGCCGCAACATCGAGCTAACCGACGTGGGCGGCGCCGCGCTCTATTACCTCTCCGACCTGAGCGCGGGCGTCACCGGCACCGTCCATTATGTCGATGCCGGCTACCACGCCATCGGCATGCCGCCGCAGGGTTCCGGCGAGCCCAACGGCGAGTAAGTTCCCCTCAACGTCCCTCGGCCGAATTTCAGCTCTCCGCACGCCGGAAAGCCAATAACGTCGGGCTTTTCGCCCAATCGTTGTGGACACCCGAATGTAACGTGTGTTGTCCACCACCCTGTCCGGGATTCCGGGATAAGCCCGATTCCATTGGCTTTTATGCGATTCCCGGTTGCTTCTTTTGCACGAACCCAGGCGCGCCTGTTTCGCAGGCGACGTTAAGTGTCCGTTCCCACGTCGTTATTTGGCGTGTGGTTGGGACGGGGTTGTTCTTGGGACCGTCCACGGGTCAGGACCCGCGGCGGCTGTACCGAGCCATAAGGCGGTCCGCGGGCGTGCCGCGGGAGGTCGTGCCGAAAACAGAAAAGGCCGGCGCAGTCCAAGCGCCAACCTACAGGAAATATAGGCCTATTCCTGCGGACTCTGCAAGTTCCAGGCGATCACATCTCGTTTCAGACCGTTTCAGGCTCGTTCGGTCGCGGCCGAACCTTCGGCAACGAGGCGTGTTGTAAGCCACGCCGTATGACACGCGGGATCGCCGGAGACGAACATGAGCGACGTCGTATGGAAGAGTTTCAAGGTGAGGCCCCAGGAAGGCGAGTGGGAACCCGCCAGCTACAACGTCAAAGGACCGGACGGCCAGGAATATGGAAGGTGGCGGCGCGTGCTGCGCCGGCACAGCCATGGCCTCACGGTGATATCGCGTTACACGGCCCCGCCCGGCAAGGCGTGGAAGATCGTCGGCAGAGCGTCGAAGCTCGGCGAAGAGGTCTTCATCATGGAAGGCGCCTATTACAATGCCGCCGGCGAGATCGTCGCGGACCCGGGGACCTTCATGTTCAATGCTCCGGGCGCGGTCCATGGCGGCATATCCTGCGATCTCACCCTCTACATTCACTGCTGCAGCGGCGAGCCGGACGAACTCCTGTTGGTGACGCTGATCGACTTCGAACCCACGGAGAAAGACGCAGCGGATCCGAGTCGCGACAAACGGCCGGCCTAGCCGATCACGAAGTCCAGTTTCCTGGCCGAAGGTCGGATCTCCGCGCGCCGGAAAGCCGATGGCACGGCGCCTACTGCTCGACCTCGAGCTTGTTGTCCCTGATGAGCTGGGCCCACCGTGCGGTTTCGGCGGCGATGCGGGCCTGGAGCACGGCCGGCAGCTTCGCCGGGCCGCTCGCCGGCAGTGGCTACGCCACCACCCTTCCGAACGACCAATCCCCCGGCAGCATGCTCTCCCACTGCCGACCTTCACCATCGACCGCGTCAGCCCTCAGACCGCGGCGCTCAATCGAGGTTGCTGCTCGGCGACTTCGGCTTCTGCCATCGCGGTCCACTGGAGATCACCAGCGTATCGCCAGGCCATGCGTCCTTCCTCGTCGAGCGCGAAGAGATGGAGCCAGCCATTGTCGAAGAGGGCGCGCACGTTGGCATGGCGGCCCAAAACATCGTTCATCGCCTGGCGTGGCGCTTCGATGCAGACCGAAAGACGCAACGGCTCATGCGCGTAGGCTTCACCGTCATGGACCGATTGCCAGGGCAGGCCGACCCTGAGCGGTCCGCCATTGCCCTCAACGACGCCAACGCCGCCTGTGACGTTGTGCAGAAGCTTGTTGCCGGCGCCGAACGCGTCGGGCGCCACGGTCGACCCGAAATACTGAAGACTGATCCAGCTCGCCACGACGACCGGCGCGGTCAGAATCAGTTCGAGAACGGCGAAACTCTTGTCCTCTTTCCAGTCATAGTCATGGAGGAATGCGCGTCCTTCCAGGCTCTTGCCGGCCGTGCGTGTCCGCGGCGCGGCGATGAACGCCTTGCATCCGGCGAGCGCCCACTCAGGCCGCGTCTCCGACCAGTCGCGGCTGCGTCTTGGAACTGAACTTTCCAGTCCAGCCCTCGGTAGTCGAAGGGCGCGCTCGCCCCTGGCGATCCTGCCTGCCGCGGCGAGCCAGGTCTTGACCTGGCCGATATCCATCGCGTGGGCGGCGGAGGGATGATCGTCGGCGTAGAGAGTCACGCGATCCGTCGTTGTGTCATGCAGTGCCGCCACGAAAAGCGTGTCCGCCGGGATCTCGATCCCGTTCGGCGCCAACCCCGCCCTTACCTCGGGATCATTCAGGAGCGCGGCAAGCAGGCGGGCGTTCACCTCTCCCGAATAGCCGCCGCAGGCGCCGCAATGAAGCCCGCTGGCGTGGGGATTATTGACGACATTGGCGCCGTGGCCCGCCAGCAGGACAAGCCGCGCAAAGCCCTTGGTCAGCGACATGGCCCGCAGCACAGTAGCGGCAGCCGTACAGCGGGCCGCCAGGTCGAGCGCGGGATCGAGGCGGGGCGCCGGTTCGTTCGGAGCTGGCGTGACGTGGAGACCCAAAGCGTCGCTTATGAGCTTGCCGACATAGATCGGACCCGTTGCTTCCACGAACGCGAAGGAGGAGACGGCGGCGAGATTGAACCGGCCCCAGGCGCGCTTCGCGCGTGCCTCGAACCGGGCGGACTGGTCGGCCGCGGCGACTTCGGGTCCGCCGGAGCATGACCTGAGAGCGGGGTTCAGCAGCACCGGAAGCCGCAACTCTTCTATATCGGAGGCAAATCGGCGGTGCGCCGTGGTCAGCCCGAAGAAGCCGGCGAAGCCCAGCGTCTGGATCCGGGGATCGACGCTCTCGAGCGCGCGGCGGAACACCGCTCCGCCGCCGCCTGAAGGATCGTGTCGATCACGAGATCGGTTGTCGCTTCGACGGGTGCGGCGTGCGCTGCATGTACTCTCGCCCACTCGTCGGCGATCTGCGCACCGTAGCGAAGGAACAGCGCTTCCTCCCAGACCAGCCGGATCGCGAGGAAGTCGATGGCCGTCTGATCCGCCCCGCCGGCAAGTTCCGCCTGCCATAGCTTGTAGCGCGCGTACTGGGCCCAGCCGCCCAGCGTCATGACCATCTGGTGGAAGTAGGTGTCCATGGCCTCGTCCCCGAGGCCGAGCCGCCGGGCGACGCGCGCGATGACGGCAATGGCGCTGTCGGGGGCTTCCGACACATGAAGTGCGAACCCGGGCAGCCCGGCGATTTCCGGTGTCAGGTCGTGGATGGCCACCGCCCTCCAGGCGGCGTAGGCGCCCTTGCCGCGCGGCGCAGCCCAAAGCGCCTGGCCTTCGTCGAAATAGCCCGCAGCCCAAGCGCCGAACCGTTCCGCAATCAGGCCCGGCCAGTCGATGCCCGAGACGTCTGCCGCGATGTCCGCAATCGTTGGCAGCGCGCGTGGCTGTGGTGCGTCCGAAGCCGCGGCGTCCTTCAACGCGGCGAGATCGGTCGGCCTCAGCGGTAGGGGCGCGGAGGCCCAGGCCTCCAGCAGATCCGCCTCCGTGATGGTGCGGGCGGAAATCTTCTCCCGATACCAAGGCCGCGGCATGGTGACGGTGACGCCCGCGACCCGCGCAAGGCGCGCACCGGCGATTGCGAGGCTCTCGCCGGTCTGCCCGAGGAAGGGATTGACGGCGACGCTCGACGCCAGAGGCCAGAGCGGGGGAACGGCCCGAGCCGCGCGATCCGCCGCGGTCTCGAAGGGTATTAGATCGATCGGTGTCGAGGGGCAGGGAGGGCACATGTTCAAGGCTCCGGATCGATCAGGACACGCGGCGGGACGACCAGCCACCGGTGAGGCGGTCGAAGACGGCATTGGCATAGAAGCCGTTCGAGAGGTGCACGCGCAGGCCGGCGGCGGCGGGGTGATAGGCCCAGAGCGGGAACATGGCCTGCACGATGGCGACCAGGCCGAAGCTGATGACCGCGAGCACGATGAGCGCCCATTCGAGCGGACCCGGCGATGGCGTCGGCGGCAGGACGCCCGCAGTGAGGCCGGTCGCCACGGTCTGCAGCGCGAAGTAGCCGACCGAGGTCGCCAGCGCGTAGACCGCCGTGCGCCGGGTGAGCGCCCTTGGCGCCGCGTCGGCGAATCCCTGCGCCAGCATGTAGGCGACGCCGAAGATCAGGATGGCGCCCAGCGCGATGGCCTGGGGCGCTTTGTGCGCCAGGCCGAAGCCGAGCCCCACGAGGACGTAGATGAAGAGCGCGGCCGCGAAGGCACGTCCGACCGCCCCGGCGTCGGGGATGGCGACCGGTCCGGGCCGCCGGATCGCTGCGACCCTTTCGACCGCGCCGCCGGAGGCGAGGAAGGAGTGGGCCTTGTAGAGCGAGTGCGCCACGATGTGCAGCAGCGCGAGCGGGAAGAGCGCCAAACCGCATTGGAAGATCATGAAACCCATCTGGGCGACCGTCGACCAGGCGAGCGACGTCTTCACCGCCGGCTGGGTGAGCATGACAAGACCGCCGAACAGCGCCGTGAAGCCACCGATCATCACCAGCACGGCGAGCACGCCCGGCGCGAGCAGCATGACGTCGGCGAAGCGTATCAGCAGGAACCCGCCGGCATTGATCACGCCCGCATGGAGGAGCGCCGACACCGGCGTCGGCGTCTCCATGACCTCGATCAGCCAGCCATGGGTGGGAAACTGGGCAGACTTCAGGATCGCCGCGAGCGTCAGCAGGCTCGCCGCCCCGATCGCCAGGCTTCCGCCCGCTCCGGCACGGGCCGCCTGCAGGATCGAGCCGATATCGGCCGTGCCGTAGTCCGCGGCGAGCAGAGCGGCGGCGCCCACGAGCGCGATGTCTCCGAGGCGCGCGGTGATGAATTTCTTGCGCGCCGCGCGCTGTCCGGCCGCACGATCCGGGTAGAACAGAAGCAGCCGGTGCAGGAACAGGCTGGTGGCGACCCAAGCCAGGACCAGCTGGACGATCTCGCCCGCGGTGACCAACAGCATCACCGCGGCGAGCGTCAGGCACAGCCATCCGGTGAACGGACCCTGCCGGTTCTCGCCGTCGAGATAGGTTCCGGTGTAGCGAACGACGATCCAGCCGATGAAGGTCACCAGAAGCAGCATCGTGGCGCTGACGTCATCCAGCCGGATCGATAGTCCGGCACCATAAATCCCGATCACGGAACTGACGCCCGGCCCGAAGGCGATCAGCGCCGCCGTCGACGCGATGGCCGCGCCGAGCGCCAGGAGCGCGGCAGCCTCGGCCGGCTTGGCGAGGCGTTTGGGCCGGAGCCCTTGCTGCGAGAAGCCGATCGCCGCGCCGGCGAGCAGCAGAACGGGTGCCAGCAATGGCAGGAGATGGATCGGCAAGGTTGCCCCCTTCGACGCGAGCTTCGGTTCCACGACCCTTCTACGGAAGCGCTTGGCATCAACAAAATGCATTGTTCTATTGATATCGTTCTGTTTAGTAGAACGATATGGCAGACCTGAACTACAACCACCTTCGCTATTTCTGGGCGGTCGCGCACGACGGCAACCTGACCAGGGCGGCCGGGCGCATGAACCTGTCGCAGTCGGCGCTGTCGGTGCAGATCCGGAAGCTCGAGTACCAGGTCGGCCATCCGCTCTTCGAACGCGTCGGCAAGAAGCTGGTCCTGACCGAGGCCGGCCGGATCGCGCTCGACTATGCCGATACGGTGTTCAAGGCGGGCGGCGAGCTGATGAGCACCTTGCGGGGACACCCGGTGGCCAGCCGTCAGGTTCTTCGGGTCGGCGCGCTGACGACGCTGTCCCGGAACTTCCAGCTGGAATTCGTCCGTCCCCTCGTCGGCCGGCCCGATGTCGAATTGATCGTGCGATCGGGAAACATCCGCGACCTGCTCGCGCAGCTGGAGGCCCATGCGATCGACGTCGTCCTTGCCAACAGCGCGGCGCCGCGGGACGCCCGCTCGTCGCTGCGCAATCACCTGCTCGACGAGCAGCCGGTCAGCCTGGTCGGACGTCCCCGGAGGGGTAAACGCAGGTTCCGCTTCCCCGGGGACCTGCGCACCGAGCCCCTGCTGCTCCCCAGTCTCGACAGCGACATCCGCGTGGCGTTCGACCGGATTCTTGAGCTGGCCGGAGTCAGGCCGACCATCCTCGCCGAGGTCGACGACATGGCCATGCTGCGTCTTCTTGCCCGCGAGCGCGAGGGTGTCACCCTGGTGCCGCCGATCGTCGTTCGCGACGAACTGGAGGCCGGGATCCTCATTGAGCACTGCCGGATTCCGGGGGTCACCGAGAGCTTCTATGCGATCGTGAAGAAGCGGCGTTTCCCCAATCGACTTCTCAGCGACGTTCTGGGGATCGCCGACACAGCGATATCGAAGTCGGCAGGTTGAAGCTCGATGCCGGCCTCCCACCGATGACCGAGTTCTTACAAAAGTGCCGCAAGGGCAGCATGGAAGCCAACTGGTTCATCGGCTGCGCGACGACGATCACGTCGGCAGATTCCCGACGCGGTGGAAGTGGCTCTTGCGGAAGGCTCCACAGGCGGATGCGACTCCTGCGGCACGGCTGTCCTACTGATCGACTTCGAGCTTGTTGTCCTTGATGAGCTGGGCCCAGCGCGCGGTTTCCGCGGCGATGCGGGCCTGGAACTCGGCCGTGGTGTTGGGCAGGTAGATCAGGCCCTGGTCGGCCAGCAGCTTCTGCACGGCAGGCTGCAAGGCGGCGGCGGTGTATTCCTTGTAGAGCCGGTCGACGATCGGCTGCGGCGTGCCGGCCGGCGCGATCACCGCGTACCACGTGACCACCTCGGCATCGCCGAGCGACAGTTCCTTCAGCGACGGCACGTCGGGGAGCTGAGGCACGCGCTGCAGCGTGGTGACGGCCAGCGCGCGCAGGCGGCCCGCCTGGATGTGCGGCAGGAGGCTGGGCAGCGTGTCGAAGGTCGCCTGGATGTCGCCGGCGAAGAGCGCCGGCAGCGATTCGTTGGTGCCCTTGTAGGGCACGTGCACGAGGTCGATGCCGGTGCGCTTCTTCAGGAGCTCGAAGGTGAGATGTGCCGGGCTGCCGAGCCCGACCGAGGCGAAGTTGAGCGCGCCCGGCTTTGCCTTGGCGGCGTCGATCAGCTCCTGCGCGGTCCTGATCGGCGAATTGCCCGCGACCACCAGCACCAGCGGCGAGGCCGCAAACATGGTGATGGGGATCAGGTCGTCCTTCACGCTGTAGGGCATCTGCCTGTAGAGCGACGGGAAGATGGTGAGCGGGCCGAGGTTGCCCATGCCGATCGTGTAACCATCGGGCTTGGCCTTGGCGATCTCGGTGACGCCGATACGGCCCGCGGCGCCGGCCTTGAAATCGGTGATCACCGTCTGGCCCAGCGCCTGCGACACGCGATCATTGAAGGTGCGGGCGATCACGTCGTTCAGGCCGCCCGCCGGCCACGGAACGAGGAACCGGACCGGCCGCGTCGGCCAGTCGGTCTGCGCCCAGGCGGGGAGAGAGGCAAACAGGGGGGCCAGGGAAAGGAAGATCGCCAGCAGCTTACGTGTGAATTTCATGGCCAACCTCAAACAATAGTCAGGCCGACCATAGCTCCATCCGCCGTCCCGACCGAAGCCCGAAGGGCGTCGTGGAGGGACCTTTTCTCGACGATATGCTGTCACCGCCAGAGAAAAGGCCCCTCGACTCAGCGCGGAGACTACTCCGCGCGACTCGGGGCGACGAAAGTTGGGGTCTCAAAGTGCGCCACCGTCGACACCAACGCGGTCCTGTGACAGCGTGAGTGCCTGCAGGCGCCCGAAGAGACGCCCGATGAAACGACCCGGGAAGACGCCATGATCCGCACGCCGCGCCGTCAGCTCCTCAAGCTCGCAACCGTTCTCGCCACGTCTGCCGCGTGGCCCGCGGCCGCCCAGACGACGGGCCAGACAACGGGCCAGACAACGGCCTTTCCCGCACGACCGATCCGGCTGATCGTGCCGCACGCGGCGGGCGGCAATTCCGACGCGTTCGGCCGCATCCTGGCGCAATTTCTGGGCGAGCGCGTCGGCCAGCAGGTGGTGGTGGAGAATAAGCCGGGCGCGGGCGGCACGGTGGCCAGCGGCACGATCGCCAAGGGCACCGCGCCCGACGGTTATACGCTGCTGGTGGCCGACAACGGCACGCATGCCATCGCGCCCACGCTCTATGGCGCAAAACTGTCCTACGACGTGTTCAGGGATTTCACGCCGATCACGCTCGCGGCCACCTTCCCGGCCGTGATCGTGTTGCACCCCTCGGTGCAGGCCACGACCGCGCAGGAATTCGTGGCGCTGGCCAAGAGCCAGCCCGGCAAGTTCACCTATTCATCGGCCGGCACCGGCAACGGCTCGCACCTCACCATGGAACTGTTCCGTACCGCCGCCGGCGGGCTCGATATGCTGCACGTCCCCTACAAGGGCGGCGCACCGGCCGTACAGGCGCTGCTGGCGGGCGAGGTGCAGCTGACGGCCGTCAGCGTCAACACGGCGCTGCCGCACATCCAGTCGGGCAAGGTGCGGGCACTGGGCGTGGCGTCGTCCAAGCGCTCGCCGGCCCTGCCCGACGTGCCGACCTTCGCCGAAAGCGGCATCTTGTTCGAGGGCGACAGCTGGCTGGCCATCGTGGGGCCGCCCGGCACCCCCGCCGATATCGTGGCCAAGCTCAACGCCGACATTGCAGCCACCCTGCGCCAGCCCGACGTGCAGGAGCGCCTGGCCAAGATCGGCCTCGCGGTCGTGGCGTCGACGCCGGCCGAACTCACCGCCGTGCTGCAACGCGACGTTCCCAAGTGGGGCAAGGCGGTAAAGGAGTCCGGTGCCGTCGCCGAGTAGGCAGAGGAGATGAACATGGTTGGAGCAACTTCGGCTCGCCGTGCGGCGCCCCGGACCACCGCTGCGCCCGCCTACAACCCCGACGCCCGGTTCGATCTCCTCGTCAGCGACGTGGAACTCAGGCGCAATGCCGCCGGCCGCATGCTGATGGCGCGCATTTACCAGCCGCACGGCAAAGGTCCCTTCCCGGCCGTCCTCGATCTGCACGGCGGGGCGTGGACCCGGAAGGACCGTCTGGCCGAAGAGCCGATGGACCGCGCGCTGGCCTCGAGCGGGCTGCTGGTGGTGGCCGTCGATCTCACGTTGGCCGCCGAGGCGCCCTATCCGGCCTGCGTGCAGGACGCCAACCATGCGGTGCGCTGGCTGAAAGCGAACGCCGCGCGCTGGAACGGCGACATTTCCAGGCTGGGCGTCTACGGCTCCTCGAGCGGCGGTCACGTGGCCGAGCTGCTGGCCATGCGGCAGTACGATCCGCGCTATTGCGCCATTCCTGTCGAGGGCGCGCGGGATGTCGATGCCCCCCAGTTCGACGCAACCGTCTCGTGGGTCGCGATGCGCTCGCCGCCCAGCAACACCGTTGCCCGCTACGAGAATGCCGAGCACCGCAAGAACGAGACCATGATCCAGAGCAACAAGACCTTCTTTTCGCCGTGGGAGAGTATCCACGAAGGCAACCCGCAGGAGATCCTCGAGCGCGGCGAAAAGGTCGCGCTGGTGCCGTTCCTCATCATGCAGGGCGCGCTCGACGACAATGTCCTGCCGGCGATGCAGGAAAGGTTCGCCGAAACTTACAGGGCGGCGGGCGGCCAATGCGACTATCGCCTGTTCGAGGACTCGACCCACGAATGGGTCGCCGAGCCCGGCCCGCAGACCGACAGGGCGCGGGCGACGGTCAAGGAATTCATCGCGCGGCAGTTGAAAGCCTGACACGCCCCCTCACCCTGAGGAGTACGTGATTTCCGAAGCCTGCTTGCTTGAGGCTTTCCGCCTCACGCGATCACGATATCCATCTCGGTCGCCAGCGCGCCCGCTTCGACGCCGGGCGCCGGCGCGAGCTTCATCTCGATGCGCTGGCGCTGACCGGGCTGACGCACGGCGGCGCGAAACACGCCGTCACGCTCGTTCATCGGATCGCCCGCGATATACAACTGGCTGGTGAGCCGGCGGCCGTCGCTGGTCGCCGTCTTGAGGTGGATGTGCGGCGCCCGGCCGGGATAGGGGACGGGCTTCAGCGTGCGGAAGCTGTAGCGGCCGTCGGCATCAGCCAGCATGCGGCCATAGCCCTGGAACGCGGCGTCCCGGCGGTCGCGGCCGGGCTGACGCGGATGGTCGTAGAGCCCCCGCGCGTCGCACTGCCAGATCTCGATCAAAGTGCCCGCAAGCGGCCGGCCATCGACGCCGATCACGCGGCCTTCCAGATGAAGCACCTCGCCCATGGCGCGCGCCTGCTGGCCGCGGACCTGCACGAGGTCGTTGTCGGAGTCGGCGGGCAGGCCGGCCGGATAGAACGGCCCCTCCGTTTGCGGCGGTGTGGGCACCGCGTCAGCGGCAAAGGCGGATGACAACGGCAACAGGCCGGCACCGATGCCGGCACCAATCAGCAGGCCGCGGCGGGAGAGGATTGAGGGTTTCGTCATCCCGCGCAGTCTCCACGCAAAAGCGGCGGCCACATGGCAGCCGGGCGCCCGGTCCTACTCGGCCTTGATGCCCGCCGACTTGATCACCCTCGCCCACTTCTCGGTGGCCTCCGAAACGATCTTCCCGAATTCCGCCGGCGTGCCCCCCGTCACCGTTCCGCCCAACTCGACAATCCGGCCTTTGATCCTGGGGTCGGCGATGGCGGCATTGAGCTGCTTGTTCAGCAGGTCGATGATGTCGGCCGGGGTGCCCTTGGGCACGCCAATGCCGGCAAACCCGCTGGCCTCGTAGCCCGGCACGAACTCGGCAATCGTTGGAACGTCCGGCAGCACGTCCAGACGGGCCGCGGGCGTTACCGCGAGCGCGCGCAGTTTGCCGGACTTGATCTGCTGGATCGATTCCGAGAGGGGCGCGAAAACCACCTGGACGTGGCCGGCCAGCAGATCGGCGACCGCCGGCGCGCCGCCCTTGTACGGGACGTGGACCAGATTCACCCCCGCCATCGTCTTGAAGAGCTCGCAGGTGATGTTTTGCGGCGTGCCGGCGCCGGCCGATCCGTAGTTGATCTTGCCCGGATTGGCCTTGGCATAGGCGATGAACTCGGCCAGCGTCGTGGCGGGAACCGACGGATTCACCACGACGACATAGGCCAGCCGCGCGAGGTAGATGACCGGCGCGATGTCCCGGATGAAGTCGAAGCCGAGATTGCTGTAGAGCGCCGGATTGATCGCATGCGGGGTCACGACCTGCAGCAGCGTGTAGCCATCGGGCGGTGCCTTGGCGACCGACTCGGTGCCGATGTTGCCGCTGGCGCCGGGCTTGTTGTCGACGATGAATTGCTGGCCGAGGCGCTCCGTCAGCCAATCGGACATCAGGCGCGCCATGATGTCGGTCGCCCCGCCGGCGGGAAAGCCGACGACGATGCGGGCCGGCCGGGACGGATAGGCTTGCGCCCGCAACAGGCCGGGCGCGGCGGGCAAGGCCGCCGCACCCGCGGCCAGATGCACGAATGCGCGACGGGGAAATTTCATGGGGCTGTCTCCTCAGTTTGCGCGACGACGCGGATACGCAACGCTACTGGACGCCCTCCAGAAGCAGGCTACACCCGTCTTGCGAGGAGGCGAAAGGGGTGAATGCTTCCTCCTGGCACCAAGCAGACCGTCGGGAGTGTCATCCCGATGTCTGCTCTCATCGTTAAAGCAGACCCGCGTTGGTGTGCTGGTGATGTCGCCTCTTGACCCCAAGCAGACGTCAGTCCGCATTTCTCGTTGGACTGAAACTACCCGCGTCCGTGAGCTGCATCTGCTGCCAAAATCGGCGCAACCCCAGTACCAAAAGACGATAACCCGAACTCCGTCAGCGAATCGGGCTGGATCAGAAGCCAGTCGCGACTGGTGGGGCTACCGCTTCGCACCATCGAGAAAAAGCATGAAGCGCGCGAGAGGCCACTTGAACAGCAGAAGATAGGCCACGTGCAGAGTGACAAGACCGACCAGAAGGTTCGCGAGGAACTCGTGCAACTCCGACATCGGGCCTTCCGACTCTTCGCGTTCGCTCTTGGCCTTCGCCGTGGCGGTCTTGACCTTCTTGTCCGCCGAGTCTTTGGCGATCGCCACGCCAACGACGCTTCCTGCGGCGAAGCCGACCGCCCGGCCGCGGTCCAGGGCGATGCCTGTGCCGGACACGCCGATCAGGCAAACGGCGATGCCCAGAAGGAGCGTCCGACTGATCGCTGGATGGGTCATGGCATTTCCGAGTTTCAGGCCGGCGAACTGAGGATAGAACCGCATCAATCCCAATTGCGGGACGCCCGTCACGGCCCATAGCACCCGTCCGATCAGCACCACGGACACGGCATAGCCCAGCCACGCGTGAACGAGGCCCATTTCGCCGGTCGCATAGGCGGCAACGGCCAGTACAACCAACAGAGCGTGGTAGGCGCGAAGACGATGCATGATCGGCATATGACGCACTCCGTGACATTGCGGGGCTGGCGAAGGGTGCTTCGCCCGGAGCCGCGGGCGCATCACATAGTCGGCGTCGGGCGCCAAGGAAGAGCGATCACGAGACCATAGTCTACAACGAACGACCAGCGACAAGGTTCCGCGTCGCTGCTTGCGATGTTGCGGATCGGGGTGTGTTGGCTGCCGGGGCCTGCGAACCGGGCTCCGACACAAGCGGCAAATCCCCTACCATGTGCTTCTCATTTGAAGACGCCTCGCTCCGCACTGCTATGACAGGCAAGACAGTTCGATTTGGTGACGACTTTGGGGTCTTTCCAAACCGACTCGGGAAAGCGGTGCTTGCGCAGGAAGTCAGGGTTTTCGGTGATGCGTTGCGGCGTGCCGCCGGGCGCGACCCAATGCATGTATTTTGCGGCCCGTCCCTGGTTCACGACGTCGCCGGCATTGGCGGTGAGATAGGCGCGGATGATCTCGATCTTGTCATTCATCAGGGTCACGTCCTCACCGAAATGGTCGGAAAGACTGCCCATCATGCGGCTCCACGACCGCGCCGGCAGAAAGCCCGGCTGAAATGTCATGTGGCAGGTGCCGCATTCCTTCTGCACCGTCGCGTCGCGGACCGGCGGCATCCAGTCGTCTCCCGCATAGGCCGGGCACGCGAGCAGCAACAACACGGCCGCGAGGAGCGTGAAGGTCGGCGTGAGCGGGCGCACGCTCACTGCCCCGCCATGAAGGTGATGTAGTCGCCCTTTTCGAGCGGCGTGCATTCGCGCCCGAGCACGTTCTTGCAATCGCGCGTGAACTGCTTCTCCACCGTGGCAGGGTCGGTGAAGCGCTTCGGATTGACCGAGACCGCCACCGGCTCGATCGGCCGACCGGTCTTGGCGTTCTGGCCGGGCGCGCGGGGATCCGCTGTGTGGCAGGCGGTGCAGGAGGCGGTACGCGGATCTCCGCCGGTCCATTTCGTCCGGAACAGGGTCTCCCCGCGCTGGGCGGAGAAGGCTGTCGCGCCCGGATCGACGGCGCGCGCCTTGGCGGCATAGTCGGCGAGAATCGCATCGCGGCGGGCATCGGCAGCGATAACTACGAGGGGCAATGCCGCGACAACGGCAGCC
Organism: Alphaproteobacteria bacterium; assembly: GCA_010032545.1. GTDB lineage: Bacteria > Pseudomonadota > Alphaproteobacteria > Reyranellales > Reyranellaceae > Reyranella. The sequence goes on from RGPT01000006.1 coordinate 19,820, forward strand.
AGCATGAGGCGACGGATCATCGGGCGCGCTCCTTCGGAAGATTCGACAGGCGCATTCCGGCGAGCCAGGAGGTGACGCGAGCGACCCCCTTTTTGCCGGCGTACATCCAGATGACGAAAGTGATGTGGCCGACGATTACCCACAGGGAGGCCTCGGAAATGGCTTCGTGCGGGTGCTCCATCCAGGCGGCGCTATCAGCCACGGCACCAGACAGGGCGGCGAGACCGACGATGGCCAAGAGCACCACTGCAAACCAGGCGAACAGCGGATGCCGGCCCTTGCGCGACGACAGCCACGCCAGCGTCGCCTTCGGATCGGGAGGGGAAAGACGGAGCGGACTGCCCGCGGGTACGAGCAGTCCTCCGGCAAGGCGTGCCACGATCGCCGCCAGCACGGCGTAGCCCGCGAACTGGTGCATCGCGTAGGTGTTCTCGTCGGCCGTTACGTAGGCGACCAGAAAGGAACCGGCCAGCCAAGCATGCCATCCCTTCAGCAGCGCATGCTGGACCCTGGCGGAAGTGAACACCCCCATGACCGGTTCTCCGTTCAGTCGTTGTGGTCGGGCTGCTTGCCCTGGCCTTTATGGCCTTCAGCATGCCGCTCGGGCTTGGCCGCGTGCTTGCGGCCGTCTTTGTCGGTGCGGGCGGCATCAGGACCTGGCTGTAGATAGCCGTTGCCAGACGGGGCGGCCGGTCCATCCGTCTTGGCTTGCGCGTAGACGGCGGCGGCCCCTCCGATCAGAATTGCCGCGACAAGTCCGTGGATCATCATTTTACCGAGCATATCGTCCCTCCTTGGGTGTTGATGTCTGAGACAATAGGGAAGCCGTCCTGAACCAAGTCTGACGCGCTCGTTCATCCTGCGTTCAGCTTCGCCCTACTAGGTTGGTGGCATGAGACTCCTGACCGCATTCCTGGCCGCTGCCCTGATCGTCGGCGCCGCCGCGCCGGCGTCGGCGAGCGACCACGACCGCGCCCGTCGCGCCGTCGAGGAAGGGCGCATCCTGCCGCTGAAGCAGATTCTCGCACGGGCCCAGGGCGCGTATCCTGGCCAGGTGATCGAGGCCGAACTCGAGGACGAGGGCGGCATGGTCGTCTATGAGATCAAGATCCTGACGACGGCCGGCCGGGTGATGAAGCTCCACTACAACGCGGCCACGGGCGAGCTGCTGAAGACCAAGGATCGGGGCGGCCAGCGATGAGACTCCTGATCGTCGAGGACGAACTGGCGCTGGCGCTCCGCCTGCAGCAGGCGCTGGAGGCCGCGGGCTTCGTCGTCGACATCGCCTATGACGGCGAGGAAGGCTGGCACCTCGGTGACACCGAACCCTACGACGCCATCGTGCTCGACCTCGGCCTGCCCAAGATCGACGGCGTCTCCGTCCTGCAGCGGTGGCGGGAAGCCGGAAGGAACACGCCCGTCCTGATTTTGACCGCACGCGGCAGATGGTCGGAAAAGATGGCGGGCTTCAACGCCGGCGCCGACGACTACATGACCAAGCCCTTCGAGATCCAGGAAGTAGTCTATCGACTACGCGCGCTGATCCGGCGCGCCTCCGGCCATGCCCAGCCGGAGCTGGTCTGCGGCCCGCTGCGGCTCGACACCAACGCCGCGCGCGTCACTCTGGACGGCGCGCCCGTCCCGCTCACGGCGCAGGAGTTCAGGATCCTGTCTTACCTGATCCACCACCCCGGACGGGTCGTGAGCCGCACCGAGTTGATGGAGCACGTCTACGACCGTCACTTCAACAGCGATTCGAACGTGCTGGAAGTACTGCTGGGGCGCATCCGCCGGAAGGTGGGAAGCGGCCTGATCCAGACCGTGCGCGGACAAGGTTACAAGCTCGCGGCGCAAGAACAGGCATGATGGGCGCGGGCCATGCCGGGCGCCGGGCCGCCTCCCTGTCGCTGCGCCTCGTCGCCGCCGCCGTCGTCTGGCTGGTCCTGATGCTGGCGATCGGCGGCGTCGTGCTGGCGCTCGCCTTCCGCAGCACCGTCGAGCAGGAGTTCAGCCACCGGCTGGATGCCATCCTGAGGGCGATGATCGCCGCGACCGAGATCGCCCCCGACGGGACGGTGGCCGTCGTGCGCCCCCTGGGCGACCCCCGCTTCGACCAGGTCTTTTCAGGCTGGTATTGGGAAGTGACCGAGCCTGGCGCCCGACAGATCCGCTCGCGCTCCCTGTGGGACAGCACCATAGCCCCGGTCGACGGCGGCAGCGGCCTGCACACGCGCCGCATCACGGGACCCAACGGCGAGCCGTTGCTGGTGGTCGAGCGCGATCTGGTGTTTCCCGGCGCCAGGGGGTCGGTCCATCTTCTGGTGGCGGGCGACCTGCGTGAAGTGAGCGATGGCGTGCGGCGGTTCGATCTGCTGCTCGTGTCGGCGCTCGGGCTAATGGGTCTCGGGATGGCGATCGCCGTCGTCATTCAGGTGAAGTACGGCCTACGGCCATTGCGCACGATGGCGGCTGACCTGCAGGCGGTGCGCGAAGGCGTTCGGGGGCGACTGGCCGGCCGCTATCCCCGCGAGGTGGCCCCTCTCGCCGAGGCCATGAACGGTGTCCTCGACAAGGATGCGGAGTTGATCGAACGGGCGCGCACCCATGTCGGCAACCTGGCCCACGGATTGAAAACGTCGCTTTCGGTGATCGCCGTCGAATCGGAGGGGGCGGCCGACAAGAGTGTGCTGGCAGAACAGGTCAGGACGATGCGTCGTCTGATCGAGCATCACCTCGGGCGCGCATCGGCGGTCGCGGGGGCCGGACGGGTGCTCGGTGCCAGGGTGCCCGTGCGGCTCGTCGCCGAAAGCATCTCTGGCGCGCTGGCCAAGATATTCGCCAACAAGAAGGTGGCCATCGATGTCGACATGGCCGCAGAAGTTGCCTTCCGTGGCCACCGTGAAGATCTTGAAGAAATACTCGGCAATCTGCTGGAAAACGCCTGCAAGTGGGCAAACGGCCGCGTCAGGGTATCGGCACGCGACGAAGGAAGCAGTCTCCTGCTTTCGGTCGAAGATGACGGCTCGGGGATGTCGCCGGCACTGGCCGGCGAGGCGGCGCGCCGCGGCAAACGCTTGGACGAAAAGATGCCCGGGTGGGGGCTCGGGCTTTCGATCGTCTCCGACCTAGTACAAGTCAATGGCGGTGAGATGACGTTCTCACAGTCTGGCCTTGGCGGGTTGTCGGTGATCGTCCGCCTTCCCCATGCAGGGGCCTAAGCATGTTTTCCCGTGGCGCTGCCGTCGCGGTGGTTGATTTGCATCAAGTGTGCGCCTGAGCTCCTGTGTTCTTTGAGTAGTTATGATGCGTCCTAGCGTTGGGAGGTGCGAACTGGACCAAGGTGGGACCGCGGCTTCAGCACCGGGCTTGACGGAACAAGAAGCCCGACAGCGACTAGATGTCGAAGGCTTCAATGACCTTCCGAACACCGATAACCGGTCGTTTGCCCGAATCCTAGGAGACGTGCTGCGCGAACCGATGTTTGCACTGTTGCTCGGCGCAGGTGCGATCTACCTCTTCTTGGGTGATCTGACCGATGCATTGATGTTGCTGGTCTTCGCCTGTGTTTCGATTTCGATCAGCGTCATACAGGAACTTCGCAGCGAGCGCGTCCTCGAAGCGCTGCGGGATATGACCAGTCCGCGAGCGCTCGTCATTCGCGATGGCGGTCGCAAGCGCATACCGGGCCGCGAGGTCGTCCGCGGCGACGCAATTGTCCTCCTCGAAGGCGACCGTGTTCCCGCCGACTCCGTTCTCGTTGCCGCCAACAATTTGCTGATCGACGAGTCGTTGCTGACCGGCGAGTCCGCTCCCGTGAGAAAGCTGGTCGCCAGCGATAGCAAAGAAGCCGATATGGCCCGGCCTGGTGGCGAGGACCAGCCTTTCCTGTTCTCCGGCACGCTCATCGTGCGAGGTGATGGACTGGCAATTGTGCGTTCGACCGGTCAGCGGAGCGAGATCGGCAAGATCGGCCAAACGCTTGGCAAGATTGTCGCCGAGCCACCACGTCTTCGGCAGCAGACCCGGTCGCTGGTCCGCAATTTTGCCGCGGCAGGCATGGCCGCCAGTCTGCTCGCCGTCCTGCTCTATGGCTTCCTGCGCGGCGACTGGCTACAGGCGGTGCTGGGCGGCATCGCGCTCGGCATGTCGATGCTGCCCCAGGAATTCCCTCTCGTCCTGAGTGCGTTCATGGTGATGGGTGCGTGGCGGCTGTCGCAGGCCCGCGTGCTTACCCGCCGCGCCGCCGCCATCGAGATGCTGGGATCGGCGACCGTCTTGTGCACGGACAAGACAGGCACGCTGACCGAAAACCGAATGACGATCGCGGAGTTGCGAACCCCGACCGAAACCTGGCGGCCAGCGGCGGGCGCGGCTGCTCCCGGGCCCCTGATTGAGCTGATCGCGGCAGCACTTTTGGCAAGTGGACGCGACTCCTTCGACCCGATGGAGAGGGCGATTGCCGGGCAGGCAGCGCTACACCCCGGTGGTGTGGATGGCGTGTATGCTGGCCTGGCGTTGGTTCGGCAGTACGGGCTGCGCTCCGAGCTTCTCGCCATGACCAATGTTTGGCGGCGGCGCAACGAGCTCCAAGGTCTGGCATTCACCAAGGGGGCACCTGAGACGATCGGCTCCTTGTGCCGTCTCGACGCGGGGCAGCTCGCCTGGCTGCGCGCCGCCTTGGACGAGATGGCGCGGGAGGGCGTTCGTGTCCTGGGTGTCGCGCGAGCGATCCACACGGGTCTTGAGCTGCCCGAAGATCAAAAGGGATTTGCCTTCGAGTTCCTGGGACTTGTCGGTTTCGCCGACCCTTTGCGGACGAACGTGCCAGACGCGGTACGGGAGTGTCAGTCGGCCGGGGTGCGGGTCATCATGGTCACCGGCGACTATCCCGCCACGGCGGAAGCGATAGGGCGCAGGGCCGGACTGACGGGCCGTGGCGTGATCGGCGGCGGGGAGCTGGCGCATCTCGACGACACCAGCGTGGCGGCGCGCATCCGCACCGTTAGCGTCTTTGCCCGAATCCTGCCCGAACAGAAACTACGGATCGTCAACGCTCTCAAGGCAGACGGCGAGATCGTCGCCATGACCGGGGATGGTGTCAACGATGCACCTGCCCTCAAGTCAGCCCATATCGGCATTGCCATGGGCGGCCGCGGCACCGATGTCGCGCGCGAGGCATCTTCGATCGTTCTGCTGGACGACGATTTCGGGTCGATCGTCCGGACGATCCGCCTCGGTCGCCGCATCTACGACAATCTACGCAAGGCGATCGCCTACATCGTGGCAGTGCACGTTCCCATCGCGGGCCTCGCACTCCTACCGCTACTTTTCGGATTTCCTCTCATTCTGACGCCGATCCACATCGCCTTTCTCGAAATGGTGATTGATCCGGCCTGCTCGATCGTCTTTGAAGCCGAGCCTGACGAGGACGACTTGATGCGCCGTCCGCCGCGGAGTGCCGAAAGCCGGTTGCTGTCCGGCGGAATGGCGGGGTGGAGCCTTTTTCAGGGACTGCTTTCTTTCGCCGCGCTGGCAGCCATCTTCGCAGCTGGCTTGTTCCGGCAACTACCGGAAAACGAACTGAGGGCTTTGGTGTTCGTTTCGCTGGTGCTGATCAACGGCGGCCTCATCCTGGTAAACCGCTCGTCCAGTGGATCGTTACTCCAGGCTTTTATCCGCCCCAACCTGTCGCTGTGGGTTCTGCTTTCTGGTGTGGCGGCGGTGCTCGCCGTGACGCTGACGTGGCAGCCCGCCATGGACCTGTTCCGGTTTGGCCCGCTTCACCTCGATGATCTCGGGATAACCTTGCTGGCGGGTGCGACCATCCTGGTCGTTCTGCAGTTGGCAAAGTCGTACTGGCGAAAGGTCTCACAGGCGGCTGAGGACTCGAACTGAACTTGCCAGGAGCAGGCAGATCTTGCACGTGCGCGCAAGGAACTCATCGGCAACGTGGAGCCTGAGCAACGAGAGCTTGCGAAAATCTATGTCGGGCGAGGCGTGGATCCGGGCCTCGCGCGCCAGAAAGCCCACTTTCGAGTTCGTGGCAAAACAAAAAACGGCGGCCCTGAGGCCGCCGTTTCCGTTATCGTTGGGTCTCGCGTTACTCGCCGGCGACCGCTTCGACCGGCTTGTTGGAGATGTCCTCGCCGGTGACCTGGTCGACCGCCTTTATGCTGAGGCGGACCTTGCCGCGATCATCGACGCCCAGGACCTTGACCTTGACCTGGTCGCCTTCCTTGACGACGTCATTGACCTTGGCGACGCGGCGCGGCGCCAGCTCGGAGATGTGAACGAGGCCATCCTTCGATCCGAGGAAGTTCACGAAGGCGCCGAATTCGACGCACTTCACGACCTTGCCGGTGTAGATCACGCCGACCTCTGGCTCGGCCACGATGCCCTTGATCCAGTCGATGGCCCTCTGGCCGGCGGCGGCGTCGACGGCCGCCACCTTGATGGTGCCGTCGTCCTCGATGTCGATCTTGGTGCCGGTCTGCTCGGTGATCTCGCGGATCACCTTGCCGCCGGTGCCGATCACTTCACGGATCTTGTCCTTGGGGATCGTGAACTGGGTGATGCGCGGGGCGGTCGCCGCGACGCCCTCGCGGGCGCCGACCAGACCCTTGGACATCTCGCCCAGGATGTGAATGCGGCCGTCCTTCGCCTGGCCGAGAGCGACCTTCATGATCTCCTCGGTGATCGAGGTGATCTTGATGTCCATCTGCAGCGCGGTGATGCCGTTGGTGGTGCCGGCAACCTTGAAGTCCATGTCGCCGAGATGATCCTCGTCGCCCAGGATGTCGGAGAGCACGGCGAAGCGCTCGCCTTCCTTGATCAGGCCCATGGCGATGCCGGCCACCGGCCGCTCCATCGGCACGCCGCCGTCCATCAGCGCCAGCGAGCCGCCGCAGACCGACGCCATCGACGAGGAACCGTTCGACTCGGTGATCTCCGACACGACACGCACCGTGTAGGGGAACTTGTCCTTGGTCGGCATCATCGGACGCAGGGCGCGCCAGGCGAGCTTGCCGTGGCCGATTTCGCGGCGGCCGGGCGAGCCCATGCGACGGACTTCGCCAACCGAGTAGGGAGGGAAGTTGTAGTGCAGCATGAAGTGCTCGCGGTACTCGCCCTCGAGCGCGTCGATGATCTGCTCGTCCTGGCCGGTGCCGAGCGTGACCACGACCAGCGCCTGGGTCTCGCCGCGGGTGAACAGCGCCGAGCCGTGGGCGCGCGGCAGGATGCCGACTTCGGCCACGATCGGACGGACCGTCTTGGTGTCGCGGCCGTCGATGCGCTTGCCGGTGTCGAGCACGGCGTTGCGCACCACGTCGGCCTCGAGATTGCCGAACTGCTCGCCGAAGGCCGCCAGCTCGGCATCCTTGCCTTCGAACAGTTTCTTGGCCTCGGATTTCACGGCGCGGACGTTGGTCTGCCGCACCTGCTTCTGGGTCTCGGTGTAGGCCGTGGCGAGCTTGCCGCGTACTTCGGACTGGAGCTTGGCGGCCACGGTCCTGGAAGCTTCCGACGGATCGGTGAGCGGCAGCGGCTCCTTGGCGCAATGCTCGGCGAGCTGGATGATGGCGTCGATCACCGGCTGGAAGGAACGATGGCCCTCCATGACGGCGCTCAGCATCACGTCCTCGGACAGTTCCTTGGCCTGGGACTCGACCATCAGCACGCCTTCCTTGGTGCCGGCGACCACGAGGTCGAGGGCACTGGCGGCGACCTGGTCGCGGGTCGGATTGACGACGAACTTGCCGTCGAGGTAGCCGACGCGGGCGGCGCCGATCGGGCCCATGAACGGCACGCCGCTGATGGTGAGGGCGGCCGACGTAGCGACCATGGCGACGATGTCGGGATCGTTCTCGAGGTCGTGCGCGAGCACGGTGACGACGACCAGCGTCTCGTTGCGATAGGTCTCGTGGAACAGCGGCCGGATCGGACGATCGATCAGGCGCGAGGTCAGCACTTCCTTCTCGCTCGGCCGGCCTTCACGCTTGAAGAAGCCGCCCGGGATCTTGCCGGCGGCGAAGGTCTTCTCCTGGTAATTCACGGTCAGCGGGAAGAAGTCGAGGCCGGGTTTCGGCTGCTTCTCGAATACGACGGCGGCCAGCACCGTGGTGCCGCCGTAGGTGGCCATCACCGCGCCGTCGGCCTGGCGCGCGATCTTGCCGGTTTCGAGCACGAGCTTGCGCCCCGCCCAGTCCAGTTCCTTGCGAAATACCTCAAACATCTCATTCATCCTTTCCATCACGGTCGTCCGCCCCCGTTTGGCGACAACCGCCCACTGACGCCCTTGCGTCAGCAGGACCGGGTCAGGCCTTTGCTCTCGCCCCTGCCTTCCCGGTTACCACGATGTCGCGTCAGCCGGCCGAATTCACGGGGACCGGACGACGCGACGCGAAAAGGCCCTGTTCCAGGAACAGGGCCAGTAACTTATCGACGCAGACCCAGACGCTCGATCAACGAGTCGTAGCGCTTGCTGTCCTTGGACTTGAGGTAGTCGAGCAGACGGCGGCGTTGGCCGACCATTTTCAGCAGGCCGCGGCGCGAATGGTGATCCTTCGCGTGGCCCTTGAAGTGCTCGGTGAGGTTGGAAATGCGTTCGCTCAGGATGGCGACCTGGACTTCCGGCGAGCCGGTGTCCGTTTCGGCCTGGGCATACGACTTGATCAGCTCCGCCTTGCGCGCGGCTGTAATCGACATCGGTTGTCTCCATGACTTAAAGGTTGAACACGCGCACCGGCTGGAGAGAGACGCCGTCCGACCGGACCAGCGCCACCAACTTTCCGTCAGACTCGGCGCGAACCAATGCGCCGGACGGAGGTGCGTCCCGGGTCAAGAGGACCGGCTGGCCGTGGCGCAGCCGATCCGCCTGGGCTTCCGTCACGGCCAGCGCCGGGATGTCGTCCAGCGCGGTCACGACGGGAACCAAAGCCCCGAAGAGCGCGGGAATATGCCCGAGGGCCTCCAGCTTGGGAAGCGAAATGGCCTGCTCTTCCCGGAACGGCCCGGCGGCCGTCCGACGCAGCGCCGACAGGTGGCCGACGGTCCCGAGAGCCAGCGCCAGATCCCGGCCCAGAGACCGGATGTAGGTGCCCTTGCCGCATGCGACCACAAAATCTGCATGGTCTTCGTCCGGACGGGCCAGGAATTCGAGGCGATCGATCCGGGCGCGGCGCAGCTTCATTTCCACCACTTCGCCGGCCCGGGCGAGGTCATAGGCCCGCTGGCCATCGATTTTCAGGGCCGAGAAGGCGGGCGGCCTCTGGTCGATCTCGCCCCGAAACGCGCCCAGAGCACCGCGGATCGCCTCATCGGCCGGCCGGGCATCGCTCGAGGCGGTCACCTCGCCTTCCGCATCCTCGGTCGAGCGGGCTTCCCCAAACCTGATCGTAAAGCGGTATTCCTTGCGGCCGTCCATGACGAAGGGAACGGTCTTGGTCGCCTCGCCCAGCGCGATCGGGAGCACGCCAGTGGCCAGCGGATCGAGCGTGCCGCCATGGCCCGCCTTCTGGGCGCCGAACAGACGGCGCACGCGGCCGACAGCCGGCGTCGAGCCCAGCCCGAGCGGCTTGTCGAGCACGACCCAGCCGTCGATCTTGTCGCCCTTCTTCCTGCGCGCCATGGGCGGGCTTGTAGGCAGACAATTCGCTGGGCGCCAGCCGCGACTTGGGGCAGGTTCGGATCATGACATCAGGACTGCAGTCGGCTCGCGTCCGACTATCGACGCTTTTCGGGCTCTTCTTTCTCTCTGGCGCTGCCGCCCTGATCTACCAGACCGCATGGCATCGCCTGCTCGGCCTCTTCGCCGGCGCCGACACCATCGCCGCGGCCCTCGTGGTGGGCGCCTTCCTTCTGGGACTTGGCATCGGCAGCCTGGCAGCCGGTCTCTATGCCGACCGGCTGTCGCGCCGCGCGGCGCTGATTGCCTTCGCGGTCTGCGAAGTGGGCATCGCCCTTTTTGCGGTGCTGAGCCCCTGGCTCTACTACGACGTCATCTACCGCGAGTTCCTGCCGCTGGCCTCCTCGCGCGGTGTCATCTTCGCCGTGGTCTTCGCCGGCTTGCTGTGGCCGACGTTCCTGATGGGCTGCGCGTTGCCCTTTCTCTCAAAGGCGGTGGTGAGCCAGATCGCGGGCTCGGCGAAGCTGATCGGCTGGCTCTACGGCCTGAACACGCTGGGTGCAGGTGTCGGCGCATTCGTCGGCGGCTGGTACCTGATCGGCACTTTCGGCTTCGACAAGGCGATTTACGTAGGCGCCGCCCTTAACCTTATCGTCGCCGCCGGCGGCCTGTTGATGACGCGTGGCCTCGACATGGCCGATTCAGCGCCAACTCCGAAAGCCGCGGCGCTCCCGGACCAGGTCGATGGCGTCGTGTGGCGCTGGTCGCTGCTGGTGTTCATCAGCGGCTTTCTCATCGTGGCACTGCAGATCGTCTGGTACCGGGTGATCGGCGTGCTGCTGCAGTCCAACGGCTACAGCTTCTCGCTGGTCCTGGCCGTCTTCCTGCTGGGCGATGCGGCGGGGCTCCTGGTCGGCGCGCGAACCATCGACCGCATCGCCGATCCCCGGCGCTTCTTCTTCCTGATGCAGGGCGTGGCGACCACGCTGGCCCTTTGCGGAGCCTGGTTCGTCTATCTTGCGATCGGCGCCGGCCTCCTGCCATCGGACTTCGTCGATGAAAACATAATGTGCTGCGGCTTTGGCAACGCCTTCCTGGTTGCCTTTCTGGTCGCGGTGGTCGTGCTGCCTGCCTCCTTCATCATGGGATTCTCCTTTCCCGTCGTGCAGAAAGCCGTACAGCGCGACATCGGCCGGTTGGGCAGCCGCGTCGGCCTGGTCCAGCTCGCCAACATCGTCGGCAACAGCATGGGCAGCCTGGTAGCCGGGCTCCTGTTGCTCGACCTGCTTGGCACCGCCGGCACCTTGAAGCTGCTGGTGGCGATCGGGCTGGCGTTCTCGGTGGTACAATTCTTCGGCGCGCGCTCGACGCGCTGGGCCTATGTCCCGGCGGCGGTCCTGACGGCGGGTCTGGTGCTGTTTCCCGGCGGTGAAGCGTTCTGGCGGCGTCTGCATGGTCTTACGACCGAGAAAGCGATCCTGGCCGAGGACAAGACCGGGCTGAGCTTGCTGAAGCAGGACGGCATCGACAGCGGCAAGCTCTACATCCAGGGCCATTCGCAGAGCCGCGTACCCTTCGATACCGTGCACACCTTCCTTGGCGCCATTGGTCCCTTGGTGCACGAGGCGCCGCGGCGCATCCTGGTGATCGGCTCCGGCACCGGCGGCACGCCCTACTCCGCCGGCCTGCGCCCGGAGACCGAGCGCGTGCGGGTCATCGAGATCGTGGCCCCCGTGATCGCCACTCTGCGCGACTTCGTAGGCCAAGGCGGCCGATCCGGCGTCGAAACACTGCTTGCCAATCCCAAGTTCGAGATCGTCATCGCCGACGGCCGTCACGCACTCACCCTCGATACGACGCGCTACGACGTGATCGAGGCCGATGCCATCCTGCCCAAGACCGCGCTTTCGGGCCTGCTCAACTCGCAGGAATTTTTCCAACAGGTCCGGAGCAAGCTGGCGCCGGGCGGCCTCTATGTTCAGTGGGCCCCGACCGAACGCTCGGTCGAAACGTTCCGCTCGGTCTTCCCCTACGTAACGATGATGCATCCGGCGCTGATCGGCAGCGACCGGCCCATTCCCTTCAGTCGCGAAAAGATCCTGGAGCGGCTGGCGGGGCCCGAGATCGACCGGCATATGGCAGCGGCAGGGGTCGACCGCGCCGAACTCAGGAAATGGTTTCAGGACAAGAAGATAGAAGTGCTGAACGACGGCAAGACCGTACCGGCAAAGTCACCAAACACCGACTTCTTCCCGCGCGACGAGTACTATCTCAATCGTCCTTGAGGTCGCGCGCGACGTCGGGGCGGCGCAGCAGGGCATCGATGCGCTCGGCCTCGTCGAAGGTGCGGTCGAGCTCGAAGCGGATTTGCGGCGCACTGCGCAGACCGGCACTCTCGCTGACACGGGCGCGAAACCAGGGCGCCGCCCGGTGGAGTGCCGCCAGCAACCGCTCCTCGTCCTTGCCGCCCAACGGCACGACGTAGGCCGTGGCGTTGCGAAGGTCGGGACTGACATCGACCGATGTCACCGTGATCGAGGCATCACGCAAGTCGTGATCGTGCATGTTGCCGCGCTCCAGAAACTGGGCGAGCAGGTGCCGCAGCTCTTCTCCCACCCGAAGCTGGCGCTGCCCGGGGGCACGGTTCTTTTCACGTTCGGATGAGCGACGCCGCGGCATTGACCGATCCCCCGCTGGGGGCGCGGCACTCCAGTGCCGCGTCTTCTTCTCAAAATCCATGATCGCGCGACTGGAGTCGCGCGCCCCCGGCCTAGAGGGACGGCTTTACTTCCTCGATATCGAAGCACTCGATCACGTCGCCGACCTTCATGTCTTCGTAGCTCTCGAACGCCATGCCGCATTCGAAGCCATGCTGGACCTCGCGAACCTCGTCCTTGAAGCGGCGCAGCGTCTTGAGCGTGCCCTCGTGGATGACCACGTTGTCGCGCAGCAGGCGGACCTTGGCGCCGCGCTTGACCATGCCGTCGGTGACCATGCAGCCGGCGACGTTGCCGGCCTTGGTGACCTTGAAGATCTCGCGGATCTGCGCATTGCCGATCAGCGTTTCCTTGAAGGTCGGGTCGAGCAGGCCGAGCATCAGGGCCTGCATGTCCTCGGTGACCTTGTAGATGATGCTGTAGTAGCGGATGTCGATCTTGTCGCGCTTGGCGATCTCGCGCGCCTGCGGATTGGCGCGCACGTTGAAGCCGATCAGCAGCGCACCCGACGCCTTGGCCAGCGTGATGTCGGCCTCACTGATGCCTCCGACACCGCTGTAGACCACCTTGGCCTCGACCTTCTCGGTCGACAGCCGCTGGATCGCCCCCGCCAACGCCTCGGCCGAGCCCTGCACGTCGGCCTTGATCAGGACCGGCAGCTCCTTGGCCGTGCCATCGCGGATGCCCTTCATCATCTCTTCCAGCGTGCCGCGTCCACCGGCGACCTTGGCAAGCTGGGTCTGGCGATCGCGACGCACGCGGAAGGCGGCGATCTCGCGGGCGCGCGCTTCGCTCTCCACGACGTGGAACTCGTCGCCCGCCTGCGGCGTGCCGTCGAGTCCGAGGATCTCGACGGGAACCGCCGGTAGCGCACTCTGAACGGCAACGCCGTGGTCGTCGATCAGACGACGCACGCGACCCCACACGGCGCCGGCGACGAGAACGTCGCCTACCTTGAGCGTGCCGCGCTGGACCAGCACCGTAGCCACCGAGCCGCGACCGGGGTCGAGCTGGGCTTCGACCACGACGCCGTCGGCCATCCGGTTGGGATTGGCCTTCAGCTCGAGGACTTCGGCCTGGAGAAGAATGGCCTCCTCGAGCTTGTCGAGATTCATCTTCTTGGTGGCAGAGACCTCGATCGCCTGGACGTCGCCGCCCAGCGCTTCGACCTGAATCTCCTCACGCAGCAGTTCGTTCTGAACGCGGCTCGCGTCCGCGCCCGGCTTGTCCATCTTGTTGATGGCCACGATGATCGGCACACCCGCCGCCCTGGCGTGAGCGATCGCTTCCTTGGTCTGCGGCATGACGCCGTCGTCCCCGGCCACCACCAGCACGACGATGTCCGTCACCTTGGCACCGCGGGCGCGCATGGCGGTGAACGCCTCGTGGCCCGGCGTGTCCAGGAAGGTGATCTTCTGCTGCGACGGCAGGGTCACCTGGTAGGCGCCGATATGCTGGGTGATGCCGCCGGCCTCGTGCGCCGCCACGTCGGTAGCGCGCAGAGCATCGAGCAGCGAAGTCTTGCCGTGGTCGACGTGGCCCATGATCGTTACCACAGGCGGACGTGGCTGCAGCGTCTCGTCGGGATCGATGGTCTCGGTCAGACCGGTCTCGACGTCGCCCTCGGCGACACGCTTGAACTTGTGGCCCATCTCCGTCACCACCAGCTCGGCAGTGTCGGCATCAATCGCCTGATTGATCGTGGCCATCACGCCCATGCGCATCAGCGTCTTGATGACGTCGGCGCCGCGTTCGGTCATGCGCGCGGCGAGATCCTGTACCGTGATGGTCTCTGGAATCGTGACCTCGCGGTAGACCTTCTGCTGGCCGTCGTCGGCGTTCTGCTGGCGACGCTCGCGCTCCAGCCGGCGGCGCATCTGCGCCGCCGAACGGCTGCGGAAGTCGTTCTCGCCCTCGACCGCGCGATTTACGTCGATCTTGTCGGAGCGGCGCTTTGGCACTTCGCGGCGGGCGCCCGGTGGCTGAGGCAGGCGCTTGTTGATGACCGGCCGCAACGGCGGACGGCGCTCTTCTTCCGCGCCTCTTCCTCGGCCAGGCGCTTGCGATGCTCCTCGTCGGACTTCTTGCGTGCTTCGTCCTCGATGGCACGGCGAGCGGCCTCTACGGCCGCACGTTCGCGCGCCGTCTCGGCATCACGATTGGCGCCAACCAGGGCGCGGGTCCGCGCTTCCTTTTCTTCCTCGGTCAGGGTCTTCAGCACGATGCCGCGACCGCCGGAGCCGCCCTGGCTGCCACTCGGGCGCATGGGCGGAACGACGCGTGCAGGCGCGGCAGGTGCGCTACCGCCCAACTTCAGGGTGCGGCCGGTCGGTGCCGGAGGCGGCGCGCTGGGCGCAGGTGCGGGCGCGGGCGCCGGCGCGGCGGCAACCGGGGCCGCGGTCGCGGGACTGCCGGTGCGCTTGACCGGCTTCTTGACCTCGACCGTCACCGCGCGCGTACGCCCATGCGAGAATTTCTGGCGCACCTGGGTCGCATCGCTCTTGGCCGCCGCGCCGGCGCGTGTCGCCGTCGAGAGGGTCAGGGGCTTGGTCGGCTTGGTCTGTTCGTTCTGATCCGTCATGTCGGGTGTTGTCCTTGGTCCGCTCCGGCCCGTCAACCGGCGCTATTCAGTCGATAGCCACGCCACCGCGCCGCACCGACCGCAATTCGTTGAATGAACTCGCCACCCGCGTCATCACGGGCAACCGCTACATAGACTGCCTGCTCACGGCCGAAGAGGCCGCCCAGCAACGTAGAATCGCCCAGACGCACGATCGGAAGGCCGGTAGCAGTGAGCTTGCCCAACCCGTCGCCGTCGGCCTCGTCGGCCACAACCAGCAATCCTACCCGGCGCTGGCCGATCATCTGCTCGACCTTCACAAAGCCCGCTACGGCCCGGCCGGCGCGGCGCGCCCGGCCGAGGTCGGCCAGCGGGCGCTCCAGCAAGAGCCGTTCGACCCGCTCGGGAAGGTCGTCAGGCGCCCGCACGGCCGCTCGCGCGGCCTTGGCGAAGAGCTTCTTCTCGATCGCGCGTTCCAGTGCCGCCCGCTCCGCCCGCACCCACATCCCGCGGCCCGGCAGTCGCCGCGCGAGGTCGGGTACGACCTCGCCTTCCGGGCCGACGACGAAGCGGATCATCCGCTCCGGCGCATCTTCCGTGCCGGTGGCGATGCAGGTACGCATCGGCCCCGGCGCGGCAGGCACCGTAAGGTCGGATTGGGTCATGGCGATGGCAAGAACCAAGGGCGGTGCTCTCCGTTCAGGCCTTGGCCGCTTCCGCGGCCGGGGCGGCCTCGTCGGCGAACCAGTGCTCGCGCGCCTTCATGATGATGGCGTTAGCGGTATCGTTATCCATGGCGCTTTCGCCGACGATTTCACGCAGCTCGTCAGAGGCGAGGTCAGCGAGGTCGTCGAGCGACTTCACGCCCTTGTCGCCCAGCGCCACCACCATCGCCAGCGTCAGTCCCTCGGTCGACTGCACTTCTTCGCTGACACCCAGCTCTGCGAGGCGCGTGGCCAGTTCGGCATCGCGCTTCTCGATGAATTCCCGGGCACGGCGCTGCAGCTCGGTGGCGATCTCCTCGTCGAAGCCCTCGACGGTGGCGAGATCCTCGACCGCAGTTTCGGACACATCCTCGACCGAGCCGTAGCCCTCGGCCACCAGCAGATGAGCGATGACGTCATCGACGTCGAGCGCCAGCTTGAACAGCTCGGTGCGCTCGCGGGTTTCCTTCTGGCGACGCTCGCTTTCCTCGGTCTCCGTCATGATGTCGATTTCCCAACCGGTAAGCTGGGAGGCGAGCTTGACGTTCTGGCCTCGGCGGCCGATCGCAAGGCTCAGCTGATCGTCGGGAACGACGACTTCAGTCTTGTTCTTTTCTTCGTCCATCAACACCTTGCTCACTTCCGCAGGCGCCAG
The DNA here is from genome assembly GCA_010032545.1 of Alphaproteobacteria bacterium. Taxonomy (GTDB): domain Bacteria; phylum Pseudomonadota; class Alphaproteobacteria; order Reyranellales; family Reyranellaceae; genus Reyranella. Next base: position 36,081 of record RGPT01000006.1, read on the forward strand.
AGCATTGACGATGAAGTTGGCCGTGTCGGACGACCACGGAATGATATCGACTTTCTCGCCCTGAAGCTCCTGGACCACGGCTTGGACTCGGCTGCCGCGCATGCCGACGCAGGCGCCGATCGGGTCGATCGAGCTGTCGTGGCTCAGCACCGCGATCTTGGCGCGGCTGCCGGGATCGCGGGCCACCGCCTTGATCTCGATGATGTTGTCGTAGATTTCCGGCACTTCCTGCATGAACAGCTTGGCCATGAATTGGGGATGGCTGCGCGACAGGAAGATCTGCGGGCCGCGCGGCTCCTCGCGGACGTCGAAGATGTAGGCGCGGACACGGTCGTTCACGCGCAGGCTCTCGCGCGGGATCGTCTCGTCGCGGCGGATCACGCCTTCGGCACGCTGCAGGTCGATGGTGATGTTGCCGTAGTCGACACGCTTGACCACGCCCGACACGATCTCGCCGATGCGATCCTTGAATTCCTCGTACTGCCGCTTGCGCTCGCTTTCACGCATGCGCTGGGTGATGACCTGCTTGGCGGTCTGGGCGGCGACGCGGCCAAAGTCGATTGGCGGCAGCTCGTCGGTCAGGAAATCGCCGACCTGGGCTTCCGGATTGCGGCGCTGCGCTTCGACCAGCGGCACCTGGGTGTTCTCGTTCTCGATCGGGTCGGCCACCTGCATGTAGCGCAGCAACTTGATCTCGCCGGTCTTGCGGTCGATCTCCGCGCGGATGTCGTGCTCGAGTCCGTACTTGGCGCGGCCGGCCTTCTGGATGGCCTGCTCCATCGCCTCGAGAACTTCCTCGCGCTCGATGCCCTTTTCGCGGGCGACCATATCGGCTACCTGCAGCATCTCCAGACGCGGGATATCGGCAGTCGTTGCCATGTCTCTGTTCCTCTTTTTCTACCGTGTTCGTTTGTCGTCGCGTTCGTTCGTCGTTCAGTGAGCCTGCTCAGCGCCCTGTTGCGCGCGCTGGTGTTCCTCGATCAATGCATCGGTCATCTCGAGCTTGGCCCGGGTGACGGCGGACAGCGGCACGCCGGTCTCCTGGCCATCCTCGAGACGAATCCTGACGACGTCGCCTTCCAGTCCCAGAAGGGTGCCCTTGAAGCGGCGACGGCCATCGACCGGCTCGGCGGTCTCCAGACGGGCCATGTGACCCGCCCAGCGTGAATAGTCCTTGGCCCGGGTCAGCGGCCGATCGATGCCGGGCGAACTCACTTCCAGCGTGTAGGCGCTGGAGATCGGATCCTCGACGTCGAGAACTGCAGATAGGGCGCGCGACACCACGGCACAATCCTCGACCCCCATCGGCCGGCCGTCGGCCGGTTCGACCATGATCTGCAGGGTGCCGCCGCGACTCATGTGGACGCGAACCAGTTCGTAGCCCATGCCGACGATGGTCGGGGCGACGGTGTCTTCGATTCGGCGCAGCAGATCGGTCACGCGGGCAATGCTTCTCGACGTTTGGGGCGGCGGGCTTTCGGCAAATGAAAAGAGCGGGTTTGTGGCCCACTCTTTTTGTTTGGTTCGTCCCGCGAACCCGATGAGGATGGCGCGGATATAAGCACAGTAACGCCAACTGGCAAGCTTTTCCCGCAACCGGACCGGGTCCTGTGGCGGCCGAATACCGCCAGCGCGGCCCCTCCGCCTGTGAAATGATCGCCCGGCTGGAGCGTTGAATTTGGGTTCGGAAAAGGAAATGCCGCGCAGGCTCTACCACGGCTGGTGGGTTGTCTTCTGCAGTTTCGTCATCGCCCTCTATGGGTGGGGGCTCGGATTCTATGGGTTGAGCCTATATCTGGTGGCTCTCAGTGAGATTCATGGCTGGTCCCCCGCCATCATTTCTTCGGCCATCACCTTCTATTTCCTGGCAGGCGCCTTTCTGGTGATGCAGGTGGGCGATGCGATCCAGAAGAGAGGCGCACGTATCATCGTTCTGGCGGGCGTCGGGCTGATGGGTCTTGGCGTGCTGGGCCTCACGGTTGTCGACCGGCCCTGGCAGATCTACGTCGCCTTCCTGGTGATGATCCCGGGCTGGGCTGCCATGGGCGGTGCGGCGATCAACACCATCGTCGCCCAATGGTTCAACCGCCGCCGCGGCCTGGCCGCCAGCCTGGCGCTCAACGGGGCGACCTGCGGCGGGCTGCTGTTTGCGCCGGCCTTCGCCTGGGCGATCGACACGCTGGGCTTTGCACAAGCCTGCCTCGTCGCAGTCGCCGTGGTGGTGGCGACCCTGTGGCCGCTGGCCGCATTTGCCCTTCGCCCGCGACGGCCCGACGAACATGATGCGGGCGACGCGCCCGCTCAGTCGGTCGAGCTGGCCGGCGCGCCGATGAGCCGTGCCCAGCTCCTGCGCGAGCCACGCTATCTCACGATGGTCGGTGCCTTTTCGCTCGGCCTCCTGGCGCAGATCAGCTTCATTGCCCATCAGGCGGCGTTCCTCGTGCCCACGCTAGGCCTCAAGGAAGCGGGCTGGGTCGTCAGCGTCACCGCCCTATCGGCCTTGGTTGGCCGCTTCTCGGTCGGCCTGGTGATCGATCGCATCGACCGCCGCGGCGCCACCTCGGCGAATCTCGCCGTGCAGATCGCCGGCATGATCGTGCTGCTCTCGACCTCGTCGGTGTCCGGTCTTTACCTTGGGTGCATCCTGTTCGGCTTCGGCGTCGGCAATCTGATCACGCTACCCGGCCTGATCGTGCAGCAGGAATTCCCGCGCCGCGATTTCGCCCGCGCCGTCAGCCTGAACGTCGCCATCACCCAACTCGTCGCCGCGACAGGGCCGTCGATCCTGGGCGTGCTGCACGAACTGTCGGGTGACTACCGCACGTCGCTGATCGCCTGCCTGGTGCTGCAGATCGCGGCCGCGGTCCTGGTTCTGATCCGCCCCGGCCGCAAGCCTATCGACGCCTGAAGCGCAGGAACGCCGGCTTGTGGCCTGCCAGCATCTTCTGTTCGTAGCGCGTCGGCGGCCAGTCGTCGGGCCGGCCGCGCCAGTCGGCTCCGCGCTCGGCCAACCATTCGAAGGCCGGATGGGTGCAGGCATGCTCGACCATCCACGGCAGGTAGCTCGGATCGTCGGTGGCAAGGCGGAGCTCGGCGCCCGGGAGCATCAGCCGCGCCAGCACGTCGAGATTGTCGCGCTGCACGAAGCGGCGCTTGTGATGGCGCGACTTCGGCCACGGATCGGGAAAAAGCACGAAGGCACGCGACAACGAGGCGGCAGGCAGTGCGGCCATGACGAAGCGCGCATCGTCGGTGAAGAGGCGCACGTTGGTAACGCCGGTCCGTTCGATGTGGGCCAGGCACTTGGCGACGCCGTTGATGAACGGCTCGCAGCCGATCAGGCCGACTTCGGGATGGTGCTCGGCCTGCCAGACCAGATGCTCGCCGGCGCCGAAGCCCACCTCCAGCCACACGCCGCCGGCCGGCAGCGCGGCCCCGAAGGCCCGGGCGAGGTCGATCTTCGCCGTACTCTCGGCCACATCGTTGTCGGGCGTGACGATGGGTTCTGCCGGCAGTTCGAGTGCGAGGCGGGGCAACAGCGAGCCGAGCAGCGACTGCTGCCCAGCACGCAACTTCTTGCCCCGCCGACGACCGTGCAGCGTGCGTCGACGGGCTTCTTCCATCGCCCGCTTACATGATCACGTCGATGAGATACGGACCCTTTTGCGACATGGCATAGGTGAGCTGCTTGGTCAGTTCCTCGAGGTTGCGCGCCTGGCCGCCCGGCACGCCCATGCTCTTGGACATCATCGCAAAGTCGAGGGTCGGCCGGTCGAGCGTCAGCATGTCGATGGCACGCGGACCCGGGTTGGCGGCGCCGACGTCTGCGAGCTGGCTGTAGAGGATGTTGTAGGAGCGGTTCGAGAAGATCATCACGCAGACGTCGAGGTTCTCGCGCGCCATCGTCCACAGCGACTGGATCGTGTACATCGCCGAGCCATCGCCGATCATGCAGATGACCTTGCGGTCGGGGCAGGCGACGGCCGCGCCGACCGCGACGGGTCCGCCGAAGCCGATCGAGCCGCCCATGTTGTTCAGCCAGTCGTGCGGCGGCGCGCCGGCGCTGAACGGGAAGAAGCCGCGGCCCGTCGTGACCGACTCGTCGACCACGATGGCGCCTTCCGGCATGGTGGCGCCCAGTGCCTGGCCGAGGCCATCGAGCGTGAACTTGCCGGTCGGACGGTCAGGCCGGCTCGGCTGGGCAACGCCCGCCGCCTTTTCATTGAGCGCGCCGAGTTCGGCGGCCAGTGCTTCCAGCGAGGCGATCGGATCGCCTTCGACCGGGCAGAGCGTGCTGATCGTGCAATCGTCCGGCGACAGAACGGACGGCTTGCCGGGGTAGGCGAAGAAGGCGAACGGCGCCTTGGCGCCGCACAGCACCATCTGCTTCGTGCCCTTCAATTGCGCCTGGGCATTCTCGATCACGAAGTGCAGGCGCAGCACCGGGACGCGGCCGGCGCCACGCTCGATGCGCGCCGTGCCGCCGGCACCCTGGACCTTGCAGCCGGTCTTGGCGGCGATCTTGCCGGCGAGTTCGAGGCCCCGGGCGCGCAGCGCGCGACCGCCGATGAACAGCATGGCCCCAGGCATCTTCAGCGCCTTGGCAGCAGCCACCACGGTCTCGCTGGCGGGCTTGTCCGGCGCCGGCGTCGCCGGCGTCTCGGACGGACCGTCGGCCTCGCCCCAGGCCGTGTCGGCCGGCAGGATCAGGGTGGCGACCTGGCCCGGCGCCACGCGCGCGGCCTGGATGGCGAGCGCGCCGTCGCCGGCCACTGTTTTCGACGTGGGCGAGGTTTTCACCCAATGCGAGAACGGGCGCGCGATGCCCTCGATGTCGGCGGTGAGCGGCGTGTCGTACTTGATGTGATAGAGCGCGTGCTCGCCCACGATGTTGACCACGCCCGATCCGGCCTTCTTGGCGTTGTGCAGGTTGGCCGCCGCATTGGCGAGGCCCGGCCCGAGATGAAGCAGCGTCGAGGCCGGCTTGTCGGTCATGCGGTAGTAGCCGTCAGCAGCACCGCTGCACACGCCTTCGAACAGGCCGAGCACGCAACGCATGCCTTCGACGCGGTCGAGCGCGCCCACGAAGTGCATTTCGGAAGTGCCAGGGTTGGCGAAGCACACTTCGACGCCGCCCTTCACCAAGGTCCGTACAAGACTCTCCGCACCGTTCATCGTTTCAAACCCCCAACAAAATGGCCCAGCACCGTAGGCCGTTGGCACATGCCAAGCCATGGCGACCGCTTGCAAATTCCTCGATGCGGGCGAGCCGCCCGATGCTGCCTTTTCGATGTCCTGTTTCGGGTGCCCGAGCCGGCATTTCAAGCCGAATGAGCTTCGCCGCCGGCGCCCCCGCCGAAGTGGACCATTCTCGGCCTCGCCTGAACGGAGGTTGTTGGTATCGAACGGGTGTCCCGCCGTCGCCGCCAAATCCTTGTGGCGCCGCGCGAACGCGGGTGCGCGGGCGTCTGGGAGTGTGGGTGCAAGAGCCCCCCTCCCGGCCAAAACACAGTCGGAATCAGCTAAAGTTGAAAACTTGGAGTGCGGCCGGTCCAGAGCCCGGCGACCGCATATCGACAGCGCGACAAAAGAGGTAGGGTGGGGTCCGGTCCACAGTGGGTCGCACAAGCGAGGACTTCGCATGACCTACAGGCTTTGGTGGACCGTCGGCTACGTTTGCACCTCCGAAAAGGAGTTTTTGGCCGCCAAGCACCGCCTGCTGCCCGCGGCCTACGAGATGCTGGACGACGCGCTGCGCCGGGCCAACCAGGTCGGCCAGGCCGGCGGCGTGGCTTGGCTGATCGAGGGCGACGACCGCACCCGGCTGGGACGCGAGGCCATCACCAAGACGATCGCCAAGCGCGGTGCCGAGCTTTCGGTCCAGCCCGCGACGGGCAACGCCGGTCGCTGACGGGATTAGCCGTCGGCGGGCTTAGGCCGCGTCGCCCAGCTCGAGCTGGACCAGGTTCCGCCAGTAGGCCGCACCCATGGTCAGGATATTGTCGTTGAAGTCGTAGAGCGGCGTGTGGACGTGATGGCAGCCGCGCGGCTGCTCGTCGCCGCCGTTGCCGATCATGATGTAGGCGCCCGGCTTCTTCTCCAGCATGAAGGCGAAATCCTCGGCGCCGGAGATTGGCGTCACGTTGGACTCGACGTTCTCGGCGCCCACCGTCATGGCCGCGGCCTGGACGGCGATGGCCGTCTGTTCGGCGGCGTTGACCAGCGGCGGATAGCGGCGGAAGTACTTGCTGACGGCCTCGCAGCCGCCGGCCTGGGCGATGCCCGCCGCGACCTCGGCCAGACGCCGCTCAAGCAGCGATCGCACGGCAGGCGAGAAGCTGCGGGCGGTGCCGCGGATCAGCACCTCGGAGGGGATGACATTGGGCGAACCATGGGTGCCGGCCGCGATGTGGCCAACGCTGAGCACGGCCGACTGGTGGGACGCCACGTTGCGGCCGACGATCGCCTGCACCGCCACGATGAATTGCGCCGCGACGAAGGTCGGGTCGGTGCCGCGCTCGGGCATGGCGCCGTGGCCGCCGGTCCCCTTGAAAGTGACCTCCCAACTGTCGCTCGCGGCCAGCATCGGGCCGGTGCGAATGGCGAACTGGCCGACCGGGAAACCCGGCATGTTGTGCATGCCGTAGACCGTGTCGCAGGGGAACTTCTCGAACAGCCCCTCCTCGATCATCACCCGTGCGCCACCCAGGCCCTCCTCGGCCGGCTGGAAGATGAAATGCACCGTGCCGGCAAAATCGGGCGCCGCGGCGAGGTGCCGGGCGGCGCCCAGCAGCATGGTGGTGTGCCCGTCATGGCCGCAGGCATGCATCTTGTTGGCGTGCACCGAGGCATGGGCGAAGTCGTTCTTCTCCTGCAGGTGCAGCGCATCCATGTCGGCGCGCAGCCCGATCGTCTTCTGGCCCGGGCGATTGCCCTTTAGCGTGCCGACGACGCCGGTCTTGGCGAGGCCACGATGCACCTCGATGCCCCAGGAGGTGAGCTTGTCGGCCACGATCTGCGAGGTCCGCTCCTCCTCGAACGCCGTCTCGGGGTGGCGGTGGATGTCGCGGCGGATCGCGGTGAGGTCAGCGAGGTCAGCGGCCAGCTGGTCGGGTGTGTAACGGGTCATGGCCGGAGACTAACGACGGCCGGTCCAAAAGAAAACGGCGAAGCCGGTTGCCCGACTTCGCCGCTTCATACGTCCCTGAAAGAACGCTCGTCACGTTCCTCCGCGGGGCGCGGTCCACCGTGACCCACAAAGGACCACGAAGGGCTAGTGAAATTGCGAGATCCCCGCTCGCCACCACCATCCTCGGGTGCAGACCGTCCATGCGCATGGACCTTCTGCAACGAATCCCCGGCTGCTTTTTCCTGCCAGCGCTCTCCCTCGCGAGGGGCGCGCATCGTCCCGTCGGACGAGTTCGCAGGGCACTCCGAGAACCCTTCAGCAGCTTTCGCCACCGCGAGGAACGTTTCGGCTCCCCTCCGCGTGGTGCGACCACCACGCTTCGTTGGGAGAAACTTTGTGCCTCGGTGCGCAAGCTCGCAAGCGCGGTTTGATTGGCTTTCCGGTGGATTGGCTGGAAAACGTGGATCGAATCCTGTGCGCCACAAGGGAGTGTGGCGCAGGCCCATCGACGCGCTAAGCCTCGCGGCGCCGATTGTGCCCGCCGCTTCCCTCCTGCACAGTCTGCTGCTCCTTCATCCGTTGTGATCGGCCATGACAGAGTCCGCCAAGCTCTCTGCAGCAACACCCCGCCTCTATCACACGCCGTCGTCCTACTATTCGATGATCGCGCGCCTGGCGCTCGCCGCAGGCGGCATCGCTCACGAGCGCATCTTCGTCGACATCCATTTCCGGCTGGGCCAGCAGCAGCCGGACTATGTGCGGATCAATCCGGGCATGACCGTGCCGACACTGGTGCTGGCCGATCGCATCCTCGACCAGAGTCGCGACATCGCCGAGTATGCGCTCGGCTCGACGCCCGACCCCGAGACGAAAGCCTGGGTCGACCTTCACTACGGCTATCCGATCGAGGAATTGACCTTCGGCGGGATTCTTGCCCGCAATCCCCTGGCGCGGATCATGATTCCGAAGCGGCTCAAGGCCATCCGCCGTCAACTCCTGGCACTTGCCGCCAGAAATCCCGATCTTGCGGCCGTCTACGAGGCGCGCGCCGCGGTTTTTGCGGAGCGCGTCAGCACCTTCGAGCCGGACGCCGTCGTGAAGCTTTCGGAGCGGCGTCGCACCGAGGCCATCGGCTTCATGGACCGGCTCGAGCAGACCCTGGGCGATGGCCGCGCCGTGTTGGTACCGCCCGCCTATGGCGTCGCCGATGTCGTCTGGACCGTGTTTCTCGGGCGCATGGAGTTTGCCGGCCTCGGCGCGGAAATCCCCAAGCGGCCGGCGCTCGCGCGCTACTGGGGCGTCCTGCAGGCACGTCCCAGCTTTTCCGCCGCGGACATATGGACGAAGTTTCATGTCGGCCGCCTGATCGGCGGGATTCTAGGCATCGACAGAAGGTGACGGCAAAACGCCGTGCGATCCGACCGATCCGCGCCGGCGTCCGCGGCGTAGAGAGGCCATGCCGAAACAAGCCGCCACGGCCCTGCCGCGCGTCGAGGTCACCAGCCGCGCCGCCTGGCGCGCCTGGCTCGACTTAAATCACGACACGTCGGGCAGCGTCTGGGTCATCACCTACAAGAAGGCCGATCCGCCGAGGCACGTCCCGGCCTCGGCCCTGGCCGAGGAGGCCATCTGCTTCGGCTGGATCGACAGCCTGCCGCGCAAGCTCGATGGCAGCCGCACGATGCTGCTGCTGTCGCCGCGCAAGCCGCGCTCGGCCTGGTCGGCGATCAACAAGCAGCGGGCCGCCCGCATGGAAGCGGCCGGCTTCATGACTGCGGCTGGCCGCGCGGCCATCGCACGCGCCAAGGCGAACGGCGCCTGGGACTTCCTGGCCGATGTCGACGCGCTGACACCGCCCGCCGATCTCGCCGCCG
>RGPT01000051.1 GCA_010032545.1 Alphaproteobacteria bacterium
GCTTCTTGATGCTGTCGGCGATGTAGAGAGCGAGCGCCTGGATGGTGGAGGTGGGGTTCACGCCGCCTGAGGTCACCCAGATGCTGCCGTCGACGATGAACATGTTCTTCACGTCGTGGCAGCGGCCCCATTCGTTCACCACCGAGCGCTCGGGGTCGGTGCCCATGCGGGCGGTGCCCATGAGATGCCAGCCGCCGTTCAGGATCGGCGCCTCGACGCCGATGTCGGTGGCGCCGGCCGCCGCCAGGATGTCCTTCGAGCGGGCGACGCCGTGGTTCATCATCTTCTTCGTGTTCTCGCCCATCGTGTAGTGGATGCGCGGGGCGGGGATGCCGTTGCTGTCTTTCAGCACTGGGTCGAGGGTCACGCGATTGTGCTCCTCGGGCAGGTCCTCGGTAATGGTCGACATGCCGAGGCGATGTCCCAGCAGGCGGCGATAGACCTTGTGATGGTCCTCGCCCCACGGCAGGCGGCCCGCGGCGGTGCTGACGATGGCCTCGACGATCGAGCCGGTGCCGCGGTGGAGCTGCAGCGTGTAGCCGCGCACGAAACCGCGGCTCCTGTCGGTCTCGTAGAACTCCTGGCTCCAGAGGTTGAGCGGCGGGCCCTTGTTGCCGTCCAGCGCCTCCTCGACATAGCCGTAGGTGAGCGCAAAGGGGTGGAACATCAGGTTCTTGCCCAGCAGCCCGCTCGAGTTGGCGATGCCGTTGGGGAATTTGCCCGACTGCGAGTTGAGCATCAGGCGCGGCGTGCCGATGCCGTTGCAGGCCACCACCACCATCTCGGCCGGCTGGAAGTGTTCCTGGCCTTCGGCGTCGTAGTAGATCGCGCCGGTGGCCATGCCGTTGGCGTCGACGGTGATCTCGCGCACGCGGGCGCGGGTGCGGAGTTCGACGCCGGCGCGGATCGCGGCCGGCCAGTAGGTGATGTCGGTGCTGGCCTTGGCGCCCTGGGCGCAGCCCGGGGTGCAGTGGCCCAAGTTGATGCAGGCGGCGCGGCCGTCGTACTCGGTGGTGGCGATGGCCGAGTCCGAGGGCCACCAATGCCAGCCGAGCTTGTTCAGCGCGCGGCCGAAGGCCTGGCCCGACTTGCCGAGCGGCAGCGGCGGCATGGGCGGGTGGTGCAGCGGATAGGCGGGATCGCCCGCCAGGCCCGAGATGCCCATCATGCGGTCGTTCTCGGCGAAGAAGGGGCTGCCGCCGACGCCGTTGAAGTTCACGACATGGACCGGCGAGGTGCCGTTGTTGATCGGGTAGTCGGTCTCGCGCGCGCGGCGGTTGGGGTTGATGGCGAAGTCGCTGAACAGGCGGGCTTCCCAGTCGCGACCGTTGCTCGGGTAGTCGGTCGGCTTCACCCAGTCGCCCTGCTCGAGGCAGAGGATCCGCATCCTGGTGTCCGCGAGGCTGTAGGCCACCGCGGCGCCCGATGCCCCGGAACCGATGATCAGGACATCGACTTTTTCCTGCATTTGAGCTTCTCCCTTGCCGCGAACGTAGGTCACGCCGCGACACGCCGGCAAGCCGCTCGCTCCCTTCAACTCCTTTCCTCCCCCCTCTCTCCCTCTCTGCCCCCGCGGAGCCGGGGAAGTGTCCTCGTCTTGCGAGGGCGAAGGGGGGGGCGGAAGCATCAAGTGAATCGATGCCTGTGAAGGCCCCTCCGGCGCTGCGCGCCACCACCCCCGAGACGGAGGAGGGGCATAATTGCGGGAGGGGGTGTGCTACCGTCGGCCGCAGGAGGAGTACATGACCCTCAATTCGCGGCTCGTCGATCTGCCCGACGAGTCCCCCGAGGTGCGGCCGTTGCCCGAGCGGCTTGGCGGCGTGCTGCGCCGGATGCGGCTGGCGCTGGGCGCCCAGGGCATCTCCTGGGCGGCAGTGGCCGGGCTGGTGGCGGTGATCAGCGGCGCGGTGTCGATCGCCCAGGTCGCGCGGTCGCTGGGCGCGGCCGAGGTCGAGCACGGCCGCAACAAGGCGGCCGAGATCCACGCCTTCGACCAGAAGAACCGCGCGCTCTTGCGCAGCCTGTTCGCCCAGTCGACCGGCCAGGGGCGGCTGCCCGAGGCCGACCTGCCGGTGGACCATGCCTGGGTGCGGGCCCAGGCGGCGCGGGCCGCGATTTGTGACCATCTCGACGATCGCGCCTCCAATATCGCGACGCTGCGGACGATGTGTGCGGCCACCGCGGCGCTGGCTGATCGTCTCGGACCGGAGATCGCCGCCTTCGATCCGCCGCGCCGCCTGATCGAGCCGGCCACGATGCACGACGCTGCCGCGCTCAGTGTCCGGCTGAACGAGCTCAGCGCGCAGACCGCGCGCGAAGCCGACCTGCTAATCGGGCGCATGGCCGAGGAACATAACGCGGCGCTTCTCGTGCTCATGCTCAGCACCGGCGGCTTCGCGGCGGCGTGCCTGGTGCTGATCGGGCTCGTCGGCCGCGCATCGATCCTGCACTACGAGCAATTGCAGAAGGCGGGCGCGGCGCGCGACCTCCTGCAGGAGACGATCGAGGCGGTGCCCGCCGGCATCGCCGTCTACGACCGCGACGAGCGGCTGATGATGTTCAACGCGGCGGCGGCCGAGGCCACGCCCACGCTGCGCAAGCCCGGCGTCATCGGCATGACCTACGAGGCGCTGGCCAACGAAACGGCGCGGGAGAGCGCCGCCGAGGGCCGGCCTCTGGATGGTTCGCCGCAGGAGTGGGTCGAGCGCTTCCGCAGCAGAGGCAGCAGCCGTAGCCGGCAGTGGGTCGGCGGACGCTGGTTCGACTGGTCGGAGCGGGCGACGCCCAGCAGCTACACCGTGGGCCTCAGGGTCGACATCACTGAGGTTGCGCAGCGCGAGATCGAGGCCGAGCGCGCCCGCGCCGAATACCAGTCGTTGGTCGATTCGATGTCCGACCTGGTCTACGCGCTCGACTTCCGCGGCGTCGTTACCTTCGTCAACGCCGCCGCCATCGAGCTGCTGGGCGTGCCGCCTGAGCGCATGGTCGGTACGCGTTTTCGCGACTACCTCGTCCCGGAGGATGTGGACCGCGCGCTGGCCGCCGCGCGCGCCTTCCACGCCTCGGCCGACCTGACGGTTCAGCGGATGCAGCTGCGCCTCAAGGCGGCGGACGGCACGATCCGCTACGTCGAGGCGCGCTACCGCAAGCCGGCCGACAGCGACGACGGGCAGGGGTCGCACGTCGGCGTGATGCGTGACGTGACCGAGCGCGTCGAGATGACGGCGCGTCTCGAACGGCAGGTGGCGGAGATCGAGCAAGCCCGCGCCGACTACCAGGCGCTGGTCAACGCGCTGTCCGACATCGTGTTCAAGATCGACACAAGGAGCGGCACCCTCACCTTCGTCAGCGACGCCTCGACCGCCCTGCTGGGCGCGACGCCGCAGGAGCTGCTGGGCACCGGCGCCCTCGACCACATCGACGACGAGGACCGCGCGCGCGTGCGGGCGGCCATCGTGGCGGAGTTCAAGAGCGGCGACGGTGGCATCCGCCAGCTGCAGTATCTCGCCCGTATGGCGGACGGCACCGGCAAGCATGTCGAAGTGCGGTTCCGCCGACTGCCGACCGCTGACGGCAGCTCGGTCATCGCCGGCGTTCTACGCGACGTCGACGAGCGCGTGCGGCTCGCCCGGCGGCTCGACATGGAGGTTGCGCGGCTGCGTTCGATCATCGAGTCGAGCGGCGCGCTGATCGTTGTGGTCGACCGGGACCTCAAGGTGGTCATGGCCAACACCGGCTTCACCGCGGTGACGGGCCTCGGCGAGGCCGCGGTGGTGGGCCGGCCGTTGCAGGAGGTGGTCGATTGCCCGCTCGACGCCGGCGTGCTCGAAGGCTGGCTGGCCGAACCACCGGATCGAGCGCGCATGGGCTCCGTCCGCTTCGCCAACCAGATCCGCGACCGTGAGGGCCGGCCGCGGCTGATCTCGGTGACGGCCGCGCCGGTGCTCGACGCCGGCGGGCGGATGAACAGCATCGTCTTCCTGGGCGTCGACGACACCGAGCGGCGCGACGCCGAGCGGGCCCTGTTCGACGCTGTGCGGCTTGCGACGGTGGGCGAGATGGCGGCCACCGTGGTGCACGAGATCATCCAGCCGTTGCAGGTGATCGATATTGCCCGTGCTTCGGCCGAGCAGGTCCTCCTCGATGCAATGGGCGAAGGTGTCGTTCCGGACAGCGCGTTCCTGCAGAGCAAGCTCGCGCGAATTGCCAGTCAGGTCGAGCGCGCGGGTCGCATCGCAGGCGAACTGCGCGCTTTCGTGCGTGGCACGGCCGCCGAGGAGGCGACGCCATTCAACCCGACGACGGCGGTGCACGCGGCTGTCGAGTTGACCCAGTATGCCGCTCGCCAGGCGGGCGTCACCGTGTCGGAATCGGTCGCGGAAGGATTGCCCGCGGTGATGGGCCACGTCGGTCGACTCGAGCAGGTATTGGTCAATCTGATCATCAACGCGCGCGACGCGGGTGGCAGCACTATCGGGGTTTCGGCCCGCTCTCTGTTGCGGGACGGTCGTGTCTTTGTGCAGATCGCCGTGGAGGATTCGGGTCCTGGCATTCCCGCCACCATCCTGCCGCAGCTGTTTGAGGCGTTTGTTACCACCAAGCCGCGTGGCACCGGTACCGGGCTCGGCCTGCGAATCTGCCGACGCATCGTCGAGGAGATGAAAGGCACCATCACGGCCGCCAACCTCGCCGAAGGCGGTACGCGATTCGAGGTCGTGCTGCCGGCGGCGGACGAGGCGTAACCGTCGAGCGATGGGCACGTCACCTCGTCGCGTTCGCCGCGTCCCGTCCCGATGCCATGTCCTCGTGGTCGAGGACGACCTGGATCAATGTGGTGAAATGGCGGGCTACCTCAGCCTCTCCAAGCTTGAAGTGCGGATGGCCTACGACGGCACCTCGGCGCTGCGGCAGGCTGCGGAGCATCTGCCGCGCGTGATCCTTCTCGACTTCAATCTTCCGGACATGTCCGGCATCCAGCTGGCAAAGCAGTTGCGGGCGATCCTGCCGAATGCGGCCTTCATCATGATGTCGGCCCACATCGACGGACTGTCCGAACGGACGCTTCAGGAGATCGGCATAGCCGTGTTCGTGAACAAGCCGGTACCGCTTGGCCCACTGCGGCAGGCAGTCCTGAAGCTGGTCGCCTCGCCTCGCCTTGGCCGCGATGGGCCGAAGCACGGCGAGAAAGGCTGGTTCTCCACGGGACTGGGCGGCCGGCGCCGCTAGAAGCCGGATACGAGAATGAATGACATTCATCACGTCGCTCACATTTCATTGAAAATCGCCGGCGCGGAAATCGCGTAAGTCATCGGCCGCCCCCGACCGGCGGACATTCCCCAGGTCAGCGCTTGCCTTTGATGGCGCCGATGCGCGTCGGCGTCGGCGCCATGGTCGGGTGGTGCAGCGGATAGGCGGGATCGCCCACCAGGCCCGAGACGCCCGTCATGCGGTCGTCCTCGGCGAAGAAGGGTTCGAGCGTCTTCACGCGGAAGTCGCTGGGATGAAGGCGGGGATAGTGCGCCGTGTACATGATGGCGCTGCCGCGGACGCCGTTGAAGTTCACGACCTCGACGGGCGAGGTGCCCGTTGTTGATCGGGTAGTCGATGGGCTTCACCCAGTCGCCCGCTCGAGGCAGATGATCCGCATCTTCGTGTCCGCGAGACTGTAGGCCACCGCGACCCCCGATGCCCCCGAACCGATGATCAGGACATCGACTTTGTCGTGCATTGATCCACTCTCCTTGCCGGCGGCGTATGACACCGCAAGAATCGACGGCAAGGCCACAGGAGGAACGTATGACCGAGACCACTCACGTCTGCCGCTACCCCGAAATGCGCGGCAAGGTCGCCCTCGTGACCGGCGGCACCAGCGGCATCGGCCTCGCCACCGCGCAGGGTTTTGCGCGCGAGGGCGCCACGGTGGTCGTCACCAGCCGCAACGAGGCGCGGGCGCAGGAGGCGCTGAAGACGTTCGCCAAGGATGCGGCGGTGTCGTGGATCGGCAGTGACACGTCGGACGGCAAGTCGGTCGAGCGGCTGATCGGCGAGATCCGGAAGCGCCACGGCCGGCTCGACTATGCCTTCAACAACGGCGGCGCGATCGGCGGCGAGGACATCGCGCTGATCGGCGACATGAGCGAGGAGAGTTGGCGGCGGACGATCGACGGCTATCTCACCTCGGTGTTTCTGTGCATGCGCCACCAGTTGCCGGTGATGCTGGCGGCGAAGGCGGGTGTGATCGTGAACATGTCGTCGATCTACGGTCAGCGCGGCCATTCGATTCCGGGCGGTGGCGCCTATGCCGCGGCCAAGCACGGTGTGCTGGGCCTCACCAACAGCGCCGCGCGGCAGTACGCCTCGAGCGGCGTGCGCATTACCGCGGTCTGCCCGGGCTGGGTCGAAACGCCGCCGATCGCCGAATGGATGCAGGCTGATCCGAGGTTCGCCGCGGCGATCACCGGCATGACGCCGCGCGGAAAGATCGCGGCGCCCGAGGAGGTGGCGAACGCGGTGCTGTTCCTCTGCTCCGATGCGGCCTCGGCCATGATCGGCAGCCCGCTGGTGGTCGACGGCGGATTTCTGGCTTGAATTTCGCCGGTTGAATTTCTAGATGGCGGGCGTGCGAAACGAGTTCGACATGAAGGAGCGCCCGGGCACCGCGACGGGCAAGACGACGGGCACCAAGCCAGGCGCCACGGGGCTGACGGCGCGCGTCGTCCTGATCGCGGGCTCGGTGCTGTTCTCGCTGGGGGTACTGGAAATCGGCACGCGCCTGCTGCGCTGGGGCCCTGAGAGGCTCGCGCACTGGCCCAACCTCGTGCGCGAGCGGATGAGCCTCCAGACGGAAGGCGACGCTCCCTGCGCCTATGTCTACGACGCGGCACTCGGCTGGCGATCGCCACTCAACTGCGTCTCGGAGAACTACAACAGCGACGCCGACGGCTTCCGCCGCGCACCCGGCGAGCAGGCGCTCGCCCTGCCGCCGGTGCTGGCCACCGGTGCCTCCTTCGCCAAGGGCGACGAGGTGAACGACGGCGAGAGCTGGTCGGCCTACCTGCAGGCGATGACCGGGCGCAAGGTCGTGAACGCCGGTGTCAGTGGCTATTCGTTCGACCAGACGGTGCTCAGCACCGAAGAATTCGCGCGGCAGGTCCGGCCGCTCTTCATCGTCGTGAGCTTCACACCCGACGACATCCGCCGCAGCGAACTCAGCGTCTCGTGGAGCCGGGCCAAACCCTACTTCACCGCGGCTGGCGGCAAACTCGAACTCGCCAACGTACCGGTGCCGGGAAAGCCGGGGCCGCTGGTCGCGATCCCGACGGCGGCGCACCTGCTCGGCAGGTCGGCGCTGGCCGACGAGGTCGCGCGGCGGCTGGGCCTCTTCGCGGGCTGGTACTACGACGAGGTCCGCGCGCTACCGGCCGGGATGGGCGCCACGGTTGCCTGCCTGCTGATGCCGCGGCTCGCCAGCCTCGGTGTGCCGGTCGTGGTCATGGCGCAATATGGCCGCGGATACTGGAGAGGCTATGCCGATCGCGAAAAGACCGTGGCCCCAACGGTCGCCAGGGTGCTGGGCTGTGCGGCCGAGGCGGGACTCATGCCGTTCGATCTCTCCGATCCGATGAAGGCCGTGATCGAGACCCGCGGCCTCGACGCCCTTTACCGCACCGACCACCAATCGGCCGAAGGCAATCGCGTGGTGGCCGAACTGCTCATGCACGAACTCGTGCGTCGGGGCCTTCTCGCGTCGACGGCGGGGCGCTAACCTCCGCGACCCATTGATCACCCGGGAGTAAATCGCATGAAGACGGTCCAGACGATGCTGGCCGAAGCCGAGGCCGCGGTGCCGCGCATCGGCCCCGACGAGGCCAAAGCCCTGGTTGGTCGCGCCGACGTGTTGTTCCTCGACGTGCGCGAGCCGCCCGAGGTGGCGACCTCGGGCAAAGTGCCGGGCGCGCTCGCCGTGCCGCGCGGCCTCGTGGAGTTCCGCGCCGATCCTGCGTCCCCCATGCATGACAAGGCCTTCGATCGGGCCAAGACGATCGTGACCTATTGCGCCTCGGGCGGGCGCTCGGCCTTGGTCGGCAAGACGCTGAAGGACATGGGCTACACCAACGTCCGCAACCTCGGCGGCTTCAAGGGCTGGGTCGACGCGGGCGGCGCGGTCGAGAAGGGGTGAGGCGCTTCCCGCCGACGGGGACGATTGCGTTGCGCGCCTAATCGAGCTCGTACGACTGGATCAGCCAGGGCTCGTTCTTCGCCGCGTCGATCCATTCCTGTACCGCGGGCTGGGCCAGCACTGCCTTGGCATAGGCCTCCGAATCGGCGTCGAGCGCGACGCCGAAGGTGCGGAAGCGCGTGACGACAGGTGCGAACATGGCATCGGCGGCGCTGAAGGTGCCGAACAGGAAGCCGTCGTCCCTGGGGAAGGCCCCGCCGAAGCGCTTGCGGCAGTCGCGCCACATCGAGGTGATGCGCTCGATGTCGGCGCGGACGCCGTGCGCCATGCCCTTGCCGGGATACGAGGCGCGGATGTTCATCGGCATGTGGGTGCGGAGGTCGGCGAAGCCCGCGTGCATCTCGGCCGAGATGGCACGGGCATGGGCGCGGGCGGCGGCTGAAGAGGGCCACAGGCCAGCCTCGGGTTTGAGGTCGTTCAGGTACTCGGCGATGGCAAGCGACTCCCAGACCGCGAGGCCACGGTGCAGCAGCACCGGCACCTTGCCCGAGGGCGAATGCTTGCGGATCGCCGCGGCGCTCTCGGGACGGTCGAGCGGGATCACGATCTCCTCGCACTCGATGCCGGCGATGCGGACCATGAGGCCGCCGCGCATCGACCACGACGAGTAGTTCTTGTTGCCGACGACCAGAGTGAATTCAGCCATACGCCCTCCTTGCCAGCCGCATGGTTTGGCCGGCACTCTAGAAATAGTGAATTACGAATAAGTGAGCATGGACATGTCGCTGCCCTTCGTCGACCGCTCTTCTTCTTCGCTCCCTGTGCAGTTTGTTGCCCAACCGAAATGGCGCGGGTGGCTGAAGGAGCAGAGTGCGGCGCGCCGCGGCTGGATCGAATCGACCGGGATCTCGGGCAACGCCGGTGATCTCGTGGTGCTGCCGGGACGCGACGGCAAGGCGTCGGGTGCAGTCCTTGTGATTCCAGCCAAGCCGACCCTCTGGGATTTCGGTGCGCTCGCGACGCGGCTTCCCGCCGGCACCTGGCGGCTGGCCTCGGAGCCCGCGCCGGTGTCGATGACCGATGCCGCGGTGGCGATCGGCCTCGGGGCATGGAAGTTCGATCGCTACAAGGCGAAGAAGGCAAAGCAGGGGCCGCGCTTCGTCTGGCCAGAGGACGCCGACCGCGCGCGCGCGACGGCCGCGATCGAGGCGATCTCGATGGCGCGCGATCTCATCACCACGCCGTCGTCGGACATGGGGCCGGCCGAGCTGGCGGCGGCGGCGCAGGCGCTGGGCAAGGCGCACAAGGCGCGGGTGAAGGTGATCGTGGGCGACGACCTGCTCAAGCAGAACTATCCCATGGTCCATGCCGTGGGCCGCGCCAGCACGCGGGCGCCGCGGCTGATCGATCTGGTGTGGGGCCGAGAGAGCGATCCAAAGGTGACTCTGGTCGGCAAGGGCGTGTGCTTCGACACCGGAGGCCTCGACCTGAAAGCCGCAGCCGGCATGCTGAACATGAAGAAGGACATGGGTGGTGCCGCCACCGTGCTCGCCGTGGCCGCGATGGTGATGGCGGCCAAGTTACCGGTGCGCCTGCGCGTGCTGGTGCCGGCAGTCGAGAATTCGGTGTCGGGCAATGCCTTCCGGCCGCTCGACGTGGTACCGACACGCAAGGGGCTGTCGGTGGAGATCGGCAACACCGATGCCGAGGGCCGGTTGATTCTCTGCGACGCGCTGCACGAAGGCGCCTCCGAGCAGCCGACGATGATGGTGGATTGCGCCACGCTGACCGGGGCAGCGCGCGTGGCGCTGGGGCCGGACCTTCCGGCGTTGTTCTGCAACGACGACGTCCTCGCCCAAGATCTCGTGGCCGCGGGCGAGGCGGTGACGGATCCGATGTGGCGGATGCCGCTGTTCGCGCCCTACAAGCGCCTGCTCGACAGCAAGGTGGCCGACCTCAACAACGTGTCGGGCGGCGCGTTCGGCGGCGCCATCACCGCGGCGCTCTACCTGCAGGCCTTCGTCCCGGATTCGGTGCCGTGGGCGCACTTTGACATGATGGCGTGGAACAGCATCAGCCGGCCCGGCCGGCCGGAAGGCGGCGAGGCCCAGGCCGCGCGCGCCATCTTCGCCGCCATCGAGAAGCGGATCGGTACGCCGCCCCTTTAGTAGCCTGACTTGGGGTCGACGGTGTGGATCAGCGTCTGCCCGGTGCGCCGCCGCTTGATGTTCTCGATGACGCCCGGCGAGGCGGTGCGCGGATTGGTGGCGCCGGCGACGTGCGGCGTCACGTGCACCTTGGGATGCGTCCAGTAGCGATGCTCGGGCGGCAACGGCTCCTGGTTGAAGACATCCAGCGTGGCGCCTGACAGGTGGCCCGAGTCGAGCGCCGCCAGCAGCGCCTCGTCCACGACATGGCCGCCGCGCGCCATGTTGATGAAATAGGCGCCTTTCGGAAGCGCTGCAAAGGCCGCGGCATCGAGCAGGCCCCGCGTGTCGCGGGTGAGCGGCAGCACGTCGATCAGGATATCCGAACGCGCCAGCAGGCGCTTGAACCCGTCCGGACCGTGGAACGTCTCGATGCCGGGCAGGGTCTTCTGCGTCCGGCTCCAGCCCGCGGTCGGGAAGCCCAGCGCCGCGAACTTTGCTGCCGTGTCCTGGCCGATCGTGCCCAGACCCAGGATGCCGACCCGGCGGTGGAGCGTGTCGACGAACTCTTCCGGCTTCCACTGCTTCGTCCGCTGGGACGCTGCGTACTTGTCTATGTCGCGATGGTGGCGCAGCGCCCAATAGATCGCATACTCGCTCATCTGGCCTACGAGCCCGTCGTCCATGATGCGCACGATCGGCACGCCTGCGGGCAGTTCGTCTTCGGCCAGCAGGTGGTCGACGCCCATGCCGAGCGAGACGATCAGCCTGATGTTGGGAAACGAGGCGATCAGGCCGGCGGGCGGCTTCCAGGCGAGTGCCACTTCGATGTCGGCCTTGTCGCCGAGATTGTCGAGGGTGCGGAAGTCGATCGGCCCAAGAGCGGCTTCAAGGGCCTTCTTCCAGAGCTGACCGTCCGTGTCGCGGCTGATGTAGGCGATGGCGTCAGGCATGTCGTGTCCGGAACATATAGTGCTGCAGGGCCCAGGCAACCGCCGCCAGGCCGATGCCGAGCAGGTCGGTGATCGTGCCTGGCGTGATGAGGCAGATCGCGGCTGCGGCCAGGACCACGCGCGGCACCGGCGACAGTGCCTCGGTGAGCCAGCCTTCAGTGGCGCAGGCCAGCAGCCAGACGCCGATCGCGGCGGTGACGAAGGTGTGGGCGATTTCCCAAAAGGTGCCCTGGCCCAGCAGCACCGGACTGTAGAAGAACATGAACGGCACCAGGAAGGTGGCCAGTCCCATCTTCACGGCGATCCAAGATGTCTTCCAAGGATCGCCGCGGGCCATGCCCGCTGCGGCGAAGGAGGCCACTGCGACCGGCGGCGTGATCGCCGACAGCACGGCGAAGTAGAAGATGAACATGTGCGCCACCAGCTTCGGCACGCCGATCTGCTGCAGGCCAGGCGCCACGACCGCTGCGGCGATGGCGTAGGCCGCCGTCGTCGGCATGCCCATGCCGAGGATGGTGACGATGATCATGGTGAAGATCATCGCCATGAGCTGGTTCTGGCCGGCGATCGCCTGCATGATCTGGGCGAAGCGACCGCCCACGCCGGTGAGCGCGATCACGCCCACGATGATGCCGGCCGCGGCACAGACGGCGACCAGCTGGATGCAGTCCTTGGCGCCCATCTCGAGCGCCTCGATGATGGCGCGGCCGCCCATGACGTCGTCGCCGCGCCGCCAGGTGAGCCCGCTCCTCGACAATCGGAAGCCGTTGAGCCAGCTCACCACGATGCAGAGCCCCATGCCGAGCGCCGCGGCGAGGAAGGCCGAGTAACCGGTGATGAAGGCCCAGATCAGCACCGCGATTGGCGCCATCATGTAGAGGCGTGCGAGCAGGGGCCCGAGCCGCGGCAATTCGGAACGCGGGATGCCGCGCAGGCCGTGCTTGGCCGCATGCAGGTCGCAGTGCGCGTAGCAGGCGATGTAGAACAGCAGGCAGGGGATGATCGCGGCGGCCGCGATCTCGGCGTACTTGAGGCCGGTGACCTCGGCCATGATGAAGGCGGCGGCGCCCAGCACCGGCGGCGTGATCTGGCCGCCGGTCGACGACGTCGCCTCGATGGCGCCGGCAGTGTTGCGGTCGTAGCCGACCCTGCGCATCATCGGGATGGTGACCGCGCCCGATGCCACGACGTTGGCAACCGAAGAGCCGCTCACCGAACCGAACATGACGCCGGACAGCACGGCCACCTTGGCGGGCCCGCCGCGCGCCCAGCCGATCAGCGCCACCGACAGGTCGTTGAAGTAGTCGCCCGCCTTCGAGCGACCGAGGAAGGCCGCGAACACCGTGAACATGATGATGAAGGTCGACGAGACCTCGAGCGTCGTGCCGAAGACGCCGAGATTGCTGTAGATGTAGGGAAACACGAACCACAGGTCGCGCAAAGACTTGTTGTGGTAGAGCGGCGAGCCTTCCGGGAAAATGTGCCCAACCATGGCATACAGCATGAAGACGCTGGCGATGATCGTGAGCGCATTGCCGGCGGTACGCCGGGTGAACTCGAACACCACGGCGAGGCCGACCAGGCTGTAGACGAGGTCGGGCGTGCCGTAGGTGGCCCCCTGGTTCATCTGCAGGTCGTCGAGATTTCGCCACATGTAGACGGCGCAGCCGAGCGCGGCCAGCATCAGCAGCCAGTCGTACCAGGGAATGCCCTTGGTGCCGCGGCCCTTGGCCATGCTGTAGAGGCCGAACCCCAGAGTGGCACCCCAGGCGAGGTGGACGGCGCGAAACAGCTCCTGGTCGAGGTTGGGTGCGACGGCCCGGTAGAAGACCTGCCCGAGCCCGAGCAGCGAATCGATCTCCTTGACGATCACCGGCCCGACCAGGACCCACAAATGAAAGGCGGAGAACCCGGCACACAGCCAAAAGAACAGCACCTGCTCCCAGGGCCGCTGCTCGCGCCGGCCGCCTGCATATTCGAGATCGTCGACATCGACGGCGCCGACATCGCCTGCGCCGGCCGTCGCCTGAGTCCCGGTCGTTGTCATTTGTTGCCCCCCCCTCTCCTCAATAGCAAAACGCCCGCTCCAGGGGGAGCGGGCGTTCTGTCCGGGTTTGACAGGTTACTTGGGAAGGGTCGCCGGATTGAGCGCGATGCCCTTTTCCTTGTAGTAGCGAACCGCGCCGGGGTGGAACGGCAGGAAGACATTGCGGCTGGCGTTGGCGGCGATGGTCTCGGCAGCCGCGGCATGGCCCTGCACCATGGCGGCGTTGTTCTCGAGGATGGTCTTGGTCACGAGGTAGGCCACGTCGTCGGACATGCCCTTGTTGGCGATCCCGAAATTGTAGAGGCCAAGCGTCTTCTGGTCGGCCGTCTGGCTCTTGTAGGTGCCCTTGGGGATCATGGCCTCGGAGAATTCCGGCATCTTCTTGCGGATCGTGTCGCGCTCGGCGTCGGTCCAGGTAAAGAACACGACCTCCTTCTCGGCGTCGAGCTGCGAGAAGATCGGGATCGGCAGGCCGGCGCCGAAGCAGAAGGCATCGAGGATGCCGTCGCCGAGCTGGCTGCCCATATCGGCGCCCTGGCCGTTGCGGATGGTGGCTTTCATGCCGAGGGCTTCGAAGAACAGCGGGAGGTAGGTTCCGGGCGTGCCGGCCTTGGGGCCGACGCCGACGGTCTTGCCGTCGAGTTGCTTGAAGCTGGTGATGCCCGACTTCTTGAGCGCCACGCACTGCATCGGCGTGTCGTACATCGGGAAGAGGGCGCGGATGTTTTCGTACTTCTTGCCCTTGGTCCAGTCGCCGGTGCCCGTCCAGGCCTGCAGGGCGACGCCCATGGTGGTCATGCCGAGTTCGATCTTGTTGTCCTCGACCAGGATGACGTTCTGGTTCGGACCCTGGGTCTGCTGCGTCGAGACCTGAATGCCCGTTTTGTCCGTAAGGATTTTGGCGACCACACCGCCATAAACGAAATAAGTACCGCCCACGGAGGCGGTTCCCAGTGTCATCGTCTTCGGCTGTGCGAAGGCGGCCGTCGCGGTGGCGGCAAGGGCTGCGGCCAGCAGGCCGCGACGCACATACTTCATACGATCAATCCTCCAGAGAAACGGCTGGGCTCGCTGATCCGGCCAGCACCTTATTCCCGAGACATATGGCCGGTGCAGTCGGACTGCAAGGGCCGACCTCTACTTCGCCTGCGTCGCCGGATCGAGCCTGATGCCCTTTTCAAGGTAGTAGCGCGCTGCCCCGGGGTGGAACGGCAGGAACGCGTTTCGCGACGCGTTGGCGGCGATTGTCTCCTTGGCGGCGGGATGGCCTTTGACCAATCGTGCGTTGTTCTCGAGCACGGTCTTGGTGATGGCGTAGGCGGTACTGTCCGGCAGGTCCTTGTGGGCGATGGCGAAGTTGTAGAGGCCGACGGTCTTCTGGTCGTTGGCCTGTTGCCGATAGGTTCCCTTCGGGATCAGCGAGGCGGAGAATTCGGCCAACCGGCCGCGGATCGTGGCGATGTCGTCGTCGGACCAGGTGCAGAAAACGACGTCTTTTTCGGAGTCGAGCTGGCTGAAGATCGGGATCGGCGTGCCCGCCGCATAGCAGAAGGCATCAATGATGCCGTCGCTCAACTGGTTTCCCATTTCTTCGCCCTGGCCGTTGCGGATCATGGTCTTCATGCCCAGCGCGTCGAAGATGAGAGGGTAGTAGGTTCCGGGCGTGCCGGCCTTGGGGCCGACGCCGACGGTCTTGCTGTCGAGCTGGCGGAAATTCGTGATGGCGGACTTCCTGAGCGCCACGCACTGCAGCGGCGTGTCGTACATCGGAAACAGCGCCCGGATGTTCTCGTGCTTTCTTCCCTTGGTCCAGGCGGCAGAGCCCAGCAGCGCCTGAAGCGCCACGCCGGTCGTGGTCATGCCGAGCTCGATTTTCTTTTCGTCGACCAGAATCACGTTCTGGTTCGGGCCCTGGGTCTGCCGCGGCGTGACCTTGACCCCGGCCCTGTCGGACAGGAGGTCGGCAAGCGCCCCGCCATAGACGAAGTAGGTCCCGCCGAGCGATGCCGTGCCAAGAGTCATGAGAGCAGGCTGTGCGAGGGCCAAACTGATGGCGGCAGGTATCGTGACCGCGAAGGCGAAGGCAAGGGTCAGCAGGCCGCGACGGAATCCGCTCATGTCAGGACTCCTCCCTTTGATCTTTCGCACAGGGTCGCCGGATTCTGCCGGCGAGTCCACCGCAGCGCTGCATATCTCAGGATCAGCTGGCGACGCCCTGGCCTTCCGCGCCGATTGCCTCGAGGTTGAAGGCGGCGGCGATCAACGCCTGGGTATAGGGTGTCTGGGGGCTCTCGAAGACCTGCTGCGACGGCCCGCGTTCGACCACCTTGCCGTGGCGCAGCACGATGACCTCGTCGGCCAAAGCCCGCACGACCCTGAGGTCATGGCTGATGAACAGATAGGCCAGACCGTGCCGCGCCTGCAGGTCGCGCAGCAGGTCGACGATCTGGGCCTGCACGCTCATGTCGAGGGCCGAGGTCGGCTCGTCGAGAACGATGAACCGCGGCTTTAGCACCAAGGCGCGGGCGATGGCGATGCGCTGGCGCTGGCCACCCGAGAATTCGTGCGGGTAGCGTTCGCGGGAGGCTGGGTCCAATCCGACTTCGTCGAGGGCCTGGTCGATCGCGTGGTCGCGCTCCGCCGTGTTGCCGATGCGATGGACTTCGAGTCCCTCGCCCACGATCTCGCCCACCGACATGCGCGGGCTGAGCGAGCTGAAAGGGTCCTGGAAGACGATCTGCATCTGACGGCGCAGCGCGCGGAGCTCGCGCGCGCCCAACGCCTGCAGGTCCTCGCCGTCGAAGTAGATGCCACCCCGGCTTTTCTCGAGGCGCAGCAGGGCGAGGCCCAGCGTCGTCTTGCCCGAGCCTGATTCGCCCACCAACCCGATCGTATGGCCCCGGCGCAGGGCGAGGCTGACGCCATCGACCGCCTTCACATGGCCTACCGTGCGACGCAGCACGCCGCGCCGGATCGGGAAGTGCACTTTTATGTCGTCGAGGCGGAGGATCTCCGGCGAAGCGGGATTGGCCGCGGCCGGCCGGCCCTTGGGCTCGGCCGAGAGCAGGTGTTGCGTATAGCTGTGCTGCGGGTTGTCGAACACCCGGGCAACCGGTCCGTGTTCGACGATCCGCCCCTTGGTCATGACGCAGACGCGGTCGGCCATCTTGCGGACGATGCCGAGGTCGTGGGTGATGAAGAGAAGCGCCATGCCATAGCGCGCCTGGAGGGTCTTCAAGAGCATCAGGATTTGCGCCTGGATGGTGACATCGAGCGCCGTGGTCGGCTCGTCGGCGATCAGCAGATCGGGTTCGTTGGCGAGCGCCATGGCGATCATCACGCGCTGGCGCTGGCCGCCGGATAGCTGATGCGGGTAGGCGTCGAGGCGATTGGCGGCGTCGGGAATGCCGACCTGGTCCAGCAGTTCGAGCGTGCGCTTGCGGGCGCTGTCCCGTGACAGGCCCTTGTGCAGGATCAGCACCTCGTTCACCTGCCGCTCGATCGTGTGCAGCGGATTGAGCGAGGTCATCGGTTCCTGGAAGATCATCGACACACGATTGCCGCGAACGGCCAGCAGATCCGACGCCGGCGCGCCCACCAGTTCTCGACCCTGGAAGCGGATGCTGCCAGTGGGATGGCGGGCGGCCGGATAGGGCAGCAGCTGCAGAACCGAGAGCGCCGTCACCGACTTGCCGGAGCCGGACTCGCCCACCAGCGCCAGGGTTTCGCCGCGGCGGATCTCGAAGCTCACGCCCTGCACGGCCTCCACCATGCCGTCGCCGGTCCCGAAGGTAACGGACAGGTTCTCGACCTGCAGCAGGGTATCGGGGGGCAGGACTTCGGGGGGCTGGGCGTCGCTCATGTCGGCACCTTGCGCGGATTGAAGGCGTCGCGCACCGCCTCGCCGATGAATACCAGCAGCGACAGCATGAGCGCGATGATGAAGAAGCCGGTGAACGCCAGCCACGGTGCATTGAGGTTGTTTTTGCCCTGCAGCAGCAGTTCGCCCAGCGACGGCGAGCCGACCGGCAGGCCGAAGCCCAGGAAGTCGAGCGACGTGAGGGTGGTGACCGAGCCTGCCAGGATGAACGGCAGGAAGGTGAGGCTCGCAGTCATGGCGTTGGGCAGGATGTGCCGGAACATGATGCGCGAGTTCTGCATGCCTAGCGCCCGGGCAGCACGGACATAGTCGAAGTTGCGTCCGCGCAGGAACTCCGCCCGGACCAGTCCCACCAGCGACATCCAGCTGAACAGCAGCATGATGCCCAGCAGGACCCAGAAGCCGGGCTGGATGAAGCTCGCCAGGATGATGAGCAGGTAAAGGGTCGGCATGCTCGACCAGATTTCCAGGAACCGTTGCATCAGGAGGTCTACGAGGCCGCCGAAATAGCCCTGGACCGCGCCGGCGAATATGCCGATCACGGCGCTGAGCAGCGTCAGCGCGAAGCCGAACAGCACCGAAATCCGGAAGCCGTAGATCAGGCGGGCCAGCACGTCGCGCGCTTGGTCGTCGGTGCCGAGCGGATGCGCCCATGATGGCGGCAGCAGCGCCTTGCGGCCGTCGCCCTTGAGGACCGTGTCGTAGCTATAGGGAATGGGCGGCCACAGGATCCAACCCTTCTCGCCGATCAGCTTCTGCAGCTCCTGGTCGCTGTAGACTGCGTTGGTCGGGAACTCGCCGCCGAACGTCGTCTCGGGGTAGTCCCTGAGGATCGGTGAATAGAAGGCGCCGTCGTAGCGGATCAGGATCGGCTTGTTGTTGGCCAACAGGTCGGCGAACAGCGACACGAAGAACAGCAGCCCGAACACGGCGAGCGAAATCATGCCGCGCCGGCTCGACCGGAAGATGGCGAGGCGCCGTTTCGTGAGCGGGGTCATCAGCCGCGCGACTCGAAATCGATCCGCGGATCGACGACGGTGTACATGACGTCGCCCAGGATGCCCATGACCAGGCCGATCAGGCCGAAGAAGTAGAGCGTCCCGAACATGATCGGATAGTCGCGGTTGAGCGCTGCCTCGAAGCCGAGCAGGCCGAGGCCGTCCAGCGTGAAGATGACCTCGATCAGGAGCGATCCCGTGAAGAGCACGCCGATGAAGGCTGCCGGGAAGCCCGCGACGACGATCAGCATCGCGTTGCGGAAGACGTGGCCATACAGCACGCGGCGTTCGGTCAGGCCCTTGGCGCGCGCAGTTAGCACGTACTGCTTGTGGATTTCCTCGAGGAAGGAGTTCTTGGTGAGGAAGGTGAGCGTGGTGAATCCGCCGATCACCATGGCGCCGATCGGCAGCGCCATGTGCCACGCATAGTCGAGCGCCTTGTCGATCAGGTCGAGCGAACTCCAGTCGTCGGACACCAGCCCGCGCAACGGGAACCATTTGAAGTAGCTGCCGCCGGCGAACAGCACGACGAGCAGCAGCGCGAACAGGAATCCCGGGATCGCATGCAGCACGATAAGGGTAGTCGAACTCGACAGGTCGAACCGCGTCCCGTCGCGGACCGCCTTGGCGATACCGAGCGGGATCGAGACGAAATAGACCAGCAGCGTGGTCCACAGGCCGAGCGAGATCGACACCGGCATCTTCTCGATGATGAGGTCGACCACGCGCTTGTTGCGAAAGAAGCTCTCGCCAAAATCGAAGGTGACGTAGCTCTTCAGCATCAGTGCGAACCGCTCGTAGGCGGGCTTGTCGAAACCGTACATCTTCTCGATGCGCTCGATCAGCTCCTTGGGCAGGCCGCGCGCGCCACGATAGGCGCCGGCCTCGCCGCTGCCGGCATCGGCCTGGCCGCGCTGCGCGATCTCGCCGCCCGAGGCGGAGCCCGAGAACCGCTCGGTGGCGCCGATCGCCGTGCCCTGGATCTGGGAGATCATCTGCTCGACCGGCCCGCCGGGCGCTGCCTGAACGATGAAGAAGTTGATCACCATGATGCCGAACAGCGTCGGCACCACGAGCATCAGGCGTCGCAGGATATAGGCGAGCATGGGCTGGCTGCCGCCTACTTCCTTTCGCGTTGCAGGGCGCGATCCCTGGCCTCGTCGATCCACCAGGTGTCGAAGGCGACGGGCGCGTAGCGCGCCGACTTGGACGGCCGGCCGAAGCGGTTCCAGTAGGCGACGAACGCCGTGTTGCTGTGCCAGTTGGGCACCACGAAATGGCTCCACAGCAGGACGCGGTCGAGCGCACGCGTGACGTTGATCAGGCTTTCGCGATCGGGAGCGGCAATCAGGGTTTCGACCAGGGCGTCGATCGCGGCATCGCGGATGCCGATCGTGTTGCGGCCGCCCTTGGTGTCGGCCGCCTTCGAACCCCAGAAGTCGCGTTGTTCGTTACCGGGCGACAGCGATTGGCCGAAGCTCTCGACCATCATGTCGAAGTCGAACTCGTCCTCGCGCCGCTTGAACTGTGCCGTGTCGACCGTGCGCACGTTCATGTCGACGCCGATGCGTTCCAGATTCTGCTTGTAGGGCAGCACGACGCGCTCGAAGCTGGCGTCTCCCAGCAACATCTCGAAGGCGAGCTTCTTGCCCGTCTTCGTCTCGGTCATCTTGCCGTCCTTGATCTCCCAGCCGGCTTCCTTGAGGAGTGCCAGTGCGCGCCGCGCAAGATCGCGTACGTTGCCTGTGCCGTCCGATTCAGGAAGCTTGAATTCCTTGGTGAATACTTCCTCGGGAATCTTGCCGCGCAGCGGCTCGAGGTACTTCAGCTCGGCCGGTGTCGGCAGGCCCGACGAGGCGAGCTCGGAGTTGCCGAAGAACGAGATGTTGCGCTTGTACATCCCGTAGAACAGGTTCTTGTTGGACCAGGCAAAGTCGAACATCGCGGCGATCGCCTCGCGCACGCGACGGTCCTTGAAATAGTCGCGGCGGGTGTTGAAGGCGAAGCACTGCATGCCGGTCGGCAGTTCGTGCGGAATCTCGATGCGCTGGATGCGGCCGTCGCGCACCGCGGGAATGTCGTAGGCCGTCGCCCAATTGCGCGCGATGTTCTCCTGCCGGATGTCGAGGTCGCCGCCCTTAAAGGCTTCGAACTGCACTGTAACGTCGCGATAGTACTCGTAGCGGAGGACGTCGAAGTTGCTGCGACCACGATTCATCCAGAGGTCCTTCGCCCACCAGTCGGCGACCCGGCGGTAGACGATGGAGCGTCCGACGTCGAAGGACTCGACGCGATAAGGGCCGCTGCCGAGTGGGATCTCGAGCGAGACCTTCTCGAAGTCGCGGCTGGCCCACCACTTGGACGGCAACACCGGAAGCTGCCCGAGGATGAGCGGTAGTTCCTTGTTGTTGCTGTCGCGGAAGGAAAAAAGGACTTTGCGTTCGCCCGTCTTCTCGGCCTTGAGCACGTCGTGATAGTAGAATGCGTAGTTGGGCGAACCCTTGGACTTCAAGGTGTCGAAGGTGAAGATCACATCTTCGACGGTGATCGGGCTGCCGTCGTGCCATCGCGCCTGCGGCCTGAGCGTGAACGCCACCCAGGAGCGGTCTTCCGGCCACTCGATCGTCTCGGCGATCAGCCCGTACTCGGTCGAAGCCTCGTCGCGCGAATTCCAGCACAGGGTATCCCAGCTTGCCGAGATCCCGGCCGCCGGCTGGCTCTTGATGATGAATGGGTGCAGCGAGTCGAATGTCCCGCGCGCGCCCAGCCGGACAGTGCCGCCCTTCGGCGCGTCGGGGTTGAGGTAGTCGGGGGGGGCAGCGTCGGCGGCATATTTCGGC
>RGPT01000501.1 GCA_010032545.1 Alphaproteobacteria bacterium
GGCACGCGCCGCCGCTTCCGGCGCATCTGGCGCGAAGGCCGTCGGATCGAAGCCGCCGAAGCCATGAGGCTTCACCCCGCGGGCCATGGCGACGGTGATCACCTCTCGTCCCAGGCGATGGAAGGCCGGAAAGCGGGCCGGATCGGCGAAGTTGTCAGCCATGGAGTCGTGATTCAAAGAAGTGGCGAACAGCATGGCGCTATAGGCGATCTTGCCCCAGAGATAGCCCCAGATGTCGTCGGTCAGCTCGGCGTTCGGCTCGAACACCTGGAGGAGAGCATGCATTGCACACGTGCGCTCGCGGATCGAGCCGTCGATCTCGCCCACCACCACGGAACCGCGGCTGCCCAGCATGATCCGGCCGGGACCATGCAGGTCGCCGGAATAGTTGACGAAACAGCCCATGGTGCGCTCGGCGCCGAGCTTCCGCGCGATCACCACCTCGTTGAGGCCGTTCTGCGCCGAGACGACGAAGCCGTCCGGCGCCACGTGCTTCGCCAGCGAATCCACGGCGCCTTCGGTCTGCTGCGCCTTTACCGCCAGCACGACGCGGCGATAGACACCGGTCAGTTCGTCGGGCGTCTTGGCATGCACGACCTGGGTGAAGCTGTCGACCGGCCCCTCGATCCTAAGGCCGGTGGTACGGCACGCCTCGACATGGTCACGCATGATGTCGACCGCGACGACCGGCACTCCTGCCCGCGCCCACCAGGCCGCGAGCGTGCCGCCGATCGCACCGGCGCCCCAGATGAGGACCGGTTCCTCGCTCACGCGGCGCCCATCTCGTACACATCCTTGTGGGTGGCGACGCGGATCCTGCCGTTGGTCTCGATCCAGCCGCGCGCCATCCCCAGCGTGTTGAAGGGCGCGTAGACCTTGCCGGCCGCGTCGACCGACACCAGGCCGGCGCCGATCTTGTGCGAGCCCACCGCCGCGATCACCGCGTCGGCCGCCTCGACCAGGCCCCGGCCGGCGTAGCGCATCCGTGCCGAGACGTCGTAGGCGGCGACACGGCGGATGAAGATCTCGCCCATGCCGGTGCAGGAGACCGCGCAGATGCCGTTGGCAGCGTAGGTGCCGGCGCCGATGATCGGCGAGTCGCCGACACGCCCAGCCGGCTTGTTGTTGAAGCCGCCGGTCGAGGTGCCGGCCGCGAGATTGCCGTTCGCATCGAGGGCGACCGCCCCCACCGTCCCGTG
>RGPT01000502.1 GCA_010032545.1 Alphaproteobacteria bacterium
CCGAATCGGTGCGCAACGCCATGCGCGATGACCGGAGCCAGAAGCTGGACGAGCACGGCTTCGTCCGCGTGTTCAACACGCCGCGCCGCATCGCCATCGTCGGCGCGGTGCACATCGCCCAGGAACTGGTGCCCATGGCGACACGCGCCGGCTTCGACGTCACCGTGATCGACCCGCGCCAGGCCTTCGCCAGCCCGGAAAGGTTCCCCGGCGTGAAGCTGTCGACCGAATGGCCCGACAAGGCCATGCGCGATCTGGAGATCGACCCGCGCACCGCCATCGTGACCCTGACACATGACCCCAAGCTCGACGATCCGGCGCTCGACGTGGCGCTGGCGTCGGATGCGTTCTATGTGGGCGCGCTGGGCTCGACGCGCACCCAGGCCAAGCGGGTGGCGCGGCTGAAGGAGGCCGGTTTTTCCGACGAGCAGATCGGCCGTATCCACGGCCCCGTCGGGCTCGACATCCGCGCCCAATCGCCCGCCGAGATCGCCGTCTCCATCCTCGCCCAGATCATCGCTGTCCAGCGCGGCGTGATGAAATGAGCCCGATCCGGACAGGTTTGTCCCGGCCGAGACAGCAGCGGCCACGAGAAATCCGATGATCTATGGCGACATGCCTGTCGACGAGGCCGAGGGCGCCATTCTCGCCCATGGCCAGTTCGCCGGCGCACGCAAGCTGCAGAAGGGCCACAGGGTCTCCGTCGCCGATGTCGCCGCGCTGAAGGCGGCAGGCGTCGTGTCTGTCGCCGGGTTCCGGCTCGAGCCGGGCGATGTGGGCGAGGACGAAGCCGCAGGACAGGTGGCCACTATCTGCGCCGGCGCCTTGATCCGCCAGAGCGCCGCCTTCACCGGCCGCTGCAACCTGTTCGCCGAGGCCGACGGCGTGCTGGTCTATGACCGCGAGAGGCTGGACCAGCTCAACCTGCTCCACGAGTCCGTGACCATCGCCGCGTTGCCAGCCTACGATCCAGTGCGCGCCGGACAGATGCTGGCGACGGTGAAGATCATCCCGTTCGCCGTGCCGCAGGACGTGCTCGACCGCAGCATGGACCTGCTGGCCGATGGCGGACTCCTGTCTGTCGCGCCGTACAAGGGCCTGAAGGCGGGGTTGATCGAGACGATCATTCCAGGCGGCAGGAACAAGCCTTCGGACAAGCTGGTGAAGGTGACGCGCGAACGGCTCGAAGGCGTCGGCGC
>RGPT01000503.1 GCA_010032545.1 Alphaproteobacteria bacterium
ATCGAGGCCCTTCTCGAAGCCGAAGGCCTCGCGACGAGGCCGGGGCCGCGCCCCATAATCAGGGCGGAAGTGGTCGACACCATCAGGCTGGCCATCAAGCAGGGCAGTGAAATCTACCTTCACTACCGCAGCGGACACAGCCGCCGCGCTTCTGGGCGCCGGCTACAGCCGTACGGATTCCTGCTGGGCAAGCAACACTATCTCGTCGGCATGTCTCCCGATCGCCATCCTGGAGATGCCCGCCTCTTCGCCCTCGCGAATATAATGCGGGTCAACTGCCTCGACACCACCTTCCGGCGCGACGAGACGTTTTCGTTGCAGAAGTTCTCCGAGCGGTCGTTCGGCGTCTTCCAGGAACAGCCCCGCGATATCGTCTGGAAGTTCTCGCCGGCCGTGGCCGAGGCCGTCGCCGAATACGAATTCCACCCCAGCCAGGCGATGAGCAAACAGAAGGACGGATCGATCATCGTGTCCTTCAGGGCCGGCGGCCTCCTCGAGATGTGCTGGTATCTCTACACCTGGGGCGCAAACGTCGAAGTTCTCGCGCCGCCCGAACTGGTCGAACTCATGAAGACGGCGCTTTCCCATCGCAACTTCGTGGTCGGGTCGCCCTAGCTTCGCCGCCGCCGGGCTGTCCGTATCTGACACCCTGATGGGGTTCAATCGGTTCCCGATGCAAATCACCCGCGCGCCCCTGTCATCGTCGACCAGAATGTCGCCGCACGGCATTCCACGCCGGCAGCGGCAAGCATTGCAATCGCAGGGAAGTCTGCAGTGACGGACTGCGCGAAGGCGGCCCCGAGTTCTCCGGCGCGCAGAAATCTGGGCCGGGTGGGCAAGGATCACGGACCAGACCGGCGAAGCAGTAAAGCCGGAACGAACGTCTCGGGCCATAGGCCCGAAAAATCGGCACGCCCCTGGAGCGACTTTCAACGAACAGCGGGACATCTCCGAGGGGAAAAAAATGCGGCAGGAAAATGCAATCCGGATCTTGCGGCTGGCATTGGCAATGCGCGGATCGGCTGGCGGACTTTCTCTCGACGACATGCAGAGAATGTTCGATATCACCGAGCGTACCGCCCACCGTTTGAGAAATGCGGTCATCGAGCTGTTTCCCAGCGCCGAGGTCATCGTGGGCCCCGACCAGAGGCGCTACTGGCGCCTGCCGCGCGGCACCGCGGACAAGATGGTGGAGTTCA
>RGPT01000504.1 GCA_010032545.1 Alphaproteobacteria bacterium
AGGTTGTCGACCTTCTGATCGACCAGCTGCTTGCCGAGCCCAACCAGAATTCGTTGCTCGGGCAGCTCGACACGGTGCTGGTCCAGCGCGCGCGAGTGACCGTGCGCGATATCGAGAGTGGCGTGTCGTGGACAGCGCCGGCCGCCTCCGCGCGACTCACCCGGGACGCGAGCGGCGTCGCCATCGTTGCCAGCGCCCGCTTCAGCGGCGGCGGCGACGATGATCGACGTCGGCAACAGTTTGCCGCGGACGACGCTGCGCGGCTCGAAGGAAAGCGCTACGCTTGGCGCGGTGGCAATAGCATCGCCCGCAGCTCCGCTGATCTTGAGACCACTCAACACCAGCCGGATGGGTTCGTTGAGCCCACTCCACTCGGCATAGATGCGGTCGGCGTGCACCGTGAGCTTGGCATCCGGCAGATTGAAATCCTGCGCCAGCCGCGACTTGAGAAAGTCGAGATCGATCGGCCCGGCCATCAGGCGAAGGGCGGCAACAACAACAAGCACTGCCACGCCGATGACGAAACCAGCGGCGACACGCAAACCGACGCGATAGAGTCTTCTGACCAACGAGCGATGCTTCCAGGTTCTTGACGACAAGGGCGGCCGCAGGCAAGCGTGCCACGGCCTTCCCACAACTTACCCGACCCCCACAACCCATGTCTTGGATTTCGACCGCCCGCCTGCCACTTCCGCATGATCTGGAGCGGCGGACCGTCGCATGGGCACGATGGGAAGAGAAGGTCGAACGGCCCGACGATCCGGAGGCGGTGGCACTGCTGGATGCCCTTTTCGGCAACAGCCCGTACCTGACTGAAACCGCGCTACAGAACCCAATTTTTGTGACCGATCTGTGGCGACAAGGGCCGGAGCTCATCCTCGACGGTCTGGCCGCCGAGCTCCGCGCCGTACGCGCGACGGCACGCGATGGCGGCCAGCCCCCGGCTGTTGCGACCGCGCTGCGCCGCCTCAAGCGACGCGTGGCGCTGGCCATCGCTGTCGCCGACATTGCCGAAGTCTGGCCGCTCGAGAAGATCACCGGCGCCCTCAGTGATTTCGCGTCGGGCTGCCTCCACGCACTGACCGACTCGATCCTGCTCCAGCTCGCCCGCGACGGCCAACTCGACATCGGCTCGGCCCCCGAAGCCGCCGGGTTCACTGTGCTCGGCATG
>RGPT01000505.1 GCA_010032545.1 Alphaproteobacteria bacterium
ATCGTGGCCACCGAGACGAGCGCCGTGGTCAGGTAGAAGCCACGGTTCAGCGCGTTCATCGGATCTTCGTCTTCACGCGCCTTGACCGACATGATGCCGATGATCGAGGCGACCATGCCCACCGCGCCGACGACGAGCGGGAAGAGAATGCCGGAGACACCGAAGGACTTGAACAGCAGCACGCCGAGAATCATCGCGCCGATGTTCTCAGCGGCAATGGACTCGAACAGATCGGCGCCACGACCGGCGCAATCGCCGACGTTGTCACCGACGAGATCGGCGATCACGGCAGGATTGCGCGGATCGTCTTCTGGAATGCCGGCTTCGACCTTGCCAACGAGGTCCGCGCCAACGTCAGCGGCCTTCGTGTAAATACCGCCGCCGAGCTGCGCGAAGAGGGCCACGAAGCTCGCACCAAAGCCGTACCCGACAATCACGAACGGAATCTTCTGGACCCACACCGATGCGTCGACGCCCGCAGGCGCAAACATCGTCAGCACGGCGAAGAGGCCGCCGACACCGAGGAGCGACATGGCAACGGTGAACAGCCCGCTCACGGCGCCGCCGCGAAGCGCGGTCTGCAGCGCGGCATTCAGCGACTGCGTGGCCGCAGCGGCCACGCGAATGTTCGTGCGAATCGAGACCCACATTCCCATGTAGCCGGCGATGCCCGACGAAAGCGCACCGAGCAGGAATGAGACGGTCACATAGAAGGCCAGCATCGTGCGGTCGGCAACCGGGTCAGCCGCGATGGACTGCCGAAGTACGCCGTAGCCAAAAGCCAATACGATCGCCACGAGGATGGCGAGCCTGGCGATCGTCCTGTTCTGGCGGCGAAGGTACGCCTCAGCGCCCTCCTGAATGGCGTCGGAGATTACCCGCATAGCAGGTGTTCCCGTGTCGCGGGCGAGCACCCAGCGCGACAGGCCAACGGCGAAGATGAGCGCGCCGACGCTGCCGCCGAGCACGATCAAGAGGAGAGTCGAAAGAGGCATGAGAGCGAGATATTTGGAATAGAGAAACAAGCGCCATGTCCTTGTGGCGCCACGCTTTGCGTCTAATCTCTGAAAGTTACCCCCGCCGTCGGCGTGAGGGTAGGGTCAGCCAGCGACCACACAGCGACCACACAGCGACCACACAGCGACCACACAGCGACCACACAGCGACCAC
>RGPT01000506.1 GCA_010032545.1 Alphaproteobacteria bacterium
ACGGTGATCGCTTCGCCGAGCCGGCTTCGCGCGTGGCGGTGCTGGCCTACGACTACACGGTGCTGGCCGGCACGCAGGGCCAGAACAACCACCGCAAGACTGATCGCATGATCGACGTGGCGGCGCGTCTGCGCCTGCCGGTGGTGCTGTTCTCCACCGGCGGCGGCGGACGACCCGGCGACACCGATTTCCCCAGCGGTTACGACTCCAATACCTTCACCGTGTTCCCGCAGCTGAGCGGACTGGTGCCGCTGGTCGGCATCAACTCCGGCCCGTGCTTTGCCGGCAACACCGGCTTGCTGGGCTGCTGCGACGTGATCATCGCCGCGCGCAATTCCAGCATCGGCATGGGCGGCCCGGCCATGGTGGAGGGCGGCGGCCTGGGCGTGTACAAGACCGAGGAGATCGGCCCCATCGACGTGCAGTCGAAAAACGGCGTGGTCGATATCGTCGTGGCCGACGAAGCCGAGGGCGTGCGTGTGGCCAAGCAATACCTGTCGTACTTCCAGGGGCCGCTCGAGAAGTGGAGCTGCGCCGACCAGCGCGCGCTGCGCACGGCGCTGCCGTCCAGTCGCCTGCGCGGCTATCACCCGCGCAAGGTCATCGAGCTGATGGCGGACACCGATTCCTTCCTGGAGCTGCGCAAGGAGTTCGGCATCGGCATCACCACCGGCTTCATGCGCATCGAGGGGCGGCCCATGGGGGTGCTGGCCAACAACCCCAATCACCTCGGCGGCGCCATCGATTCGGATGCCTCCGACAAGGGGGCGCGCTTCATGCTGCTGTGCGATGCCTTCGACATCCCGGTCGTGTCGCTGGTGGACAACCCCGGCATCATGGTCGGCCCGGAGGCCGAGAAGACCGCGCTGGTGCGCCACTCCAGCCGGCTGTTCCTGGTCGGGTCCAACCTGAGCGTGCCGTTCTTCAGCATCGTGCTGCGCAAGGTCTACGGCCTGGGCGGCGTGGCCATGTACGGCGGCAACGCCAAGACGCCGCTCTTCACTGTCGCCTGGCCGAGCGGCGAGTTCGGCAACTGGGGCATCGAGGCGTCGGTGCGCCTAGGCTATCGCAAGGAAATGGCCGCCATACAGGACGAGGCCGAGCGCAAGCGTTTCTACGACGAGAAGGTCGCCGAACAGTATCGCGACGGCACGGCCATCAACACCGCGT
>RGPT01000507.1 GCA_010032545.1 Alphaproteobacteria bacterium
TCACCAGCACGACAGTGCACAGGATCAGCGCGATGGCCGCCAGCATCTGGTTGGCGATGCCGAACAGCGGCCACAGCGTGTTGATTCCGCCCAGCGGGTCGACCACGCCCTGGTAGAGGAAATATCCCCAGGCGGCGACGGCGATGCCGGTCGCCAGCAGATTGCCGGTCCAGGATTTGGTGTCCTTCAGCGCCGGGATCGCCGTGCCCATCATGTCCTGGAGCAGGAACCGGCAGACACGGGTTCCCGCGTCGATGGTGGTCAGGATGAACAGCGCCTCGAAGAGGATGGCGAAGTGGTACCAGAACGCCGTGAGCGCCTGGCCGCCCACTGCCGCCGCCAGGATATGCGACATCCCCACCGCAAGCGTCGGCGCGCCGCCGGCCCGCGACAGGATGGTGCTCTCGCCGATGTCGTGGGCCACCTGGGTGAGCGTCTCCGGCGTCACCAGGAAGCCCCAGCCGGAAATGGTCGCCGCGACCGCCTCGGGGGTGGTGCCGACCAGCGCCGCCGGACTGTTCATGGCGAAATAGACGCCGGGATCGAGCACGCAGGCGGCGATCAGCGCCATCACCGCGACGAAGGATTCCGCCAGCATCGCGCCATAGCCGATGAACCGCGCCTGGATCTCGTTCTGCAGCATCTTGGGCGTGGTGCCCGAGGCGACCAGCGCGTGGAAGCCCGAAACCGCGCCACAGGCGATGGTGATGAACAGGAACGGAAAAAGGCCGCCCGCGAACACCGGGCCGCTGCCGTCGACGAAGCGGCTGACCGCCGGCATGCGCAGGTCCGGCATAACGAAGCAGATGCCGATGGCAAGCGCCAGGATGGTGCCGATCTTGAGGAAGGTCGACAGATAGTCGCGCGGCGCCAGCAGCAGCCACACGGGCAGCACCGAGGCGACGAAGCCGTAGCCCATCAGCACCAGCGCCAGCGTCTCGCCCGACCAGGTGAAC
Organism: Alphaproteobacteria bacterium; assembly: GCA_010032545.1. Taxonomy (GTDB): domain Bacteria; phylum Pseudomonadota; class Alphaproteobacteria; order Reyranellales; family Reyranellaceae; genus Reyranella. The sequence continues at coordinate 957 of RGPT01000507.1, forward strand.
AGCGGCGCCAGCGTCGGGCTTTCGGCCACGGCCTGGCCGTAGACGATGGAGGCGATCAGCAGCACGAAGCCGATCAGCGACATCTCGCCGATCCGCCCGGGCCGGATGTAGCGTCCGTATACGCCCATGATCAAGGCGATCGGGATGGTGGCGACCACGGTGAACGTGCCCCACGGACTGATCGCCAGCGCCTTGACCACGACCAGCGCCAGCA
>RGPT01000508.1 GCA_010032545.1 Alphaproteobacteria bacterium
GAGAACTACCTCCAGCCCTCGGACAGCGCCTGCCGCTGGTGCCGCGCCAAGGCCACCTGCCCGGCCCTGACCGCCAGGATCGAGGCCGAGATCGGCGAGAGCTTCGACGACCTCACCGTCCAGAGCCAGATCGCGCCGAGCCCCGAGCTCGACGCCATCGCCCTGGCCCGCGCAATGGCGGCCGTCCACCTGGTCGAGGACTGGTGCAAGGCCGTCCGCGCGGAGGTGGAGCGCCGCCTGGTCGGGGGGCAGGACGTCCCCGGCTACAAGCTCGTCCAGGGGCGGCGAGGCGCTCGCGCCTGGTCGCAACAGGAAGAGGCGGAGACGCATGATCAGCTTCGTGGGAATCTGATCATCGACCAAGGAATGCCGGCAGCAGCGCGGGCGGGAGTTCCTTCAGCATCGTGCCCATGCCTTTGTGGTGGGCGGTGACGACGACCACGAGGTCGGCCTCGGGGAACATGAAGATGAACTGGCCGCCGGCACCGCGGCCTTCCACGGCGTGGTAAGACTTATCGCCGATCTTGAAATCATCGGTCCACCAAAAGAAGCCGTAACCGTTGGTGGCGGAATTCTCGTTGAGGCGCGAAGTAGCCTTGGCGACATATTCGGCGGGGATCAGCTGTTCGCCATGCCACTTGCCCTTGTCGAGGACGAGCAGGCCCCACTTCACCATGTCGCGCGAAAGGACGCCTGCGCCGGCGGCCGATTTAGGCAGGCCACTGACGGTGTCGGTCTCCCAATTATAGTTGGTGATGCCGAGCTTACCGAAGAGCTCCTTGCGGATGAATTCCTCGGCGGAGCCTGGTACGCTGGACTGCACGACCTGCATGGCCATGCAGGGATCGGAGGACTGGTACTTGAACGTGCGCGGAGCGGATGGAATCGGCGCGCTATGCTGGAAGTAGGCCTGAATTTGGCCTTGGCCTTTCAGCGCGGCGGGATTCTTTACGAGTGCGCTGACCTTGGCCTCGTCAATGCGCACGCCCGACTTCATGTTCATCGCCTGGGCCAAGGTGACGTCCTTGGCGCCGTCGACGAACTTCGAGGGCTGCAGATCCTTGAGGAAGGTCCAGACCGGACGATCGAGGTCCGACATCTTCAGGTGACCAAGCTGGATCGCGCGTCCGACGGCCATGGCCGTGTAGGACTTGGTGATCGACATCTGAT
>RGPT01000509.1 GCA_010032545.1 Alphaproteobacteria bacterium
ACGCCATAGGATCGGTCCGCCGGGCCGGGCTTGGCCTCGTGCAGGAACACCAGGTCGCCGTTCCATTCCTTGGCCCGGAGCGACAGGTTGCCGACACTGGCCAGCCGCGTCTCAAGCTTGGCCAGCTCGTGATAGTGGGTGGCGAACAGGGCGCGGCAGCGATTGACGTCATGCAGATGCTCAAGCGTGGCCCAGGCAATCGAGAGGCCGTCGTAAGTCGCGGTACCGCGGCCGATTTCGTCCAAGATCACCAGCGCCTTCGGACCGGATTGATGGAGGATCGCCGCGGTCTCCACCATCTCGACCATGAAGGTGGAACGACCACGGGCGAGATCGTCCGCCGCGCCGACGCGGCTGAACAGCCGATCAACCACGCCGATATGTGCCGACGTGGCAGGCACGAAGCTGCCCATCTGCGCGAGCACGGCGATAACCGCATTCTGGCGCAGAAATGTACTTTTACCGGCCATGTTGGGGCCCGTGATCAGCCACAGGCGGCCGGGACCCGACGTGCCGTCCACCAAGGTGCAATCGTTGGCGACGAACTGCTGGCCGCCATCGGCACGCAAGGCGGCTTCCACCACCGGGTGGCGGCCACCAGCGATGGCGAAGGTGGTGCTGTCGTCCACCTGGGGACGCACGAAGCGTTGATCAACGGCAAGCTGCGCCAGCGCCGCAGAGACGTCGAGGGCGGCGACGGCACGGGCGGCGGTCGCGATCTCCTGGCCGCGGGCTTCCACCTCCGTCACCAGATCGGCGAACAGGGTGAGTTCCAGGGCCAACACGCGATCCGCGGCGGAACGGATGCGATCATCCAGGTCGGCGAGTTCGACGGTGGTGAAGCGCATGGCGTTCGCCAGCGTCTGGCGGTGAACAAACTTCACGCGCCCTTCTTTGCCGTCGGCCATGGCGGCGCGGTCTTCGTCGATCAGCCGCTCGCCCTGTTTCGCGGGCACTTCGATGTAGTAGCCCAGCACATTGTTGTGCCGGATCTTCATCACCGCGATGCCACTGGCTTCGGCGTATTGCGCCTGCAGTCCGGCGATGAGACGGCGGCTATCGTCGCGCAGGCCTTTGAGTTCGTCGAGGCGCGCGTCGTATCCGCTCGCGATGAAGCCGCCGTCGCGGGCGAGCAGCGGCAACTCCGCCGCCAGGGCGCGGGATAGGCGA
>RGPT01000510.1 GCA_010032545.1 Alphaproteobacteria bacterium
ATGCGCAGTTCTTGCCGTGGTAGTGCGGGCCGTGCTTGCAGCCTCCGCAGTAGTGGACGAGATCGTGCCGATCCTGCTGCACGAGCACGGCCACTGTCGCGACGCTCGCCGCGTTGAGCACCGTCATGCCGGGAACCTTGCCCCCCAGCATGTACTGCTTGTATTTGTGGGTATGGCCGCCGAACACGTGGCACACCCCGTGCTTCACGAGCACGTCGATGAAGGCCTGTGATCCCGACGGATGGTGGGCGAAGACGAAGGAGCGGGTGCCTGCGGGCTGGGCCTCGAGATCCTGGTCGAGCCAGGCGGCCGCCACGGCGGGCACGCCCTCGTGGTAGTCGCCGCTGGATATGTCGGCCCAATCCACGGCGGCGAAGTGAACGCCGCCATAGGAAAACGACCAGCGGACGGGGCCCAGGTGCTTGGTAAATCCCCAGTAGCCGTGGCGGGGCTGCTTCCATGACTCCGCCGTCCGACCGGCCAGGTCGTGGTTGCCCACGTTGAAGAACATCGGCACCGGGAAGTCGCGGGTATTCCTGACCACCGTGTCGAACATCGAGTCCATGACCTCGGTCGTGCAGTAGCCGTAGTCGCCGGCATGTACGCAGAATTTGAGAGCCGGGCCGAACTGATCCTTGAACAGCCGTACGAACGGGCCCTCCGCCTGAAAAGGCGCCGCGCCGCCGTGGCAGTCGCCCACCTGCGCGAAAATGAAGGGCCACGGCTGGCTGTCCTCGCGCAGGCCGAACGTCACTTCTTCCGTGGGCTGCAATTCGCTGAGCCGCCGCCACCATCGGCCGGACGGCCAGAAACCGCTCGGCCAGCTCATCGAGACCACGCGGGCCGGCGCGTAGGGCGTCTGGACGTCGGCGGCGATCTGGATCGTGAACCGCCCCTGGTCATCGGTCATCACGAAGCCGATGCTGTCGGTGATGCGGATGCCCGCGAGCGGCTTCTCGCCGGCATCGCATTGTCCATTGGCGTTCGCGTCGAGGTACACGATCCCGGAGACGCGATCGACCGCCGTCTCCAGGTCATCCGCGATCGCCAGGCGGATGGCCGCGGCCCACGCCATTCCGGCCAGCACCACCACCGTCCGCCAGAGAGGCCACCGGGGGCGATGCGGACGACGCATGGGAAAACACCCTGCGACGAGAGCGATACCGTCTG
>RGPT01000052.1 GCA_010032545.1 Alphaproteobacteria bacterium
CATTTGGGGAAAGCGGCATGATCCAGGTTCCACGCGACGATCGTAGTGTCATCGGCCAATGGTGGTGGACCGTCGATCGCTGGTCGCTGGGCGCACAGGTATGCTGCATCGAGCGCCGACTGGAGATCGCCGCAACGGCTGTATGGCAACTTGCCTTCGAGCTGGCTCGCGAACAGATCGCTCGCTTCGCCGATCAGGAACGCATGGCGTATCCGGTCAAAGTAGGACGCAAGAGGCGCCACGCCCCCCTCCTTCGCCTGGCCGCCGAGAATCCAGTAGATGTCGCGATAGCTCGACAGCGCCCGGGCGGTGGCGTCGGCGTTGGTCGCCTTGCTGTCGTTGACATAGACGACGTTGCCGACGGCCGCCACGCGCTCCTGGCGGTGCGGCAGGCCGGGATAGCCACGCAGCCCATCGGCGATCTTCTCGCGTGGAACGTCGAGCCAACGGCATGCCGCCCAGGCCGCAGCAGCGTTCTGGGCGTTGTGAGCGCCTGGCAGCGTCGGCACATCGGAGAAATCGAGGGTGTAGCCGTCGGCATCGATCAACATGCCGGAGCGATACGAAATGCCGCCCGCCACGGTCCTGTCGAGCGCCATCGGCACGCAGGTGATGCCAGACCGGCCGGACATCTCGCGCTCGACCGCGCGGGAGGCCTCGTCATCCACGCCGATCACGGCGCAGTCGCCGGATCTCTGGCGAGCAAAAATGTTCTTCTTCGCCGCCACGTAACCCACCATGTCACCATGACGGTCGAGATGGTCGGGGGTAATGTTAAGCCAGATGGCGATGTTGGCACGAAACGTCGCGAGCAACTCGAGCTGGTAGGAGGACAGCTCGAGGACATAGATGCCGCCGGTACCGAGCGGTGCAAGATCGAGCGCGCCACGGCCGATGTTGCCGCCGACCTCGCAGCGCATCCCCGCTTGCTTGAGGATGTGGCCGATCAGCGCCGTCGTCGTCGACTTGCCGTTGGTCCCAGTAATGGCGACGAAGCGCGCCTCGGGTTCGGCCCGCACCAACTTGGCGCCCATGCCTGCAGCCTGCTCGCGCGACGACGCGTTGTCGTCCCAGGCGACACACTCGATCCCTGCCGCCGCGAGGGCGCGAACGGTCGCCAGACCGGAGCGTGCGAGCCCCAGTACGACGAACGACGAACCCTTGAGGACGGCGAGGTCAATCATCTGTTCACCTCAGCTTCAACGTGGCGAGGCCGGCCATCGCAAGGATGGCGGCGATGATCCAGAAGCGGAAGACGATCGTGGGTTCCGCCCAGCCTTTCTGCTCGAAGTGATGATGGAGCGGCGCCATTCGGAAGACGAGCACGATCTCGTGCTTGGTGACCACGGCCACGGCGCCCAGCGCTCCGCCAATGGCGAGCGAGCCGGTGTCGCCCATGAAGACCATGGCCGGCGGCGCGTTGAACCACAGGAAGCCCAAGCCAGCGCCGACGAGCGCCGCAAGCAGAACCGCAAGCTCGCCCGAGCGTGGGACATGATGAAGGAAGAGATAGTTCGTCAGAATGATGTTGCCGACCACATAGGCAATGAAGCCGAACACTGCCGACGCCATGATCACCGGACCGATCGCGAGGCCGTCGAGGCCATCCGTCAGATTGACGGAGTTGGAGGCACCTACCATCACGAGTGCGCCAAACGCCACGAACCCCACGACGCCTAGAGGCAGCAGCACATCCTTCAGGAACGGGAATGCCAGCATGTAGCGCAACGGCGGCGGCGAGGCCTGGGCGATGAAATAGGCTGCGAAGGCGGCCACGACAACCGACAGGGCGAGCTTCACCTTACCGGACACACCCTTGGGATTGCGCTTCGTGACCTTGAGGAAGTCATCCCAAAAGCCGATCGCGCCGTATGCCAGCGTAACGCCGAGCACGATCCAGACATATCGGTTGGCAAGATCGGCCCACAGCAGTGTGGCAATGGTGAGCGTGATGAGGATCAACAGCCCACCCATGGTGGGTGTGCCTTTCTTGGTCATGAGGTGGCTGGCCGGGCCATCGTCGCGAATCGGCTGGCCCTGGCGCTGTTTGCTTCGCAACCAGCGGATCAAGGCGCCGCCGATCAGGAAGCTCAGCACCAGCGCTGTCAGGAACGCGCCGATCGAGCGAAAAGTCAGATAGCGGAAGAGATTGAACGGCCCGAACAAGTCCGCCAAAGGATAAAGCAGGTTGTAGAACATCCCTAGTTTCCCGCCTCTCCGCCGCTTGCCGCCACGATGGCGTCGACGACGACTTTCATTTTTGATCCCAGAGAACCCTTGACCGCCACCACGTCGCCGGCCCGAAGTGCCGCAGCCACATCCTGCGCGAGCGACGTCGAGTCGGGTCGGTGCACACCGCGCTGCGCCGGCGTCAGGCACTGCCACAGAGCCTTCATGTGCGGCCCGCACAAGAACACCTGTGTCGCGCCGCTTGTCGCCACGGCGTCAGCCAGCCCCGCGTGATAGGCGTCGGCCGTGACGCCCTCGCCCAGCTCACGCATGTCACCCAGCGCCAGTATCCGCCGGCCTCCGGGCTTGGGTAGGGTGCGCGACAACACCGCGAGCATCGCCCGAACCGATACCGGGTTGGCATTGTAGCTCTCGTCCAGCAGCTCGATCGTACCCGACCCGACCTTAAGCATCCGCCGCGCACCGCGTCCCGGCGATGCCTTGACGTTCGCGAGCGCCTCGGCCGCGACCGCCACATCGGCGCCGAGCGCCTCGACGACAACCAGCGCCGCCACGCTGTTCAGTGCCCAATGCTCTCCCGCTGCACCCAATCGATATTCGATCCGCCGGCCGTGGATCAAGGCTGCGACATCGCTGCCCGAATCATGCAGGTCACAGGAGAGAAGTCGCGCGTCGGCGAGTGTGCTGCGACCGAAGCCCACGATCCGGGAGACTCCGAAGCGCCGGGCGTGATCTGCGAGACGATCGTAGTGCCGATTGTCGCGGTTGAGGACGGCGACGGCGCCTTCAGCCATGCCAGTGAACAAGCAGCTCTTCTCGTCGGCGATCGCCTCTTCGCTGCCCATGTGCCCGATATGGACCGGCCCGACGTTGGTGACCACGCCGACATGCGCCTCGACCTGCCGGGCCAACGGTGCGATCTCACCGGGATGGTTCATGCCAATTTCGAAGATGCCGTAGCGCGACTCGCGCGGCAGCCGCGCCAGGCTGATCGGAACCCCGACGTGGTTGTTGTAGCTTGCCACACTGGCCGAGGTGGGCGCCTGGACCGACAGCATCGCGCGCAACGCGTCCTTGGTACTGGTCTTGCCAACCGAACCGGTAACGCTCGCGATGCGCGCCTTGCTGCGGCGACGGCCAGCACGACCAAGGTCGACAAGGGCCTTCATCGTGTCATGAACGCGGATCAGTGCGCCGTGAGCGCCTTCGACCTCACGCGAGACGACGGCTGCAGCGGCGCCGCGCGCCAGGGCATCGGCCACGAAGCCGTGACCATCGCTGGTCTCTCCGGCAAGCGCAAAGAAGATGTCGCCTTTGCTAACGGCACGACTGTCGAAGGTCACGCCTTCTGCCGTGAAGGGTGCAACGGGAGCGACCGGCGACAGCGCCGCGACAACTTCGCCCGAGGTCCAGAGGGAACTCATGTCCGCGCCTTCCCGGGCACCACGACTCCCGTAAGCTCGTGCGCGACTTCAGCGTCGTCGAAATGGTGCGTGACGCCCTTGATGGTCTGGCCGGTCTCGTGACCCTTGCCGGCGATCAGCAGCAGATCGTCGGCGCTGCTGAGGGCCGCCACGCCGGCCTCGATGGCGACATACCTGCCGTCGGCGATTTCGGTCCAGTTCTTGCGCTCTGCCGCGATGCCGCGCAGGATTTCCGCCCGGATTTCTTCAGGCGCCTCGCTGCGCGGATTGTCATCCGTGACGATGGCGAGATCGGCAAGCCGGGTGGCGATCTCGCCCATGACCGGCCGCTTCCCGCGGTCGCGATCGCCGCCGCAACCGAAAACCATGACAAGCTTGCCGCGAGCGAAGGGACGGAGCGTGCGCAGCACGGTCTCCAGCGCCTCCGGCTTGTGGGCGTAATCGACATAGACCGGCGCACCCGACCGATGGCGAGCCACGAGTTCAAGGCGACCTGGGGCGCCTGTCAGATTGCCGAGCCCGGCCACCGCCTGCGCCGGACCACCGCCCGTCGCCATCACGAGGCCGAGGGCCGCGAGCGCATTGGATGCCTGGAAGCCACCGACCAGTGGGAGATCGATCTCATGGCGCGTGCCCGCCACTTCCAGTGTCAGGTGCTGGCCAGTCGACGTCGGCTGGTCGACCAGCAGCCGGATGTCCCGGCCCTTCGTTCCATAGGTCCAGAAGCGGACGCCACGACGCGCACAGATCGCAGCCAGTGCCTCGGCGCGATCGCTGTCGGCATTCACGATCGCCGTGCCGTCGGACGACAACAGGCTGTCGAACAGTCTCGCCTTGGCGGTGAAGTAGGCATCCATCGAGGCGTGATAGTCGAGGTGTTCGTGCGTGAGGTTGGTGAAGGCCGCCGCCGCTAACCGGACGCCATCGAGGCGATGCTGGTCAAGACCGTGGCTCGACGCCTCGATCGCAAGATGATCGACGCCCTCGCGCGCAAGGGTGGCGAGGTCCTCGTGAAGCTGGACCGGATCGGGTGTCGTGAGGCCGGCTTCGCGCGTCAACCCCGGCGAGACAATGCCGAGTGTGCCCACACTAGCCGCTTTGAAGCCGAGCGATTGCCAAAGCTGGCGCACGAAATGAACCGTCGAAGACTTGCCGTTGGTGCCGGTGACCGCAGCAATGGTCTTGGGTTGAAGACCGGCAAATGCCGCTGCCATCAACGCCACGCGCCGGCGCGGGTTGGCATCGCGCACGATGACGACACTGGGATCGAGCGCGGGCAGCGGAGCGGCTTGAGCAGCGAGTATCGCCACGGCGCCGCGCTCTACCGCCTCGGCAACAAACGCCGCGCCATCGTGGTGCGCTCCGGGCAGTGCCGCGAACAGGTAGCCGGGCTGGACTTTCCGCGAATCGAGGGTCAGGCCGGCGAGAACGGGATCGCGCGGCGGCGCGGGAAGGGTCGCGGGTTCATGTGCGCTCCGGCGCATGAGCTCACTCAGCCGCAACGCGACGCACTCCCACTGCGGGGGCGGACGCTGTCTGCGCTGGGCCGGGCCGCACGGGCAGAGCCTTGCGCTGCTCCGACGGTCGATGACGCGCACCCGACACGACCTGATGTGGCGCCACCGGCGCAGGCACCGGCGTCGAGGCGATCTCGATCGGCGGCAAACCTTCCTTGAGGTCGCCCGGCAGGATGCCGTAAAGCGACACGATGCTTTCGATGATGTTCTTGACCGACGGCGCGGCGACCCAGCCGGCGGTGGCGTAGCCGCCGGTTTCCGGAAGGCCCTTGGGCTCGTCGAGCGAGACGAGAATGACGAACTTCGGATCGTTCATGGGAAACATGCCCACAAACGAGCTGATTAGGGCTTTTTGGCGGTAGCCGCCGCGCGCCGGCTTCTCGGCGGTGCCGGTCTTGCCGCCGACCTCGTAGCCGGGGACATTTGCATTCTTGCCGGTGCCCTCGACCACATTGAGCCTGAGCAACTGGCGCAGGTTGGTCGAAGTCTTCACCTGGATCACGCGTCGCCCGGGGTCGCTGGCCGCATTGCGCTTCACGAGACTGGGCTGAAAGAGCACGCCACCGTTGACCATCGCCGCCGACCCGGTCGCCAGATGCAGAGGCGTCACCGAGATGCCGTGCCCGAAGGCAATGGTCATGGTGCTGATCTTCATCCAGTGTCGCGGATAGAGCGGGCTAGCCACCTCGGGCAGCTGGGTCGTCAGTGGCCGCAAGAATCCGATCTTGTCAAAGAAGGCGCGCTGGACGTCTGCGCCCATTTCCACCGCCATCTTGGCCGACGCGATGTTGGACGAATATCTGAAGATCTCCGGCACCGTCAGGGGACGCCGCTGGGCATGGTCGTCGTTGATCGTGAAGCGATCGATCTTGATCGGCGATGTCGCATCGAAAACGCTGGTCATCGTCACACGGCCGGTGTCGAGCGCCATCGCAGTATTGAAGATCTTGAAGGTCGATCCCTGTTCGTAGACTCCCAAAGTAGCGCGATTGAACAGCGCCTCGTTGGTGATGGTCCTTGAACTGTTAGGATCGTAGGTCGGCAGCGAGGCCATGGCGATGATCTCGCCGTTGGTCGCGTCCATGACGACAGCAGTCGCGCCGATTGCCGAGAACTTCTGGACCGCGCGTGCGAGTTCGCGCTCGACCATGCGCTGCAGGCGGAGGTCAATCGAAAGCTGCACCGTCTCGCCACTTTGAAGCTGCTGGTCAAAGAAGCGCTCGACGCCCGCAAGGCCGGCGTTGTCGACGCTGGCGTAGCCCATGATGTGCGCCGCGGCCGAACCCTGCGGGTAGATGCGCCGCTCCTCGGCCTGGAACTCGAGGCCGGGAATGCCGAGACGATTGACGAGGTTGTGCTCGCGCGGACTGAGGCCGCGCTTGATCCAGACGAAGGTCTTGTCGCCCTCGAGCTTCTCCCTGACCTCGTCGTATTTCAGGTCGGGCAGGGCGGTGACGATCTTGCGTGCGGCTTCCTGGGGATCGAGCAACAGACGCGGATTGAGGAAGGCCGACATCACCGGCACCGACGTCGCGAGCACCGCTCCGTTTCTGTCGACGATATCGGCGCGTTCGGACTGGATCGATCCGCCGCGCGCCGCCATGCGCTGGGTCGGCTCGGCGCCGTCGCGCAGCAGCGAGACATAGCCCATGCGCAAGCCGACTGCGACGAACGCCAATGCGAAAATCGCCGACGCAACGACGAGCCTCTGCCGAGCCGTCTCCTGGGCATCGCCCTTGAGGCGATCCTGCGGTGACCCGTAACGCGCGCCGGCCGCCGCGTTTACCGCGGCGGCCGGGTCGGGCGAGCCAGACTTGCGCCACAGCTTCACCGACGTCCTCCGTCATTTCGCGAGAGGATTTCATCGATCGAAGCTGCAGTGCGCTGGTTGTCGCCTACCGGACCCGATGTTGCCGGCTCTTGAGTTGCGGCCGGTCGAGGGGGCGTCGTGGGTCCGGTGGAACGCCCTGAAGGGGGTGCGGAGGCCGGCAAGGGGTTGCCGGCCTCCGCTGCGGCGCGCCCACCACCGGGCAAAGTCGACGAGGGGACGTCGTTGCCCGTACGTGGGGGGGAAGGGAGTGGTGGATCGCGCCGCGGGGGGACAGATTCGGGTTTGAGCGAGTCGAGCCTGACGACCTGCTTGATCGAGGCCTGCTCGAGCTTGAGATGCTTCAGGGCGAGCTTTTCGATACGCTCGGCCTCGTTGAGGTGCGCCCATTCGACCCGCAGGATGTGCGTGGCCTGCTGGCTCTCGATGATTTTGTGATTCGTGCGGTCGATGCGCTCCTCGAGGTCCTGCACCTTGTACTTGACGGTGAAGAGGCCAACGGCCGTGGCGACGGCAGCGATCGACCAGAAGACGAGCCCGCGATGGATCATGCGCGACCTCCGGGAACGCCGAGTTTCTCGGCGACGCGAAGCCGGGCCGAACGGGCGCGCGGATTGGCAGTAACCTCGGACTCGCTCGGCAGCACCGGCTTGCGCGAGAGATCTCGCAGGGTCGCCATGCGCTCGACAGCACGCGGCGGCGCGTGACGCGACGGGCTTGGCGTGCGGCCGGCGCGCATGCGCACGAATTCCTTGACCGCGCGATCTTCCAGCGAGTGGAACGAAACCACTGCCAGGCGGCCACCCGGCGCGAGAACCGATTCAGCTGCGGCGAGGCCACGCTCCAATTCGCCCAGCTCATCGTTCACGGCGATACGCAACGCCTGGAAGGCCCGCGTTGCGGGATCGCTCTCGTCCTTCGCCGAGAAACCCACGGCACGACGCACGATCTCGGCCAGTTCGCCGGTTGTCTCGATTCGCTTGAGCTTGCGGGCCTCGACAATGGCGTGCGCAACCCTGCGGCTGCGGCGTTCCTCGCCGTAGCGCCAGAAGATGTCGGCGAGTTCCGCTTCGTCGGCTTCGTTCACGAGATCCGCCGCGGATGGCCCGCGCTTTTCCATGCGCATGTCGAGCGGGCCGTTTCCACGGAAGGAGAAGCCGCGCTCGGCACGATCGAACTGCATCGACGACACACCAAGGTCGAGCGTCACACCGTCGACATCATCGACGCCCTCGGCGGACAACAACTCGGCCATGTCGCCGAAACGGCCCTCGATCAATTGCAAACGTGGCGCATAACGCTCGGCCAACGCCCGGCCAGCAGCAATCGCATCCGGATCGCGATCGATGGCAATCACCCGGCAGTTGGCGCGATCGAGCATCGCCGTGGTGTAGCCACCGCCACCGAAGGTGCCGTCGACATAGCGACCGCCGTCGCGCGGATCGAGCGCCTCGATCACTTCGCGCGCGAGCACCGGGACATGTCCGCCGGCGCTCACGTGTCACCCCGATCCGACAGGCCGCGCACGAAAGCCGCCATCTTGTCGCGATCACCGTCGCGGCGGGCCTGCCAGCGTACGGGATTCCACATCTGGAACTTGTCGCCCTTGCCGACCAGCATGACGCCCGCATCGGCTTCCAGCGCCTGCGAGAACTCAGCGGGCATCGAAAAACGGCCGTCCGGCTCCATGGCAATGGTGCGGGCGCTGGCCGAAAGGTAGCCGGCAGGATCGAAGGCCTCGTCGTCGAGTGCCACCTTGAGCGATCCCTTCGGACCGAGCGCCTCGGCACGCAACCGCTCCAACATGGCGTCGAACCCCGTGCGCGAATTTCCGTTCACGACGCCCGGTACGTTGGGTGAGTGATAGAGGACGAAAGCACCGCGGTCGTCGGCCGGCAGCTCGTCGCGAAAGGCTGCGGGCAACAAGACCCGGCCTTTTTTGTCGAGCTTGATCAGGATTTCGGACCGAAAGGCCACGACCCCTGTCCCCCTAAATCCACGGCAGGTGCCCCACGCCCCTGCGTTTCCCTGTTTACGGGATAATATGGGATATCATGGGATATTCAGGGAAGCAATGCGAAAAACAGGATTCGGTGAGGAATCTTAAGGTCTTAGACACAATATGTATTGTGCACCTTCGGCCAAAAACCACAACAGGTTGAGAATTCGCCCGATACGAGCAACAAACGTGGGTCAGGCGGCCTGTAAGCCGGGTTCTGTCCCCGCCTCCGGCAAGCCGGAGGCGATGGATGGCCATTCCTCTGGGACGTCCGTTACCGAACGCCTCACGCGACCGACCCGGACGACGGCGCGGAAACACCGCTGCCGGTTGCCCGGCGTGTCGTCCCTATTTGGTCTTGCTCCCGGTGGGGTTTGCCGTGCCGCTTCCGTTGCCGGTCGCGCGGTGGGCTCTTACCCCACCGTTTCACCCTTGCCTGGCTGGTTTGCCGCTCGAAAGCGGGCCGGCCCGGCGGTCTGTTTTCTGTGGCACTTTCCCTGGGGTCGCCCCCGCCGGACGTTATCCGGCACCGTGTCTCCGTGGAGCCCGGACTTTCCTCACCGCCGCGGTTGCCCGCGACAGCGCAGCCATCCAGCCGTCTGACCCACGGCCCTAGCTAGGCGGCTCCCCCGACCTGGTCAAGCAGGTCAGCCAACACGGCGCGCGTGTCTTGGTCGGCCATGCCGTCGACTTGAGCCGGCCGGAAATGCCGCTGGAAAGCTTTCACGATGTCTCTGGGCGGCACAGCGATCGGCGGCGCATAGCCAAAACGCTGTAGGGCCTTCTGGAAATCTCCGTCGAGGGGCCGCCCGGCGGTTTTCGGCCAGAGGCCGACACCGGCCGCGGCCAAGCCCGCCCATGGAAAGCGAAGGCCCGGATCGATCTTCCGCTTGGGGGCGATATCGGAATGGCCCACGATATTGCGCGGTTCGATCGCTGGATGGCGCCTCAGGATGGCCTTGCAGAGTTCGATCAATGCCGCGATCTGGTGCGGCGGATAATCATGGCGATCGCCGTGCAGGTTCACGATCTCGATGCCGATCGACGTGGTGTTCAGCGCCTCCCGGCCACGCCAATGTGAGCGCCCGGCGTGCCAGGCGACACGATCCTCCGGCACCAGACGATAGGCTACGCCGTCCTCCGCCAGGACATAGTGGGAACTCACGCGATGCTCGCGCGCAGCGTCACGGAGAATGTCGAGCGACTCCTGCAGCGGCAACTCGGTGTAGTGCAGCACCAGAACGTCGACGGCCATACCCGCGGGCCGCGGCGCGTGGTTGGGCGACGGCAGGTCGACTATTTCCACGGTCAGGCGGCGACGAGGCCGCGTTCCCTGCGCAAGCGGTCGTAAGCGTCGTTGATCACCGCGAGCTTGCGCGTGGCCATGGCGATCGCCTCCTCGGGCAGGCCCTGAGCGGTCAGCCGGTCGGGATGATTCGCCCGGACCAGCGCAAGCCAGACCTCGCGGATCTGCTCGTCGGTCGCCAACGGATCGACGCCGAGAATGGTGCAGGCCTCGCATTCGACAACCCCGAGCGCCGCCGCCCTGGCGCGCTCGAAACGGGCGCTGTCGAGGCCGAAAATGCGTGCCACCTTGGCAAGATAGTCGGCCTCCGCGGCATCGACCTCGCCGTGCGCCTTGGCGATATCGAACAACCCCTCGATAACGCCTTCCAGGATTTCCGGCGCGTCGGGGAACAGCTCCGCCACCTGCCGTGCATAGATCTCGAAACCCGCGGCGTCGCGCTTGGCGAGGTTGAAGAAGCGCTCGACGTTCCTCTCCTCGCCCGGCGGGACCTGGAAAAACTGACGGAACGCCTCGACCTCGGCTTCCGACACGTCGCCATCGACGCGCGCCATCTTGGCTCCGAGCGCGATGACGCCAACGGTGAAGCCGATCTCGCGCAGGCCGGGGTGCGCGCCGTCGTCCGCCGGTGGCGAGGTCAGGCCCAACAGCCCGGCTATGCCGAGGCCGTTCATGCCTTCCACGATTTTTTCCCAGATCTTCATGCCTGACCGCTTACAACATCAGCGCCCCAATCGCCACGCCGACCAGCAATCCGAGCGCCAGGCCGCGGTAGAAACGTTCGCTGGCGAGCGGAAACAGGCGCTCGCCCACAACACCCCCCAGCATGACGGCCGGCGCCAGGAGCAAACCCTGCACGCCGGTTTCCCAGCCGATCAAGCCCCGCGAGGCGAAGACGGTAATCGCCGCAAGGTCGACGAAGACGAAGTAAGTCGTGAGGTTGGCTCGGACGTGCGCCGCCGTCTCCTGGCCGGCGAGATAGTAAAAGGCGATCGGCGGGCCGGCCATGCCCGACAGGCCGTTGAGAAAGCCGCTGGTGGCGCCGGCGGCAAGAGTAGCGACGGGGCGCGGCCGGCCGGGATATCGCCAGCCGCTCGCCAGCAGCCCAGCCGCCGCCAGAACAATGGCCGAGATCGCCCAGCGCATCGGTTCGGGCTGCGTGAGCGTCAAAAGCTGGTTGCCAAGAGGTACGCAGACGACGGCTGCCGCCAGCAGCAAGCCGAGCTGCCGCCAGTCGACCAGACGCACTGCCGCCGGCAGCAGCGGCAACGCGACCGCGACCTCGAGCAGCAGGCAGAGCGAAATCCCCACAGCAGGCCCATAGAGGGCCGAGAACACCGGAGTCATGAGCATGGCCGCGCCGAATCCAGCAAAGCCTCGCACCATGCCTGCAATGCAAGCAATTGCAGCGGAAACCAGGAAGGAAAGAGCCAACAGATCAGGCATGCAGAGGGCCACGCTAGCATTGCCGGACCGTCATTCGAGCATCATATAATGGAGGCCATGCCCTCAAAGAATCTCGCGGTTTCGACTGTTCCGCTCCTGATGCCGTACATCCAGCGGCGGCCGGAAACGGTCGGCGGCAAACCATTCAAGCTGGTGTCGGATTACACGCCGGCGGGCGATCAGCCCGAGGCGATCCGCCAGCTGCTCGAGGGCGTGGCCGACAACGAACGCGACCAGGTCCTGCTGGGCGTTACCGGATCGGGCAAGACCTTCACCATGGCCAACGTGATCGCCACGACCGGCAAGCCCGCCCTCGTGCTGGCACCCAACAAGACGCTGGCCGCGCAGCTGTGGAGTGAGATGCGGGGCTTCTTCCCGGAGAATGCGGTCGAGTACTTCGTCTCCTACTACGACTACTACCAGCCTGAAGCCTACGTGGCGCGCACCGACACCTACATCGAGAAGGATTCGTCGATCAACGAGCAGATCGACCGCATGCGCCATTCCGCGACGCGGGCGCTGATGGAGCGCGACGACGTCATCATCGTGGCGTCGGTTTCGTGCATCTACGGTATCGGCCCTCTGGAGAACTACCAGTCGATGACCTTCCGCCTCGCCAAAGGCGAGAAGGTCGACCGTTCCACCCTGCTGCGCCGCTTCGTCGAGCAGCAGTACAAGAGGAACGACAACGCCTTCCAGCGCGGCACCTTCCGCGTGCGCGGCGACACCGTCGACCTCTTCCCGGCCCACTACGAGGACAAGGCCTGGCGCATCGAACTGTTCGGCGACGAGATCGACTCGATTGTCGAGTTCGATCCGCTGACCGGCGAGAAGACGGCGACGCTGTCGGACATCATCGTCTACGCCAACAGCCATTACGTGACGCCCAGGCCGACGATGCAGAAGGCGATCCAGCAGATCAAGACCGACCTGAAGCAGCGACTCGACGAGTTCAACCGCGCCGGGCGGCTGCTCGAGGCCCAACGGCTGGAACAGCGCACGATCTTCGACATCGAGATGATGGAAACGACGGGCGCCTGCGCCGGCATCGAAAACTATTCGCGCTATCTCACCGGCCGAAAGCCCGGCGAGCCGCCGCCAACCCTGTTCGAGTACTTCCCCGAGAACTCGCTGCTGGTCGTCGACGAAAGCCACGTCACGGTGCCGCAGATTGGCGGCATGTTTCGTGGTGACTTCAACCGCAAGAGCGTGCTTGCCGAGTTCGGTTTCCGGCTCCCCTCGGCGATCGACAACCGGCCGCTGAAGTTCGAGGAGTGGGAAGCGCTCCGTCCGCAAACCGTTTTCGTGAGCGCCACGCCCGGTCCGTGGGAGATGGAGCGCACGCAGGGCGCCTTCATCGAGCAGATCATCCGGCCGACCGGCCTGATCGACCCAACGGTCATCATCCGGCCGGTCGAGAAGCAGGTCGACGACCTGATCGCGGAGTGCAAGGACTGTGCGAAGAAGGCCCAGCGCGTCCTGGTCACGGTGCTCACCAAGCGCATGGCCGAGGATCTCGTCGAATACCTGCACGAGGCCGGCATCCGCTGCCGCTATCTTCATTCGGACATCGACACGCTGGAGCGCATCGAGATCATCCGCGATCTCCGCCTCGGCGCCTTCGACGTGCTGGTCGGAATCAACCTCCTGCGCGAAGGTCTCGACATCCCCGAGTGCGCGCTGGTGGCCATCCTCGATGCCGACAAGGAGGGCTTCCTGCGCTCGCCCACCTCGCTGGTGCAGACGATCGGCCGTGCCGCACGCAACGTCGAGGGCCGGGTCATCCTCTATGCCGACAGGATGACGGACTCGATCAAGTATGCCGTGGCCGAGACGGACCGCCGGCGCGCCAAGCAGACGGCCTACAACGAAGCGCACGGCATCACGCCCGCGTCGATCAAGAAGAACATCTCCGAGATCCTGCAGTCGACCGCCGAGCGCGACCACTACACGGTCGATACAGGCGTGTCGGGCGACGTCCATCTGGTCGGCCACAATCTGCGAACCCACATCGCCGACCTCGAGAAGCGCATGCGCGACGCTGCCGCCAACCTCGAGTTCGAGGAAGCCGCCCGCATCCGCGACGAGATCCGCCGGCTCGAGATCAACGAACTGGAACTGCCTGGGCAAGCGGCGGGTGCCAACACAGGCGTTCACCTGGGCAAGATGCAGCACTCGCGAGTCTTCCGCGGGGTGCGCACCGGCTCCGGCGCCGGCGGACGTCCGGGCCGCCGCAGCGGCCGCTAGGAGACGATCGATGCGCCTCGCTCCCGTTGCCCTGTTGCTGGCCTTCGTGTTCGTCGGTTCGGCGACCGCGCAGGAGCAGATCGTGAAGCTGTCGAGCCCCGGCGGCGCGACCCTGGTGGCCAACGTGATGCGACCGGCGGGCGACGCGAAGCGGCCGCTGGTTGTTATCAATCACGGCTCGCCGGCGGATGGCTCGCAGCGCGCCAGAATGGAGCCACCGCGCTATCCGGCCCTGTCGTCGTGGTTCCTCGCCCGCGGCTATGTCGTCGCCCTGCCGTTGCGACGTGGCTACGGCGAGAGCAGCGGGACCTGGGCCGAGGCCTACGGCCGCTGCGACGCGCCCGACTACTACAACGCCGGCCTGCAGAGCGCCGCCGACGTGCAGGCGACCATCGACTTCATGCGCGCCCAGCCCTATGTCGCGGCCGACCGCACGCTGGTGGTCGGCCAATCGGCCGGCGGCTGGGCCACGGTGGCGCTGTCGAGCCGCAACCCGCCGGGCGTGCCCGGCATGATCAACTTCGCGGGCGGCCGAGGCGGCCACCAGAAATTGCCCGGCGGCGGCATCGGCAACTGCACCCCCGACGCACTGGTCCAGGCCGCCGCCCGCTATGGCGCCACGGCGCGCGTGCCGGTGCTCTGGATCTATGCCGAGAACGACAGCTTCTTCGAGCCGGCGCTCGCCAAGCGCATGGTGGCCGCCTACGACCGGCCGGTACGTCGCCCGGCCACCGGCCGGTCGGCGCCTTCGGCCGCGACGGTCACAACCTGGCCGGCAGCAACGACGGCACGCCCGTCTGGTCGCCGCTGGTCGAGAGTTTTCTCAACGGCCTGAAGTAGCCGCCGCGGCATGTCCGCAGTGTCGACCGGCCGGCAACGTTACCTGATCGCGCTGGTCTCGCTCACGCTGGTGCAGGTGATCGCGACGCTGGCCTTCAACCAGGCCTCGGTGCTGGCGCCGGCCGCCGCACCGGAGCTGGGCGTTGCGGCGGCCGACGTCGCCTACTACGTCTCGCTGGTCTATCTCGCCGCCATGGTCTCGACCCTGGGTGGCGGCGCCATCAGCCGGCGCACCGGACCGATCCGCTTCATCCAGATCGGCCTGGCGATCGCCGCCTTGGGCTCCTTCATCTTCGCCGCGGGCGGCGTGGCACTGGCAGCGCTCTCGGCCCTGGTGGTCGGGCTGGGCTCGGGCCCACTCACTATCGCCAGTTCCCATGTCCTTGCGCGTGTCACGCCCAAACGTCTGGCCAACGTCACCTTCTCGCTGAAGCAGAGCGGCGTGCCGGTGGGCTTCGCCCTCTGCGGCGCGATCCTGCCGACGCTGGCGCTCGACTTCGGCTGGCGCTGGGCAGCGGCTTCCGTCGGCTTGACCGCGCTGCTGACCGCGATCGTCATCCAGCCGCTGCGGCCGCTCTACGACGACGAGCGCGCCCCGGCCGGCACCGGCCGTCTACTGCCCAGCGCCGCGGAAGTCCTCGAACCTCTGCGACTGGCGTGGCGCGATCCCGTCCTGCGGCCGCTCTGCCTGATCGGCCTGTTGTTCGCAGCCACCCAGGCCATCGTGGTGAACTTCACCGTCGTCTATGCCGTCGACGGGCTGAAAATGTCCTACGTGCTCGCCGGCACGCTCTTGTCGGCGGCGACCGTCACCGGCGCTTTCGGCCGCATCTTCTGGGGGGCCATCGCCGACCTGCTGCGCCGCCCGACCGCCGTGCTGGTGGGCATCGGCGCGATCGTCGTCGTGGCGGCCACGGCCATGGCCTTCACGACACCCGCCTGGCCCGCGTCGGCGGTTTACGGCGTGTTCCTGGCCGAAACGGCAGCCCATGCTCCGGCCGGCCGCGTGGCCGAATTCACCGGAGCCACCCAGCTTTTCGTCTTCGGCGGCGCGCTGCTCTCGCCGCTGCTGTTCCGCGCCGTGCTGGCCCTCACCCAATCCTACGCCATGGGCTACCTGCTGCTGGCCGCGGGTGTGGCCGTGGGCTCGGCCCTGCTCGCCCGGGCGGCCCGCGCACGCTGAGCGTGGCCGGGCGGAGCAGATCGACCACACGCATATCTGGAAGTGCCGCCGAGGCCTGCATCGCTTACCCCTCGCCGCTCATCGCGCTTTCATGCCAGCGGCGCAGCAGCAGGTACGACAGCAGCGACAGCACGAGATAGATCGCGATGCCGGCGGCCGAGATCAGCACCAGGGCCGCGAACATGCGCGGGATGCGGAGCTGGTAGCCGGCTTCAAGGATGCGGTAGGCGAGGCCCGAGGCGCTGCCGCCGGTGCCGGCCACGAACTCGGCCACCACCGCGCCGATCAGCGCGAGGCCGCCGGAGATGCGCAGGCCGCCCAGGAAGTACGGCAACGCGGCGGGCAGGCGCAGGTGGATCAGCGTTTTCCAGCGGCCGGCGCCGTAGAGATCGAACAGCGCCAACAGGTTGCGGTCGACCGAGCGCAGGCCGAGCACGGTGTTGGACAGGATCGGGAAGAACGCGACCAGCCAGGCGCAGATCAGCAGCGAGAGGTCGACGTCGTTGGCCCAGGCGATGATCAGCGGCGCGATGGCCACGATGGGCGTCACCTGCAGGATGATGGCGTAGGGAAAGAG
The DNA here is from genome assembly GCA_010032545.1 of Alphaproteobacteria bacterium. Taxonomy (GTDB): domain Bacteria; phylum Pseudomonadota; class Alphaproteobacteria; order Reyranellales; family Reyranellaceae; genus Reyranella. The sequence continues at coordinate 16,558 of RGPT01000052.1, forward strand.
CGAGAGCTCGATCCAGCGCGACAGCGAGAACAGCACCGCCAGTAGCACGCCGACCACGACCGCGGCGGCGAGCGCCTGCAGGGTGATCGTGAGCGTGACGACGAGCGCGGGTGCCAGCATGCCCCAATCGTCGATCAATGTGCGGGCAACGAGGAGCGGGCCCGGCAGGACATAGGGCGGGATCACCGCCACGCGCACGACGGCCTCCCACAGGGCCAGCATCACGATGCCCATGACGACGGGGGCGACGATGCGGGCGGTCATGGGGGGCAATCCCCCTCGCCTCGCCTCTCCCCCAAGGGAGAGAGGAACATGAAGAGAAGCGTGACACGCGCATCCCTCGAGCCCCTCTCCCCCGCTTGGGCGAGAGGTTGGGTGATGGGGCGATGCGGACTTCGCTGTCTGTTCATGCCGCCATCGCCTCGCCCAACCGGGCCGAAACCAGCCGGCAGTGAGCGGCGTAATCGGGCGAGGTGCGGAAAGACTCAGTGCGCGGATAGGGTGCGTCGATCGCGAGGTCGGACACGATGCGGCCCGGGCGCGCCGCCATCACGGCGATGCGCTGCGACAGGAACACCGATTCGAACACCGAATGGGTGATGAACACGACGGTGACGCCGGTTTTCTGCCACAGCGCCAGCAGGTCGGCGTTCAGCCGGTGGCGCGTGATCTCGTCCAGCGCGGCGAAGGGCTCGTCCATCAGCAGCAGGCGTGGCGCGGTCACCAATGCGCGAGCGATCGACACGCGCATCTTCATGCCGCCCGAGAGTTCGCGGGGATAGACGCGCTCGAAGCCCGCGAGGCCGACGTGAGCCAAAGCCTCGGCGGCCCTTGCCTCGCGCTCGCGCCGCCCCATGCCACCGAGCCCGAGCGGCAGGGCGACGTTGGCGAGCGCCGTCGCCCATGGCATCAGCGTCGGTTCCTGGAAGACGAAGCCGATGTCGGTCTTGCCCGCAGGCCATTCAATCGTACCGGCGCTGGGCGGCGCGAGGCCGGCCACGATCCGCAGCAGGGTGGATTTTCCGCAGCCCGAAGGGCCCAGCACGCTCAGGAATTCGCCGGGTTCGATGTCGAGCGAAACGTCCGCGAGCGCCTGGACGCCGTTGGCGAAGACCTTGGAGACGCTGCGGACGCTGACGACCGGCATCGAGCCTAGGGCAACACGATATCGATCGTGGTCGACCACACCGGCATTGGCAGCGCCTCGCGCGCGGCGAGCTTGGCCGGCAGGGCCTGGCGGTCGGCAACCTTGCGGAACGGCAGCACCAGATCGGCGCGCACCCCGAACACCGCGTCGCGGTCGAGATAGGGATCGTCCTCGGGAAAGAACTCGGTGATCAGCGGCCGGTGGCCGGGCGCCTGGACGATCATGTGCAGATGGGCCGGCCGCCAGGCGTCGCGCCCGAGCGCCCGCAGCATGTCGCCGGCCGGGCCATCGTCCGGCACCGTGTAGGACACCGGCCGCACGGTCGAGAAGGCGAAGGTCCCGTCATCGGCCACGGCGAGGCGGGCATGATAGTTGGTCGGCGACTGGTCCTTGTCCTGCTGGGCATAGAGGCCGTTGCCGGCGTTCTGCCACAGCGCCAGCACCGTGCCCTTGGCCGGCGCGCCCTTCTGGTCGACCACGCGGCCGCTCACCACCAGCGGCTCGCCCACCTGGCCGCGCCACAGGTCGCCGCCGTTGGCCAGCGCAGGCGCGCCTTCGATGTGAAACGGCCCCAGGACCGACGACGCCGTGCCCTGGCGGTCGGCATTCACCATGTCGACCAGCGAGGAAACGCCCAGCAGGTCGGAGAAGAGAATGTATTCGTTGCGCTTGTCGTCGGTGAACTTCGTGGCGCGGGTGAGCGCGTCGATCGCCACACCCCACTCCGCCTGCGTCACCCTGTTCTCGCGCACGAAGGCGTGGAGATGCCCGGCGAGGCCGACCAGCAGGTCACGGGTGCGGGCCGAGGGGGCGTTCCTGGCGTAGTCGGCGAAGGCCGCGCTGATAGTGTCGGGGCTGAGATTGCGCATGCCCTACTCCTGCTCGATTCCGGTCTCGGCGACCAGCGACTTCCACTTGGCAACCTCGGCCGTGGTGAAGGCGCCCAGGTCGGCCGGCGTGCTGGCATACATCTCGAAGCCCATGGCGACCAGCTTGGCGGCGACCACCGGGTCGGCCAGTGCCTTGCGCGTGGCGATGTTCAGCGTGTCGACGATGGCGGCTGGCGTGCCCGCCGGCGCGTACATGGCAAACCAGGTCAGCAGCTCGAAGCCTTTCAGCGTATCGGCGATGGCGACGTCGAGGCCGAGGCGCTTCACCAGCGTGGCCGACGGCAGCAGGTTACCGCTCGACCCTTGGCCGTAGTTCAGCTTGCCGGGCTGGGCGCGCGCCGCCGCGATCAGCGCCGCCACATCCCTGTAGGGCGAGTCGGCCTTGACGATCAGGACCTGGGCGATGTGGCCGAGTTGGGTGACTGGCGCAAAATCCTTCGCCGGGTCGTACGGAATGCTCTTGAGCAGCGACGCCGCGGCCGCCTGGGTCGTCGCCGAGCCGATGAGGAGGGTGTAGCCGTCGGGGGCTGCCTTGGCCGCCTGGTTGGCGCCGATCGATCCCTGGGCGCCGGGCTTATTGTCGATCACGATCGGTTGGCCGAGCGAGGCCGTGAGCGCATCGGCCAGCACGCGGGCGAGATTGTCGGTGGCCGTGCCCGGCGCGAAGCTGACGATGAACTTGAGAGGCTTGTCGGGCCAGGCATGCGCCGGCGGTGCCAGCAGAATCGCCAGAAGAATTCCAAGCGTCCTGCCCAATCGCATCGCCTTCTCCTGCCTACCGGCCGGCCCGCAGCAACACGTCGTAGTCGGCCCGCAGCAGGGCGAACAGCAGATGGTCCGCCCATTCCCCATTGATGCGCAGATACTGGCGCGCCAACCCCTCTTCGCGGAAGCCGGCCTTGGCCAGCACGCCCTTCGAGGGCTCGTTGTGCGGCAGGCAGGCTGCCTCGAGGCGGTGCAGGCGCAGTTCGTCGAAGACGAAAGGCAGGATGGCGCGCAAAGCGTCGGTCATCAGACCCTGGCCGGCGTAGGGTTGGCCCATCCAGTAGCCGACGGCGGCTGCCTGGGCGACACCGCGCCGGACATTGCTGAGATTGATGCCGCCGACCAGCCGGCGGCCCTCGTTGGTGAAGACGAAAAGCCCGTAGGCCTCGCCCGCCCGCCACTCGCGGACCTGCTGGCGCAACCGGCGGCGAAAATGGTCTCGACCGAGCGAATCCTCGGGCCAGGTCGGCTCCCAGGGCGTGAGAAAGGCCCGGCTGCGGGCCCGCAATTCGGCCCATTCCGCCCAGTCATCCATGCTCGGCGCGCGCAAAAAGACCCGCCGGCCGGCGATCCGGGTCATCCCCGACAAGGATAAAGGGACATCGGCGAAGCGGAACATTTTGGCGCCATAGTAACGCAGGTTTAGAATTGTTACATGTTTTCCGAGGCTTGACGTAGGAAATTGAGACCGTCGGTCGCGGCCGCCGCGGCAATTGTCCCGTATTGGCGTGCCAAAACGGGAGTATTAATCTTGCGCTGGATTTCACGAGGTCAGGATTTCGATCATGGCAAATGAGTCTCCCCAAGGCGTTGGGCACAAGGGTCGGTTCTATCTGACCAAGCATATCTGGGTGCCGCAGGAGCCGCTCGAGAACTTCAATCTCAAGCTTTCGGACATGATCCTGCGCAACATGCCGAAGCTGCCGCTGGCGGGCGAGGACGCGATGCGCCAGTTCCCCATCCTGGGCGAACTCAAGAAGAGCCACGACAAGATCAAGGCAGACCTCAACTACCTGCTGAGCCACCACGAGGAAATTCCGGCGCTGCACGAGGTGCATCCGCGCGATCTCTATGTGCCAGGCCGCGCCTGGCGCACCTTCCTGCTCAAGTTGTGGGGCCACGAGGTCAAGGAAAACGCCGCCGCCGTGCCCGACACGATGGAGGCGATCAACCGGATCCCCGGCGTCCACACAGCGCTCTTCAGCATCCTGCACGGCTTCGCCGAGATCGAACCCCATCGCGGGTCGGCCTCCGGTGTCGTGCGGTTCCACTATCCGCTGATCGTGCCGACCGAGCCGGAGAAATGCTGGATCGAGATCGGCGGCCATCACTTCTTCTGGGAAGAGGGCAAGCCTCTGGTGTTCGACGACACGCGCGAGCACTGGGTCAAGAACCAGACCGACCAGACGCGCGTGGTCCTGATCATCGACTTCAACGCCAACATGCCGTTCCCGGTGAACCTCTACACCGGCCTGCGCTACAACCTGATCCGCCGCAGCGCCGAGGTGCTCAAGGTCATCGAGCGCGCCTCGATCGGCGTGCCGCCGCGCAACCCGGCCCCGCAACCCACGGCGGGCCTG
>RGPT01000511.1 GCA_010032545.1 Alphaproteobacteria bacterium
AACAGGTACTTGCCGACCGTATCGGGGCCGGTGCGGTCATAGGCCGCCTTCACCGCGCTGGTCGGCGTCGTAGACGTCAGGTCGCCGAACGGGGTCGCCCTGAAGCCCCGCGGCGGATCCTCGTGGGCCACCAGCTCGACGCCGTCCAGGTTCAGCGAGGCCAGCGCGCCCTCGAACGGCGTGCCCTGCTCGACGAAGATCAGCTTCGGCTCGATCAGGTTGAACACGTGGTGCAGCTTGGAGTGCGCGCCGGGCATGGTCGAATAGGCGGTGGCGACCGGCGAGGCGGGGATGCCCACCTGCATGGCGCCCATCACCAGCAGCGCCTGGTTGATCGAATTGCCGGACAGGATCATCACCGGTTTAGATGCGTCGAGGCCACGGTCGAGCAGGGCCTGCGAGATGGCGTTCACCTTCCTCAGGCCATCGCCATAGGTGATGCTTTCCCAGGTCCGGTCCTTCGCGCGCTGGGCAATCCACAGCCGGTCCGGCGCCTTCGCGGCCCATTTGTGCAGGAACGCGACCACGTTGTGTTCGTAGTCGCCCAGCTCCAGCAGGGTGTCGATGACGATGCTTCCGTCCGGGCGGCGCACCATCTTGCCCTGCGGCGCGGCGTGCGGGATCGGCAGGAACGGGGCGAGGTTGGTCTTCTGGTCCATGGGTGGCCTCAGCGTCCTTTGAAACTCATCGTCCGGTGAATTGGGGCGGGCGCTTCTCGAGGAAGCTGGCGACGCCCTCCTTGTGGTCTTCGGTCTGGAACAGGATGCCCAGGATGTGGGCGATCCAGCTGCCGATCTCGCGGTGGTCGCCATAGGTGGTCTTGCGCAGACCTTCCTTCAGATGCTGCACGGCGAGCGGCGGATTGGCGGCGATCTTCGCCGCCAGCGCGTAGGTCGCCGGCATCAGCTCGGCGTGCGGCACCGTCTTCAGCACCAGGCCGATGCGCTCGGCCTCGGCGGCGTCAATAACGTCGCCGGTGAACAGCAGCTCGGCCGCCTTCTGCACGCCAACGATCAGCGGCAGCCTGGTCAGGCCGCCCAGGTCGGTGATCAGGCCGCGCTTGACGAACAGCTCGGCGAACCTGGCCTTGTCCGAGGCGATCCGGATGTCGGCCATCAGCGCCACGTCCATGCCCCAGCCCATGGCCGCACCGTTGACCGCGGCGATGA
>RGPT01000512.1 GCA_010032545.1 Alphaproteobacteria bacterium
CGCCCGCGCGGATTACATCGAACACTTCAAGGCGAAGGCCGACCCGAAGAACCCGCAGCACAACGCGCTTTATGCCGCGATGGTGAAATCCCTCGACGATGGCGTGGGGCGCATCGTGCAAGCGATTGATGACGCCGGCATCGCCGACAACACGATCATCGTCTTTTATTCCGATAACGGCGGTTACGCTTACCCGCCCATGAAGACCAACCCCGAAGGCTACGCCGATATCCCAGCCACCAGCAACCTGCCGCTTCGCAGCGGCAAGGCCTCGCTCTACGAAGGCGGCACCCGCGAGCCGTTCATCTTAGCCTGGCCCGGCAAGGCCAAGGTTGACGCGACCAGCGACATCCTCTTCCAGTCGGTGGACTTTTACCCGACGCTCCTCTCGTTCCTCGGCCTGAAGCCGCACGCCGGCCTGAAGCTCGACGGACTCGACCAATCCAAGGCCTTGCTCGGCGGCGAATCGGCACGCGACCGCGTCTTCTGCCACTTCCCTCACGGCAACGCCGCACGGGATGCCGTCATGGACGGCTTCTATGCCGGCACCTCCGTGCGCAAGGGCGACTGGAAGCTCATCCGCTTCTACGCGCGCAATGACGATGGCACCGACGACCTCGAGCTCTACGACCTGAAGAACGATCTCGGCGAGCGTCATAACCTCGCGAAGGAGAAGCCCGAGCTCGTGCAGGAACTCAACGCAGAAGAACCGCAACTGCGATGCGACGGTCAAGGACGGCATCCTTACCGCCAAAGGCACGGGCCCTTCCCCCTTCTTGGGCATCGGCGCCAATCTCAGCGGCGCCGCGAAGGTCACCTTCCGGCTGCGCACCGCGACCGGTGGCGATGGTCACGTCGACCTCGTACCGACCGGCACCAGCAAGACCACCGACATCATCGCCTTCCCCTATGCGACCAAGCCTGGCGAGTGGCAGGAAATCACCGTCGACCTACCCCACCAGGGTCCGGCGGCGATCATGCGCCTCTACCTGCCCACCGCTTCCGAGCCCGTCCAGATCGATTGGGTCGAACTCAGGCCCGCCGGAGCCAAGGCCCGACGCTGGGAATTCTGACCTAATTCTTCGCCGGTAAGGGTAGTATTTAATACCTAGGCGGGGAACAACCCGCCTAGGACAGTGACAGAAGACGCGGTCGCGTGCCGAT
>RGPT01000513.1 GCA_010032545.1 Alphaproteobacteria bacterium
CAGTCGCTGACTTCAGCATTGAAGCGGTCGATCTCGGCCTGCTTCAGCTTGAGATAGTAGTCGACGAAGAAGTCGCCGACGCCCTCGCGCATCACCTGGTTGCCGCTCAATGCCTCCAGGGCTTCGGCCAGGCTGCGGGGCAGCGCCGGTGCCTTGGCCTCGTAAGGCGCGTCGGCGGACGGGCCGGGATCAAGTTGGCGCCGGATGCCGTCGAGGCCGCTCACCACCTGGCTCGCCATATAAAGGTAAGGATTGGCGGCGGGCTCGCCGACGCGATTTTCCAGATGGGTGGCCGGATCGCCCGGCCCGCCCAGGACGCGAACCATGACGCCGCGGTTGTCGCGCCCCCAGATGGCGCGATCGGGCGCCAGCGAGAAGGGGCGGTAGCGTTTGTAGCCGTTGAGGGTCGGCGTGCTGAAGGCCGCGGCGGCGCGCGCATGCTCCAGCAACCCCGCCATGTAATGTCGGCCAACGGCTGACAACGCTTCAGTTGGATCCATGAAGGCGTTGGCACCGGTCTTCTGATCCCTCAACGACTGATGCAGATGCCAGCCGCTCGACATGACGTTTGGCAGCCTGGGCCGGCACATGAAGGTGGCGTGATAGCCGTGGCGCTGGGCGACCTGCTTCACGGCGCTACGGAAGAGCATCATCGAATCGGCCGATTCCAGGCCGGGCGCCGTGCGAAAAGTGAACTCGACCTGGCTAGGACCGAACTCGACTTCGATGGAGCGCAGCGGCAGGACGAGGTCGGCGATATTGCTGCGCAGGATTTCGAGGATCGGGTCCATCTCGTCGTGGCGCAGCTCCGTCAGGTACTGGTACCCCTGGTTGAGCAGCGAGACCTCGGGCGGCTCGCCCGAAGGGCCGGCGTCGGCGGTCGCGAGATGGTTCTTCTCGAGCTTGAACAGATGGAACTCGACCTCCAGCCCCGTCACCAGGTCGTAGCCCTGGTTGGCCAGCGCCGCGAGCGACTGGCGCAGGATATGACGGGGGCTGAGCGGCATCGGACGGCCGTCGGCATAGAGGATGTCGCACAGCATCCAGCCGGTGTGCGGCGCCCAGGGCAGCACGCGGAAGGTCGCGGGATCGGGCAACATCATCACGTCGGCCGCGCCCTCGAGTTCCTTCATCCCGAAGC
>RGPT01000514.1 GCA_010032545.1 Alphaproteobacteria bacterium
AGCCATACGGTCGAAGTCGCACACGGTGGCGCGCGGATCGCGGTCGACACGGGCTTCATCGTCTACAACGAAGAGAACTATCCGAACCTGACCCGGCGGATGATCCCGATGGCGCCCGACCGCCTCTGGGTGGCTGACATCACCTACATCCGGCTGGAGCGGGCCTTCGTCTATCTGGCGGTGGTGCTGGACGCCCATAGCCGCAAGGTCGTGGGCTGGGCGCTGGCCGATCACATGGCCGCCAGCCTGGCGCTGGCAGCGCTGAACATGGCCCTGGCCGCGCGTCGTCCCCTGCCGGGCCAACTCGTCCACCACTCGGACCGTGGGGTGCAATACGCTTGCTGCGACTACACGCGCCGGCTGGAAGAGGCCGGCGTCCTGCCCAGCATGAGCAGAGGCGGCTGTCCCACCGACAACGCCAAGGCCGAGAGCTTCATGAAGACCCTGAAGACCGAGGAGGTGGACGGATCGACCTACCGCGACCTGGCTCACGCCCGTGCCTGTGTCGGCGCCTTCGTCGAGGATGTCTACAACAAGACCCGCCTGCACTCGGCGCTGGACTATCGATCACCGATGGAGTTCGAAGAAGACGGGCTGTGGACGGCGTCCCGCCGACCACAGCCCCTACAACCGCAGCAACTGTCCCCTAATTAAGCTGTCTCATCCAAGGGGTGCGGTCCAGTAAACTGTCACCGAAATCACCCCACGCTCGCCTTGATCATCGCCGCGCAGCTGCGGGCCAGTTGTTCCAGCAGGGCCGGATAGGTCGAGTCCGCCCCGTCAATCGGGGTGTGGAAGACGGCGTTCGACCCCCAGAACCCGGCCGCGCTGGTGTAGCCGGCGTTGAGGATGTTGACATATTCGCCGGCGGCGCGGGATTTTTCGGCCGTCATCGGATTGCCGATCGTCGGCTGGCCGGCGAACGCGGCTCTGGCTGCAGGCAGTAGGTTCGGCGTCACCATGAACGAGCGGCCGGTGTTGGGAATGTCCTGCGGCTTTGTTCCGTCATAGTTCCGCGCCCCGAAGGTCGCGCCCAGGTGCAGCCACAGGGCCGTGTCGGCGGGCTTTGGCGGCGGGCGGTGCTGAAAGGCCTCGGCGCCGGCGTACTGCCACTCGTGCCCCGACGTCGATATGAACAACA
>RGPT01000515.1 GCA_010032545.1 Alphaproteobacteria bacterium
GGCTCGCGATGGCGTCCTCGAATTTGCCGCTGTTGATCATCGCCACCGCGTCCATGTAGGCCGCTCGAGGTTCGGTCTGCGGGCCGAACAGCAGTGACTGGGGCGCCGGTGCGGCGGCCGGCGCGCTACCCTCGACGACGCTCTTCAGGCCGTCGCGGGCAGCGATCAGCGCCGGCGCGCAGGTGTCGCCGCAGGCCTGGGCCTTGGCGTTGAGCGCGTCGAGCGCCTGTTGCGCCTCGGCCTTCTTGCCGAGCGCCATGTAGGAGCGGCCAAGCTGGTCGTAGGCTCCATACTGGTACTCGTCGTACTTGATGGCCTTCTCGAGGTACCGGATGGCGTCTTCGTGCTTGCCGCTGCCGGCCTTGGCGGCGCCCATGTAGTAGTTGGCCTCGGCGTTCTTGGGTACCGCGCCGAGCACGGTCTTGAACTTGCTTTCGGCCTTCCTGTAGTCGCCGGCCTGCAGCGCGGCGATACCGTCGGCATAGGCCTTGTTGGGATCCGGACCCGACGGCGCGGCGCCGCCGGAGCTGCCGCCGCTCGAGCCGCTGCCGGCGGCGAAGGCCGCGGGGCTGGCGAGGGCGATCATGACGATGCAGGCGAAGGCGATGCGAAACAGGCTCATATCCGTGCTCCTCTCCCTTGGTCGTGCCGGAAAGAGTGAACGCTGCTCGCAGCGCGGACAAGACAGAATTTAGGCGGCCCCAGGTAGCGCCGCACCACCTTCCGGAATGGGCGCTTCAGTTCGCGCCGATCACCACCGCCTGGATCCTGTCGGCCAGCATCTCGCGTTCGGTACAGCCATACGGGCACAGCCGGTCCAACGTGGCCAGCTGGGTACGGGCCTTGTCCATCTGGCGCAGCTCGACGAACAGTTCGCCCAGATATTCATGGGCGCCGCGATGGTTCGGGTCCAGCGCCAGCGCCTGCTCGTAATAGCCCAGCGCCTGGTCGAAGCGTCCCAGCTTGCGGCTGGAATAGCCGAGATAGTTCAGCACGTCCGCGTTGGGGCCGATCGACGCGCCCAACGCCTTCAGACTGGCGACGGCCGCCTCGTATTTGCCGCCGTTGATCAGCGCGACGGCGTCCAGATAGGCGGCATGGAACTCGCCCTGCGGCGCGAACAGCAGCGATTGTGGTGCG
>RGPT01000516.1 GCA_010032545.1 Alphaproteobacteria bacterium
ACCAGGTGATCCAGCCGTTCTGAAACGCCCAGAATGGCCCGAACGCGCGCCGCACCCACGTGTAGTAGCCGCCCTCTTCGGGGAGCATGCTCGAGAGCTCGGCGACAATGAGCGTCTCGGGGAGCGCCCAGATGAACGGCAAGATCCCGAGCATCGCAATCGCGAGCACGGGGCCGAGCGCGGCGACGAGGCCCTCGATCGAGAACGGTCCGCCACTGACGTTGAAAAACATGACCGCCATGAGGGCGATCGTGCCAAGTGTGCCCTTGGAAGTCAGGTAGCGCTCCCGAGCCCCGGCGATAATCTTGCACCCATGCTCCGGGATCGCCCCCCATCATCGAGGCTTTCGCTCGGATCGCCACGGCAAACTGCCTCGGCGATCGCGCCAGCGTGCATCGGAAACTTCGGCCCCGGCCTCGATGTACTGGGCGTGGCCGTCTCGGGCGCCTGCGACCGTGTAACCGTCACGCGCGTCGAGGATGGCAGCGTCACCATCGACGAGCCCGGCCATCCCGACCTTCCCCGCGATGCGGCGGCCAACACCGCCGGCATTGCCGCGCGTGCCGTGTTGCTCCGGGCTGGCATCGATGTCGGTGTACGGGTCTCGATCATCAAGGGACTTCCGCTCTGTGGCGGCCAAGGCGGCAGTGCCGCGTCTGCCGTGGCCGCTGCCGTGGCCGTCAATCGCCTGATCGGCGAACCGCTCGATCCTGCGGCGTTGCTCGAATGCGCAGTGGAGGCCGAAGCGATCGTGAGCGGTCGGCACGCCGACAACGTTGCGCCACAGTTGTTCGGCGGCGTGGTGCTGGTACGCTCCCTCGACCCGCTCGATGTCGTACAGCTTGCATCGCCGTCTGAGCTGCGCATTGTGCTCGCCCATCCCGACCAGAAGCTCCGCACCGCTGAAGCGCGTTCGGTCCTTCCACAGTTCATTGCCCGCGCGACGGTCGTCAAGCAACTTGGGAACGTCGCCGCGATCGTCGCGGCACTCGAGTCGGACGATCTTCAGCTCCTCGGACGCGCCATGGACGACCAGATTGCGGAACCTGCGCGCGCCGTACTGCTCCCTGGCTTCACGCAAGCGCGCGAAGCCGCGATGACGGCAGGTTCGCTCGGTGGCTCCATTTCCGGCGCGGGACC
>RGPT01000517.1 GCA_010032545.1 Alphaproteobacteria bacterium
CGTGACCAGGCGACCGCGGAGGTCAAGCGCGCCGACAAGTCGTGGTGGTCACTGCAACCCCTCGCCAAGGATTTCAAGCACGCCGACATCGACGGCTTCATCGACGCCAAACTCATCGAGCAAAAACTGGCCCGCAGCGCGCCGGCCAAGCCGCAGGCGTTAATCCGCCGCCTCAGCTACGACCTCACGGGGCTCCCGCCCTCTCCGGCCGAAGTCGATGGCTTCGTCGCCGCCCACCAGGCCGACGCCCGCAAGGCGACCGAAGCACTGGTCGACCGCCTGCTCGCCTCCCCTCGCTACGGCGAGCATTGGGGTCGCCACTGGCTCGACGTCGTCCGCTTCGGCGAGAGCAACGGCTTCGAACGCAACTTCGTCATCGATGACCTCTATCCGTTCCGCGACTACGTCATCCGCTCGCTCAACGACGATAAGCCGTTCGACCAGCTGATCCGTGAGCACCTCGCCGGTGACGTGATCGGCAAGTTCAAACCAGAAGTCGAGATCGGCAGCGCCTTCCTCGTGGCCGGCCCCTATGACGACGTCGGCAACCAGGATGCCGTCGCCCAGAAGGTCATCCGTGCGGCCACGATTGACGACATGGTGACCGCGACCAGTAGCGCCTTCCTAGGACTCACGATCAATTGCGCCCGTTGCCATAATCATAAGTTCGACCCCATCCCGACCGAGGACTATTACCGCATCCGCGCCGCTTTCGAAGGCGTCGTCCATGGCCGCCGCCCGGTCGCGACCCAGGAGCAGACCCAGGCCTTCAATGCGACCATGGGCCCGCTCAACAAGGAGCGCGCCCAACTTTTAGCCGAACAGGCGGCGCTCACGAAAGCCATTGAAACCAAGGCCAAGGCCCTGCTCGCCACGCGTACCTACCCACGCCCCAAGGCGGACACCCTGCTCACCGAAGAGAAGATCACTCCCATCGAGGCCCGCTTCGTTAAGCTCACCATGTCGGCCACCTCGGCCAATCCGCTGAGCGGCGTCGGCGGACGTATTTCGGAGTTTGAGATCTGGACCGACGAACCCACGCCCCGCAATGTCGCCCTCGCCTCTAATGGCTCCAAGGCCGAAGGCGCCAAAGGCGCCACCGCGGAAGATTTCCCCGAAGCCTATAGCGCCGCCCTGACG
>RGPT01000518.1 GCA_010032545.1 Alphaproteobacteria bacterium
CACTACCGGCACCTCTCGGCCGACGACGAACAGGCGCTGCTCGACCGGCACATGAACCGCGTGACCGACACCTGCATCCCCGAAATGGAGGCGATGCGCCGCATCGAGGCGGCCGTGCTCGAGGAATGGGTGGCCGCCGACCGCGCGGGCGAGCGCCATTTTCCGCACGAGTTCATGTACAAGGTGCTGCGGAGCGGGAAACTGCAGAAAAGCTACCAGATCGACCCGAAGAACTCCTGGCTGCTGGCGGCCTGTGAGAAGAATCTGCCCATCGTGGTCCCCGGCTGGGAGGATGCGACTCTCGGCAACATGTACGCCGGGCACGTCATCAGCGGCGACGTGAAGAACGTCCACACCGTGCGCACCGGCATCGAGTACATGACCTGGCTCGCCGACTATTACACCAGGACCGCGAAAAAGCTCCGCAACGGCGAGGGCTCCATCGGCTTCTTCCAGATCGGTGGCGGCATTGCGGGCGATTTTCCGATCTGCGTCGTGCCGATGCTTCACCAGGACCTGCAGCGCACCGGGGTGCCGCTCTGGGGCTACTTCGCGCAGATCAGCGACTCGACGACGAGCTATGGCAGCTATTCCGGCGCCGTGCCCAACGAGAAAATCACCTGGGGCAAGCTCGCGGCCACGACCCCCAAGTTCATCATCGAAAGCGACGCGACCATCGTGGCGCCGCTGATCTTCGCCTGGGTGCTGGGCCAGTAGGATCGCCGCCCAACCGACGGCCGCCTTTCTCGCCTCGCGGCGTGACAACCGGCGGCCCGTGGTTTCCGTATCGCCCATGCCCAACGCCCTGGCCGCCGAAAAGTCGCCCTACCTGCTGCAACACGCGGACAACCCGGTCGCCTGGCAGCCCTGGGGCGAGGCGGCGTTCGCCCAGGCGCGGAGGGAGGACAAGCCAATCTTCCTCAGCATCGGCTACGCGACATGCCACTGGTGCCACGTGATGGCCCATGAATCCTTCGAGAACGCCGCGGTCGCCGAGCTGCTGAATCAGCATTTTGTCGCGATCAAGGTCGACCGGGAGGAACGGCCCGACGTGGACAAAGTTTACATGGCTTACGTCCAGGCCCTGACGGGGCACGGCGGCTGGCCGCTGAGCGCCTGGCTCACGCCCGACCTCAAGCC
>RGPT01000519.1 GCA_010032545.1 Alphaproteobacteria bacterium
TGCGCGAACGCGCCGGACTGTTCGACGTCAGCCATATGGGCCAGGTCGAAATTGCCGGTGCCAACGCCCTCGACGCGGTGCAGCGCATCTCCTGCAACGACGCCGACAAACTGCAGGTCGGTCAGGCCCAGTACTCGGGTCTGCTGTCGCCGCAGGGCACGTTCATCGACGACCTGCTGGTCTATCGCCTTGGTCCCCAGCATTTCATGCTGGTCATCAACGCGTCGCACATCGAGAAGGACGTCGAGGCGATTCAGCAGGGCATAGCCCCCTGTGGCGACGCCGTCGCGGTGAACGTCAGCTCGCGCTACGCGCTGCTGGCGCTGCAGGGGCCGAGGGCGCTCGAGATTCTGCAGCCGCTCACGGGTGTGGACCTGGCGGCAATGAAGTACTACTGGTTCGCGCACGGTGAAGTTGCCGGGGTGCGAGCGACGGTCTCTCGCACCGGCTACACGGGCGAGGACGGCTTCGAGATCTTCGTGCCGCCGCAGTATGCCGACAAGGTGTGGCTGGCACTGATGGACGCCGGCGCGCCGCACGGCCTGATCCCGTGCGGCCTGGGCGCCCGCGACACGCTGCGCCTCGAAGCGGCCATGAGCCTCCACGGCAACGATATCGACGAAACCACCACGCCGGTCGAAGCCGGACTGAACTGGATCGTCGGCTGGAAGAAGGACGGCTTCATCGGCAGCGACGTCCTCCGGCAGCAGAAGGCTGATGGCCCTGCGCGCAAACTCGTTGGTTTCGAAATGATCGACCGCGGCATTGCCCGCCAGGGCTACGGCATCTATGCCGGCGGCGAGGCCGTGGGGACGGTGACCAGCGGCACCCAGACGCCCTATCTCAAGAAAGCCATCGGGCTCGGCTACGTGGCTGCGGCGAAGGCCGCCCACGGCACCGAACTCGAGATCGACATTCGCGGCCGTCGCCTGAAGGCGGTGGTCGTGCCGACCCCCTTCTACAAGAGGACAAAGTGATGGCCTATCCGGCAGGCTTCAAGTACACGAAAGACCACGAGTGGATCGAACTGTCGGGCGACCAGGGCAAGGTCGGCATCACCGACTTTGCACAGGCGCAGCTCGGCGACGTGGTCTATCTCGAACTGCCTGAGGTGGGCGCCACGGTTGCGGCCGGCCAGA
>RGPT01000520.1 GCA_010032545.1 Alphaproteobacteria bacterium
ACGCCGGCCTTGGCGCCGTCCTCGGTGCAGAAGTACTCGTCCTCGGTGAGCTCGTGGAAGCGGATGAGCTTGGGGCTGACGAGGGGCTGGCCGTTGATCCGGCCGGAGCCCTGCACGCAGATGAGGCCATAGGCGCCGGTGTCCTTGATGACGGCCTTAGTGCCGGGGTCGACGGTGAGTTCCTTGGCGGTGAACAGCTGCTGGCCGTCGACCTTGCCGTAGACGATCCAGCGGTCGACGTAGCCCTCGCGGCGGGTGTCGGCGACGGGCACGGGCTCGAGGTAGTGGTTGTCCTTGAAGTGGGGATCGACGTTCTTCTCCCAGTCGAGCTGGTCGACGATGAAGTCGACGTCCTGGTGCTTGCTCTTAGGCATGTCCTTGACGAGCAGGCTCCACGGGACCTCGCGGCCCTCGACGAGGTTCTGGTACATGCCGAAGACGTCGCTGCCCCACTGGGGCTCGTAGGTGCAGAGGCTGCCCGGGGCGTGGAGGATGCAGGGGTCGATGAGCCAGCCGGTGCCGGGCTTCAGGCGGTAGGCCTTGGAGAGGTCGAGGATGCCGTTGTCGCCCTTGTTCCAGTTGCGGATGCACTGGCGCACCTGCTCCTTGGTGGTGCCGGGCTCGAGGCCCATGAAGGTGTAGGGGAAGTTGTTGCCCACGTTGTTGTGCTGGGGCGGGAAGTAGTAGGACTCCGGCTTGCCCTCCTGGCCCACGAGCTTCGCCTGCTTGGCGCTCTGGTGCATGTGGTGGGGGATGGGCCCCATGTTGTCGAAGAACTTGGAGTAGACGGGCCACTTGCCGTACTTCTTCCAGATGGACTTGCCGACGAGGGTGGCGCCGCACTCGTCGACGGCCTGGGCGAGGGTGAAGCGTTCCTTGCCGACGACGCAGTAGCTGAGGCCCTCATCGGCGGCGCGGCCCTCGTTGGCCGTGACCGTGGT
This sequence comes from Alphaproteobacteria bacterium, assembly GCA_010032545.1. Taxonomy (GTDB): domain Bacteria; phylum Pseudomonadota; class Alphaproteobacteria; order Reyranellales; family Reyranellaceae; genus Reyranella. The sequence continues at coordinate 942 of RGPT01000520.1, forward strand.
GGAGGCGAACCAGCGTTCGTCGATGCCGCCGCGGTTCAGGCCGTAGGCATAGGTGTCGTCGGGGTGCAGCTTGATGCGCAGGCCCGGCTGCAGGAAGGAGCGCGGCACCCAGGCGGGGGCGAGGCGCAGGAGGCCGCCGGTGCGGCCGAGCTCGGCCTCGACGCGGCTTTGGACCTTGTTCTTGACGGTCTTCAGATC
>RGPT01000053.1 GCA_010032545.1 Alphaproteobacteria bacterium
ATCAAGGACGTGGCGCCCGACCTCGCGGCGCTGCCTTTCCAACTCAAGGACAGACAACAATGCTGATCGTCCGGATTTCCGACATGCACCTGACGGGGGAGGGCGGGCTGCCTTTTGGCCGGGTCGACACAACGGGCTTCCTCGAACGCGCCGTGGCCCATGTGAATGTGCTTGATCCGCGGCCGTTCGCTTGAGCGGCCTTGCCGACCGGTTGCTGCTGAGACAGCTGTTCAGGCGGCTGGGGCCGGGCATCGTCACCGGCGCTGCAGACGACGATCCGAGCGGCATCGCCACCCATTCGCAGGCCGGCGCGCAGTTCGGTGTGGGGCTGATGTGGACGGTTGTGCTGATCCTGCCGCTGGTGGTGGCCGTCCAGTCCATCAGCGCTCGCATCGGTCGCGTTACCGGGCATGGCCTTGCCGCCAACATGCTGCGCGTCTTCCCCAAACCTGTCGTCGGAGTCCTTGTGGCGCTGCTGTTCGTCGCCAACACGGTCAATATCGGCGCCGATCTCGCCGCCATGGGCGCTGCCGCGCATCTGGTCGTGGGTGGCAGGGCGCACTACTTCACTATCGCTTTCGCGTTCTTCTCGCTGCTCTCGGTCGTATTCATTCCCTATCACCGCTATGTCGGCTTCCTGAAGTGGCTGACCTTTTCGCTGTTCGCCTATGTCGGCGTGGTCTTCACCGTGCACATCGACTGGCGCGCCGTAGCGATAGGCTCTGTCGTGCCGCGTTTTGCCCTGACGGGTGAATCGCTCACCATGATTCTCGCCATCTTCGGCACCACCATCAGTCCTTATCTTTTTTTCTGGCAGAGTTCGCAGGAGGTCGAGGATGAGGAAGCCGATGCCAGAGCCGGGCCGTTGCTCGAGTTTCCAGGACAAGCCCCACGCGAACTCAGTCGAATTGCATGGGAGACCTGGGTGGGCATGGGCTTTTGCAGCCTGGTCGCGTTCTTTATCGTGCTGACCACGGCGGTGACCCTGAACGCCGCGGGCGAGACCGATATCCAGACGTCCAGCCAGGCCGCTGCGGCGCTGAAGCCGATCGCCGGAGAATGGGCGTTCCTGCTGTTCAGCCTTGGCATCATCGGCACCGGCCTGCTGGCAGTGCCGGTCCTCGCCGGCTCGGCGGCCTATGCCGTGGGCGAGGCGCGCGGCTGGCGGACGGGGCTGGAACGAACACCGCGCGAGGCGATGCCGTTCTACGCCACCATCGGCCTTGCCATCGTGCTCGGTGTCGCCGTGGATTTCTCTCCGCTCGATCCCATAAAGGCGCTGTTCTGGAGCGCGGTCCTGAATGGCGTGATCACGGTGCCGATCCTGGTGGCGATGCTGATCGTGGCGTCCCGGCCGAGCGAGATGGGCGCCTTCACCGCCCGGCCGTGGCAGTTGATCCTGGGGTGGCTGACGACCGCCGTGATGGCGGTGGCGGCCATTGCCATGCTTGTGCTGATCTAGGGTTTTTCTCAGCCAGGCATTCTGGACAAAGCCGCTAGGCTCGCGTGTCCAGAAGTCGCAGGTTACCATCGATGAAACTCTATTCGGGCCCGCTCAGCATGTTTGGCGCCAAGGCCGAGATCGCGGCCCGCGAGAAGGGGCTAGATTTCGATCTGGTCATGGTGCCGTTTGAGATGAACACGCTCTACGAGCCCAAGCATCCCGACGTGCTGCGCATCAATCCCAAGCGCCAGGTGCCCGTCCTGATCGACGGTGATCTGGAGCTCTTCGATTCGACGCAGATCTTCGAGTACTTCGAAACGCTGAAGCCCGATCCGGCACTGTGGCCGGCCGATCCGAAGTCCCGCGCCCGTGCACGGCTGCTCGAGCACAAGTCAGACGAGGTCTACTTTCCGCATATCGTCCGCCTCATGAGCGATCCCAAGGCGCCGGGCGCGCACGATGCCGCCGGCCGCTTCTACGACGAGATGGAACGCGCGCTGGGCGACAGGGACTGGCTGGCGGCCAGCTATTCCTATGCCGACATCGCCTTCTACATGGCACAGCTCTTTGGCGAGCGGATGGGCGCGCCAATGGGCGACGCACATCCGCGGCTGCAGGCGTGGCGCGTGCGCATGGGCCAACGGCCGCCCGTGCGCCAGGTTGCAGGCTGCATGGGACGGTACCTACTCTCGATCGGCCGCAAGCTGCCGGCGTTCCTCGATAAAGTGAGTGCCTGACCATGCACAAGGTTCTGTTCCTGCCTGGTGCCGGCGGCTCGCCCGACTTCTGGAAGCCCGTCGGATCGCGGCTGTCGGCCGACTGGCCAAAATTCTACTTTGGCTGGCCCGGTCTCGGTCATCAGCCGCACGATCCGGCCATCGCCAGTCTCGATGATCTGGTGCAGCTGGTCTTCAGGGAAGTGGAGGTACCGGTCGACCTGGTGGCACAGTCGATGGGTGGCGTCATCGCCGCGCACGTGGCGCTCGCGCGGCCGTCCCTGGTGCGCCGGATGGTGCTCTGCGTGACCTCGGGCGGCGTGGATATGGTAGGCCTTGGTGCCGCGGAGTGGCGCGCTGACTATCGCAGGTCGTTCCCGAAGGCCGCCGACTGGATCACCGGGACGCGAGCCTCGCCGCCGCTGCCGGTCGAGAAGATCGCCGCACCGACGCTCCTCATCTGGGGCGATGCTGATCCCGTCAGCCCGGTAGCAGTCGGCCGCCATCTCGAAGCACGACTCCCGAACGCCCGCCTAGAAGTCATTTCGGGCGGCAACCATGACCTGGCCACCGTCCATCCGGACCGGGTGGCGGCGCTGATCGCCCGGCACCTCGGCTGATCACCTTCGTCGGTAGGCACTTGGGCCTTCCAGGCATTGACGGCCGCTCGCACCCTTGCAACGCTGGGGCCATGCACTCCTACACCGTTCCGACGTCGATCCGCGAGCGAGTCATTCGCCTGCAGGGCAAGCTCCATGCCGCCGACACGATCAACGCGGCGCGCACCGCGCTGGTCGTCATCGACATGCAGAACCACTATGTCGCCGAAGGCTTTCCCAACGAGGCGCCTGTCGCGCGCGAGATCGTGCCCAACATCAACCGGATGGCGGCGGCGCTCAGGGCCGCGGGCGGCAGCGTGGTGTGGATCCAGACCACCAGCGTCGGCGCCCTGGAAAAGTGGGCCTCGCATCACAAGTACAAGCTGACGCCGGAGGCCGCGGCGCGGCGCCTGAAGAGCCTCTCGGAGGACAGCGAAGGCTTCAAGTTGTTCGCCAAGCTCGAGCCCCAACCGGACGACCTCTATGTCCGCAAGATCATGTATAGCGCCATGATCCCCGGATCGTCGGCGCTTCCCGAGGTGCTGGCCGATGTCGGCATCGACATGATCCTGATTGCCGGCACCAAGACCAACGTCTGTTGCGAGACCACCGGGCGCGATGCCTCGATGCTGGGCTTCCGTGTCGTGCTGCTGTCCGACGGCACGGCAACGGTGACCGACGAGGAGCATGCAGGCGCGCTCAACAATTTCCAGGTCTCGTTTGGCGACGTCATGACCGTCGGCGAAGCAATCGGCCGCCTCAGGCCGGCGGGGCGGGCCGAACGTCGCGCTGCCAGAAGGTGACGATTTCCCGGGCGATAGGGCCGGGGATTTCCTCCGCGGCGTAATGGTCGGCATCGGGCAGTTCGACCATGCGCATGTCCGGTCGCAGCGCCTGCGTGCGGGCCCATACGTCGGGCGAGACGAACTTGCTGTCGGCGCCGCGGATCAGCAGCGTCGGAACCTTTAGCGACACGAACGCTGCCTCGAAACTCTCGCGCATGCCGCTGGCGGTCTGCAGCATCGCGTCGAGCGCGGCAAGCGGCCGCCAACCACCATCGGCGCGAATGTAGCCATATCGGGCGCGCCGCCGGATGGCTTCGGCCGGCATCATCGGATAGCGCTCGGCGAGCGCCTGCTCGATCTCGGCGACATCGACGAACAGCCGGTTTCCGCCGCCGATGCGCCTGCCCAACGCCTCGAACACGGCCGGTTCGATGAAGGGCGTGAAATCGATGCCGACCACGCCCGTCACCAGCCCTTTGTCGCGCGCGCCTGCGACAAAGGCATCGCGGGCCCCCAGGGCGTGGCCTATCAGCAGCGCCGGTCCGACGCCCAGGTGGCGGATCAGAGCCTCGATGTCGTCGGCGTAGTCCGTCGCGTCATAGCCCGCGGTCGGTTTGGAACTGCGACCATGGCCGCGCATGTCGACGCTGACCACGTGGAATCGATCGGCAAGGATCTGCATCAGCGGCAGGAAGACGTAGGCATTGGCCGTGATGCCGTGAAGCAGCACGGCCAGTGGGCCCGTTCCGGCGCCGATGGTGTGGAGGGTCACAGCACCGAGCCGGCACTCACGCGCGGCGACGTCCATCAGCTTCCCGGAACGATGCCGGGCTTCAAGGCTTCGCAGTGGCTGGCGATGTCGCCCGGCGTGGTGAGCCAGACACGGTCGAAGTGCTTGTGGCCGAGGATGCGGCGGAAGAGGTCGCGCAGCACGCTCAGCCGGTGCGGCTGGCCCATAATGAAGGTATGCAGCGAGATCGCCAGCACCAGCGGGCGTGCGACGCTCTGTTCGACCATTTCCTCGAACTGACGGAACACGATGTCGGCATAGACCGGTGCGTCCTGGCGCAGGTGGATGACCGACAGGAAGTCGTTGGTCTCCACTGCATAGGGAATATTGAGGATCGGACCGGACCGCGTCTTCATCCAGTAGGGCTGGTCGTCGCAGGGCCAGTCGACGAGATAGCGGTAGCCGGCCTCCTTGAGGAGATCTGGCGTGACCAGGCTCTCGGCCTGAAGTGGCGTCATCCAGCCGCCCGGTGCGCGACCCTCATGCTTGAGGATGGCAGCGGTCGCCTCGGCGATCAGCGTGCGCTCGTCTGCCTCCGGGCGCATGCCGGGCTTCTCCGAGTTGGTGCGGCCGTGGCCCACGATTTCGTCGCGCGGCCGCTTGCCGAGGGCTGCCATGATCCGCGGGTGCGTCTCGTAGAGGTAGGAGTTGATCTGGTGCGCCAGTGGAATCTCGAGCTGGTCGGCGAGCTCCAGCATGCGCCAGATGCCGACCCGGTTGCCATATTCGCGCCACGACCAGTTGCGTTGGTCGGGCATCGGCAGCGGATTGCCCAGCACCGGCCCCTCCAGGCCGAAGCCGAAGGCGCCGGTCTGGGTCGACTGCGCGTGTCCGCCGCTGCCCAGCCCAAGGCCTAGCAGGGAGGCGGCCGTGCAGGGCCAGGCTGCCATCCCGCTCGCGGCGCATCACGACGATCTCGCCGTTGGCGGGGAAGACTTCGCTCAGGGCCGTGATCACGACCTGATGGGTGACCATCACCGTTGGGCGGGCGAGGTCCAGCGCGGCGATCCAGGGTCGCAGCGCCGCGGTCTGCTGAGCGGCGCGCTCGTGATTTTGGGCAAAGGAGTTCAGCAGTGGTTCGGGGCGGACTTTGCCCAGCGCCATGAGGGTTGCCGTCTCCAGGCAGCGGCACCATTGGCTGGAGTAGACCACTGCCTCAGCGATGCCGTTGCCACGGAAGAGTTCGCCAATGCGCACCGCCTGGGCACGGCCCTCGGCCGACAGGTTGCGCTGGGTCGCGCAATCGTCGAGCCGGAACCCCGGCGGGTCGAACGTGCCGGGCGCCACGGCATGGCGAATCAGGGAGAAGTGTCCCGACCCCCGCAGCGCGTCCCAAACGCCGGTCTGGGTCGACTGCGCGTGTCCGCCGCTGCCCAGCCCAAGGCCTAGCAGGGAGGCGGCGAATGCGCGCCTGGTCGTCACGGTTTGATCGTCTTCCCCAGCACGGTCTCGTAGACGCGCATGATCGCCGAGCTGTCGGCCCCGCCGAGCCCCATGCGGCGCGCCATGCGCTGCAGATTGTGGGTCGCCGAACCCTGCGGCAACGGCACGTCCAATTCGTCGGCGAGTTCCATCGCCAGATGGAGGTCCTTGTGGGCGAGGTTCAGGGCAAACGACGGCGGCGTGAATTCGCCCTTCAGCGCGCGCTCGGAGAAACTCTTGAAGGCGTTGGAGTTGCCGCTGGCGTTGGCGATGACCTGGATGAGCTTCCGGGGGTCGAGGCCTGCGGTAACACCCAGCATCAGCCCTTCGGCCGCAGCGGCGGCATTGCAGAAGGCCATCATGTTGTTCACCAGCTTGGCCACGGTACCGGTACCGAGCTCGCCCATGTGGATCACATTGGCGCTGAAGGACTGCAGCACCGGCAGGGCGTCGTCGAACACCTTCTTGTCGCCACCCACCATGATGGCGATGGTTGCGGCCTCGGCACCCACCGTGCCGCCGCTGACCGGCGCATCGAGCATGGCAATGCCCTTGGCGGCCATGGCGGCGCCGATCTTCTTCACCATCGAAGGGGCGTTGGTGCTGAGGTCGATATAGGTCTGGCCTTTGCCGATATTGGCCAGAATACCGCCGTCGCCCAGGGTCACGGCCTCGACGTCTCGCGGCATGGGCAGCGAGGTCATGACGATGTCGGCCCCCTTGGTCGCCTCGGCTACCGACCTGGCTGCCGTCGCGCCAAGGTCGGTGCAGGTCCTTACCGCGGCCGGGTTCAGGTCGAACACCGTCACGGCATGGTTGCTCTTCTTGATGATGTTGCGGCACATGGGACCGCCCATGTTGCCGACGCCAATGTATCCGACCTTCATCTTTTCCTCCCCAGGAGAGTGTGCCCGACGACTATACGCCAGAAATGGCGGCGACTAATCTTGCTGGGCGGAAAGTGGGATAAATGCCAGCAAAGAAGAAGGCCCAGCAAAAGCGACCGCGGCGCCTGCCGCATGGCCTGGACAAGCAGACGTTCTCGATCAAGGAAGCGGCGGCCATCGCCGACATGGCCGACAAGACCGTGCGCAACGAGATCTACGTCGATCTCTTCCGGGTCGAACTCGACGACAAGTCGCGCGTGGCGATCAGCGCGCGCGGGGTGGTCTATCTCCGCCTGATCCGGCTGCTGCCGGTCCAACTTGTCCCCAAGGACCGCAATGCCCTCTCGCGCATGCTGGCCGAAGGCTGGCCGGGTGCCGAAGGCTGGGTGCGCAAGGGCGATGTCATCTCCAAGGGCGTGGTCAGCCTGAATGTCGGCGAAGCCGAGCGCGATGCCATCGAACGTCTTCGGATTTTCGTGCGTGGCCGCGGCCGGCTCGACAGCGACACCGGCGGACCGGCTGGCGACATGTTGTTCAAGGATTCTGCCATCCGCGTTCGCCTGGTCGGCGCGCTGCTGGCCCGTGGCGCGGAGCCGGCGAAAATGCTGACGGCCTTCCCCACGCTCGATGCCGACGACATTGCCTTTGCGTCGATGTTCGCCCGCGTCAACAAGGGGCCGGGCTCGGCCTCGAGCGGCCGTGCCCGAGCGGCCCGCCGCCCGGCGCGTGGCCGCTGACCGGACGCTGAAGCCCCTGCTATAAGGGGCCCCGAGGACGACCGGCTCGGGAGGAACAACGCCACATGGCGCGCAACAAGCTGCATCCGATTCCGCATCCGCCGCGCACGCCGGTGCTCGGCAATATGCTCACCGTTGATGGCGACGCACCGATCCAGGGCCTGATGCGCATTGCCCGTGAGCAGGGCCCGATCTTCTGGCTCGACATGATGGGCACACCGCTGGTCGTCGTTTCCGGTGCGGATCTGGTGGCCGAGCTCTGCGACGAGAAGCGCTTCGACAAGGCGGTGCGTGGCTCGCTTCGTCGGGTACGCATGCTGGGAGGAGACGCGCTGTTCACCGCCGAGACCCAGGAGCCCAACTGGCAGAAGGCGCACAACATCCTGTTGCCGACCTTCGCGCATCGCATGATGCAGACCTATCACGAGGGCATGCTCGATATCGCCGACCAGCTCGTGGCCAAGTGGGAGAGATTGAACGCCGACGAGGAAATCGACGTGGTGCGCGACATGACCGCGCTCACGCTCGACACGATCGGACTGTGCGGCTTCAACTACCGGTTCAACTCGTTCTATCGCAGCGACAACCATCCGTATGTCGAATCGCTGGTGCGTGCGCTCGAGGCGGTGATGAAGATGCGCGGTCTGCCGCTGGAGGACATCACCCAGCGCAAGAGCCGCAAGAAGCTCGAACAGGATGTCGGCTTCATGAACGGCATCGCCGACCGCATCATCAAGGAGCGCCGCGAGATTCCGGCCGACGACGGGGCCAAGCCCGACCTCCTGGGCTTCATGCTGGCGGGTGTCGACAAGCAGAGCGGCGAGCGCCTGGACGACGTCAACATCCGCTATCAGATGAACACCTTCCTGATTGCGGGCCACGAGACGACGAGCGGGATGCTGTCCTTCGCGGTCTACTTTCTCCTCAACAATCCGCATGTCATGCAGAAAGCCTATGAGGAAGTCGACCGCGTGCTCGGCCGCGACGTCAATCGCAAGCCCTCCGCCCAGCAGGTCAACCAGCTCACCTATATCGGGCAGATACTGAAGGAATCGCTGCGCTTGTGGCCGACCGCGCCGGCCTTCGGCCTCTACCCGTTCCAGAACGAGACGATCGGCGGCCAGTACAAGCTCAGGAAGCGGACCTTCGTCACCGTCCTGACGGCCATGCTCCATCGCGACAAGTCTGTATGGGGACCGCAGGCGGAAGTGTTCAACCCCGACAATTTTGCGCCCGAGCGTGAGGCCAAGATGCCGCCCCATGCCTACAAGCCGTTCGGCAACGGCCAGCGCGCCTGTATCGGCCGACAGTTCGCCATGACCGAGGCAACGCTTGTTCTGGGCATGATCCTTCAGCGCTTCAAGCTGGTCGATCACACGCGCTACCAGCTCAAGATCAAGGAGTCCCTCACCATCAAGCCCGAAGGGCTCACGATGCGCGTTCGACTGCGGCCCGATGTCGTGCGCGGCACGGGTGTCGCTGTCACATCAGCGAAGCCCGCCCCGAAGAAGGCTGCCCCGAAGAAGGCCGCAGCAAGCCATGGAGCGAAGCTCACTGTCCTGTTTGGTTCCAACATGGGGACAGCCGAGGAACTCGCGCGTTCGATCGCGGAGGCAGGCGAGGCCAACGGCTTTGCTACCTCCCTGGCCGCCCTCGATGATCGCGCGGGCAGTCTGCCACGGGAAGGCGCGGTCGCCATCGTGTGTGCCTCCTACAACGGCGGGCCGCCCGACAACGCCGGTAGCTTCCTCAAGAGCCTTCGCGAGGCAGGACCCGGGTCGCTGAAGGGGGTGCGCTACACGATGTTCGGTTGCGGCAACCGGGATTGGGCATCGACCTATCAGGCGATCCCGCGCCAGATCGACGAACTGATGGCGGAGAAGGGTGCCGAGCGAATCTATCAACGCGGGGAAGGCGACGCCAAGGAAGACCTGGACGGCAATTTTTAGGACTGGTACGAGCCGATGCTGCCCGCGGTCGCCGACAAGCTCGGCATCAAGCTGGAGCCGGACTCAAGCCAGGCGCACGAGCCGCTTTATCAAGTGCAGCCAGTCGACAAGCCGCCGTCCCATCCGATCATCGGTGGCAACGGCGCGCTCCCCATGCGCGTGCTGGCCAATCGCGAGTTGCAGAATTCCGACCATTCGGGCCGCAGCACGCGTCATATCGAGGTGCTGCTGCCTGACGGCGTGAGCTATCGCGCCGGGGATCATCTCAGCATCGTGCCGCAAAATGGTGCGCTTCTGGTCGAGCGCGCCGTTCGGCGCTTCGGCTTTGCACCTGGCACCCATGTCGTGTTGACCGCTGCCGAGGGTCGACGCGCGGTGCTTCCTGTGGGCGAAGCGATCTCCGTGCACCGCCTGCTTTCCGACTTTGTCGAGCTGCAGCTGCCGGCGACCCGCAAGCAGATTCAGGCCATGGCGCAGCACACGCGTTGCCCCTTCACCCGGCCAAAGCTCGAGGCGCTCCTCGACGAGGAGCGCTTCCGGACGGAGGTCCTGGGCAAGCGCAAGTCGATCCTCGATCTTCTGGATGAACATCCGGCCTGCGAGCTCACGTTCTCGGCGTTTCTCGAGATGCTGCCGCTGATGACACCTCGGTATTATTCCATCTCGTCGTCGCCGGTCGCCGATGGCGCGCACTGCTCGGTCACCGTCGCGGTCGTCGAGGGTCCGGCAAGATCGGGAACAGGCCTCTATCGCGGCGTCTGTTCAAGCTACCTGTCGCGTCAGGCGGCGGGCGCCACGGTGCAGGCATTCATCAAGGAAACCAAGGTCGGTTTCCGCCTGCCGGTCGATCCGGCAGCACCGGTCGTCATGATCGGACCGGGTACAGGGCTTGCGCCGTTCCGCGGCTTCCTGCGCGAACGGGCGGCGCTGAAGGCGCAGGGCCGGACGCTTGGCCCGGCAATGCTGTTCTTCGGCTGCCGGCATCCGGAACAGGATTTCATCTATGCAGACGAGTTGAAGGAGCACGCCGCCGCTGGCGTCGTCGATCTGCATGTCGCCTTCTCGCGTCACGATGGGAAGAAAAGCTACGTGCAGGATCTCCTGAAGCAGCAAGCCGCTGCGTTGTGGTCGCTGATCGAGCAGGGTGCCATCGTCTATGTCTGCGGCGACGGCGGACGAATGGAGCCCGACGTAAAGCGGGCGCTGGTGGCGATGTATCGCGACCGGACGGGCAACGACGAGGCAGCAGGCGATGCCTGGATGGCCAAGCTCGCGGCCGACTCCCGGTACGTGCTGGACGTGTGGGCGGTTCTGTTCGGAGTGGCGCGATACTACGAGCCGGTACACTGGGCCTGGGGCTATGTGGCGGCGTTTGCGGCGGCGGCGACCGTGGGCGGGCTCGCCGACTGGTATGCCGTGGTGGCACTGTTCCGCCGCCCGCTCGGCCTGCCGATCCCGCACACCGCGATCATCCAGCACAATCATCTGCGGATCGCCGATACGCTCGGCGAGTTCATCGAAACGAACTTCCTGGCGCCGGAACCGGTCGAGGCACGGCTGCGCGAGGTCGACTTCGCGGCGCTGGTCGCCGACTGGCTCTCCGACCGCGAACGCAGTGCCGCGCTTGCGCGGTTCGTGCTGCGCCTCCTGCCGCAGACCCTGGCGGCGATCGATCAGTCGGGCCTCCGCGGCTTTCTCGGCAAGCGCGTCATGACCGAACTGGAGCGGGTGGAGCTGGCACCGCTCGCCGCCGGTCTGTTGAGCGCGGTCACCGAGAAGGGCCGGCACCAGCGTCTGCTCGATGAACTCCTGGGCGCACTCGACAAGATTCTGGCCAACGAGGAGACGCTGGAGGCGCTGCGCCAGAAGATCCGCAAGGAATTGCCGGCGCTTTTCAATCTCTACCGTGCCGACGCCTATCTCTTGCGCAAGATCGTGGCCTCGACCACCGCGTTCATCCAGGAGGCGCGCCTCGATCCGCAGCATCCGCTGCGACGCGAGTTCGACGGTTTCGTGAAAGGCTTCATCGAGCAGCTGCGCAACTCGGATGCCTTTGCGCGCCGTGCCGAGAGCCTGAAGCGAGACCTCCTGGCGCGCCCCGAGATCGCTGCCGTGGTCGAGGGGGCCTGGGAGAGCCTGCGCAGCTTCCTCGAGCAGGATGCGCGTGCGCCCGACAGTCAGGTCAGGCGGCAACTCGAGTCGATGCTGGTCGATGTCGGCGGTCAGCTCGCGGGCGATCCTGCCATTCGCGCCGAGATCAATCGGGGCATGGTGCGGGTCCTTGCCGACTTCGTGCAAACCCAGAAGAGCGGTGTCGGCCATTTTGTCGCCGATCAGGTGAAGTCCTGGGACATCGACGTCTTGATCGGCCGCGTCGAACTGACGGTCGGCCGCGATCTGCAATATATTCGTTTCAATGGGGCCATGATCGGCGGGCTGGCCGGATTGGTCTTGCATGGGCTTGAGCAGGGGGTGAAGCTGTACTTCTAACCGACAGGAGGTTCGCATGGCCGACCCAGCACAGAACTTCACCGACATGTTCAAGAGGCTCGGTGAGCAACTCAAGGTTCCGTCGTTCGACATGACCAAGATCATGGAGCATCAGCAGAAGAACCTGGAGGCCATGACCAAGTCGTGGCAGGCGATGGCGGGTGGCGCCACCGAGGTTGCCCAGAAGCAACGGGCGATCTTCGAAGCGGCGATGAAGGACATGGCCGAGATCGCCCAAGCCTACAAGCCGGGCGGCTCCCCGCAGGACGCGATGGCCAGACAGACCGAGTTCGCCAAGAAGGCGATGGAGGCGGCCATCGCCAACACCCGCGACATCGCCGAGCTGGTGCAGAAATCGAGCACAGAGGCCCTCAAGATCGTGCAGGACCGGATGAAGGATTCCTACGAGGAGATCCGGGCCACGATCGAGAAGAAGCCTTAAGCCCTCTTCCAGTCGGGGAAGACGATGCTCTTCCAGCCGGAACGGTCGAACTTCTTCCATTGACCTTCAGGCTGCGCGAGGCGGTCGGCGACGGCGTAGACTGCCGCCGGATGGTGGCCGAGCCCGCAGTGGCTGCCATAGACCTCGATGTTTTCGACCTGCGGGGCCTCTTCATTGAGGCAGGTCTGCCAAGCGCAGATTCCGTCGGACCGGCTGAAGATCGAAGTCGTCGGCACTGGTGGCGGTTCGGAGAGCGGCCCAGCGGCGTGATTGTGCGGACTTTCGACGGTATGCCCGGAGGCAAGTTCATAAACTCGCCAGGCGTTGGTCGCCTTCGGGTGGCCAGTGAAGGGGCTGCCCAGGCTGATCGCGCAGCGCACCTTGTCAGGCCTCGACTTGGCGAGTTGACGCGCGTAGAGGCCGCCGAGACTCCAGCCGACCAGGCTCAGCTTGCGGCCATTGTAGCGATCGTAGAGTTCGTCGACCCGGTCGAGCATGGATCGTTCGACGCCATGGCGCAGGCCGAGATTGCGGCCTTGTTTCCAGCCGTGGACGGCATAGCCGTGCGACTTCAGGAAACTGCGAAGGGGTTGCGTTGACATATCGCTCGCCAGCAGGCCCGGCAACACGAGAACCGGATGGCCGTCGCCGCGCGGCGCGGCCGCCAGCCACGGCCTCAGCAGCCAGAACGCACCGAGTTCCTGCACGGCGCGGCCTTCAAGGAACAAGAGCGTTCGCGAGGGGGGACGCAACGCTTCAACGGCAGCCGTCATGAGGCCTCCTAGTTGTTATGGCCAGCGTCTCACATATCGGAAAGACACTGAAGCGTCTCAACTGCCCACAACCGACTTCTTGAGCTCGGCTGCGGCCTCGACCAAGTAGTCGCCGAGGCGACCGGCATCAGGTACGGCGCGGCGATCGGCGGTGACGCCGAAATTGAGCGCGTCCATGTAGCTCTGGACCGTGATGTTGAGCGCCGCCCCATGCGCCGGTATCGACACGGGATAGAGGGCCGTGACCTTGGCGCCGGCGCAATAGAGTGGCATCGGCGGGCCAGGCACGTTGGAGATCGTGACATTCATCGGCATGGGCAGATGGTCGGCCAGGCCGCTGCGACCGTAGACCAGCATCATGAGTTGCAACAGGATCGGCGCACCGACGAAAGCGAAATCCTGCGGTGAGGAGTCGCGGAAGGTGCCGGCAATCTGCTTGGCCTCCGACGATGACTTGACGATCGCCTTCAGGCGCTCGGCAGGATCGGCGATATCAGTCGCGATCTGGCAGAGCATGCCCGAGACCTGGTTGTTCTGCCGCGTGTCGCCGGGCTCGCGCAGGCTGATCGGCACGCCGGCCACCAGCGTCTTGTCCGGCAGCTGGCCGTTTTCTTCGAGGTAGCGCCGCAACGCCCCGCCGCAGATCGCCAGAACGACGTCATTCAGTTTGGCGCCGCTTGCCTTGCCGACCGCCTTGGCGTCGGTGAGCGAGATGGTGCGCGCGGCGTAGCTGCGCTCGCGGGTGATGGTGGCGTTGAATGGCGTCTTCGGTGCACTCAGCGTCGGCAATTGGCTGATCAGGCTTTGCAAGGTGCCAAGCGCTTTGGGCGTCTCGCCGGGCTTGGCGAGAAAGGCGTTGGTCATCGAACTCAGGATCTGAGGCGCTGCCTCCCACATCTTGAGCTGCTGACGCATCATGTTGCCCATGATGTCGGAAAGGCCCTTCACGGGATCGACGGCGATCGGCGCGCTGGGGGCCGCCTTGCCACTGCTCTTGCGGGGCGGCGGCGGTGCCACCTCGCGCGGCTCTGCCGTCACGTCGTAGAGCGCCTTGTTGATTGCCATGCCGGCGCCGCCGTCGATCGCGGCGTGATGGATCTTGGAGTAGAGCGCTCCCTGGCCGTTGGCGAGGCCGGTGATAACGTAGAATTGCCAGAGTGGCCGGCTGCGATCGAGCGTGTTGGCATGCAGGCGCGAGATCACTTCCTCGAGCTGTGCGTCGGATCCGGGTGCGGGCAGCGTCGTCTCGCGCAGATGGTAGTCGAGATCGATTTCCTCCTCTTCAACCCAGCCGGGGTGGTCAAGGTCGTAGAGTGACGGCGCCAGGCGCTTGGAGAAGATCGGGATGGTGTGCAGGCGGCTTTCGAAGAACTTGCGGAAGTGCAGGTAGAAACTGCCTTCGAAGCCAGGGGGGGAGCTCGAAATAGGTGAGTCCGGCCACGTGCATGGGCGTCTCGGCCGTCTCGAGATAGAGAAACGACGCGTCGATGCCCGACAGCTGCTGCTGCTCCATGGCCTTCTCCCGAACTCGATCTTGTTTCTTTCGTTGGTCGATTTGTCCTCCGCCTGCCCTGTCGGGCGCAAGCTCCATGAACATCATCTGATCTCGGGCCATGAATGGCATAGGCATTAATGCATTGATATTATTGGCTAATCTAAATTTCATCCCGCGTCGCAACAATTTATATTGCGATGCACCATTCCGTTCCCATATACGGTCTGCGAGGCACGGGGGACCCCCCTCGAGGCTCGATCATTTGAACCGCAACCAACGGCAGGAAAGACCATGACCACGACCAACACCGCCGCGCTCGACAACGTGATCGAGCACGCCACCGAGACCACCAAGGCCGCAGGCGAGCGCGTCCGCGAGTTCGCCCAGGCTGGCGTCCGCAAGGCGACCGAGGGCTTTGAACAAATCAGCAAGGCCGCCCAGACCGCGTCGGAAGAGCTGAACGGCCAGCTCAATCAGGCCCGCGAGGGCGCCACCAAGGCCAGCCTCAAGCTGCTGGAGGCCGCAAAGGAAGATGCCGACGCGGGCTTTGCCGCGATGCGCGACCTTCTCGCCGCCAAGTCGCCGATCGAGGCGTTCGACGTCTCGGCCAAGTACTGGCGCGGCCGCCTGGAGACCCGCATGGCTCAGGCCCAGGACCTCGGCGCGCTGGTCCGCAAGACCGCCGACGATGTTGTGCGCCCCGTTCAGGAGCGCATCGAGAAGTTCACGAAGATCGCGGCCTAAGCAGGTATCGCCCGACACGAAGGCCCGTCCGAAAGGACGGGCTTTTTTGTTGACCGTTAGGCTCTTTCGGGTGCCTTGCCGTTTCCGCTATGATGAAAGCCGAATTCTGGGGAAAGCCGATGGCCGCGAGAAAACTGTTTGCCGCGACGCTGGGGGGGCTGGCGCTCGCAGGCTGCGACCCGCTGCCGAAGCCGCTGTACACCGAGGTGACTCCGCCGGCCTCCTACCGCACCGAGCAGGATGGGGTACGCGTGGACAACGAGGGCTACCTGCTCGATCCCGAAGGCTATCGCGTCAGCAAGCGGGGACAGCGGATCGGCGTGGTCGACGTCCCGGCCAAGACGGCTGGCGACAAGTCCAATGCGGTGGCCGGGTACTGGATCAGCACGACGGGCACCAAGGCGCCCGGCAGCGTGGCAAGTCCGAGTGAAGGCGCGGGCGGCGGTCCGGGCAGCATCATGAACACGACCCTGCCAACGCCCGCCACGATGCCACAGCAGACGCCGATCGCGCCCACGCCCGGCAACGTCGCGCCGCCGCCGGGCTACCGCTGAGAAAACCGGCTACTCGATCTTTACGCCCGCGGCGCGGACGACCGGTGCCCATTTGGCGATCTCGTCCTTGATGAACTTCGCCGTGCGCTCGGGCGACGTATCGGTCGTCGGTACAGCGGCGATGTCCTCGAGGAATTTGATGACGGTCGGATCGGCCATGAGCTTGCGCGATGCCTGGTCGATCGTTCCGACGACTTCCTTCGGCAGGCCCGCGGGCCCGAGAATAAGGTTGAAGGTATAGGCTTCGTACCCCGGCACGCCGGCCTCGATCATCGTCGGAATCTCCGGCGCGATCGGCGCGCGCTTGGCGTGGGCGTAGGCGAGGACGCGAAGCTTGCCGGCTCGGTGCTGCTGCAGTGTCGTGCTGAAGGTCTCGAACATCCAGGCGACATTGCCCGCCAGCAAATCCTGCAGCGCCGGGCCGGAGCCTCGATAGGGCACATGAACGACGTCCATGCCGCCAACGTCGGTTTTGAAGTATTCGCCAGCGAGATGGAGGATGCTGCCGGTGCCCGACGAGGCATAGGAGTACTTGCCGGGGTTCTTCTTCATCTCGGCGACCAAGCCCAGCACGGAGTCGGGCATCGAGGGATGCGCCACGAGCACCAGTGGATTGACGCACACCGAGGCGATCGGCGTGAAGTCCTTGACCGCGTCGTAGGCCGGATTGACGAATGCCGTTGGATTGATGGCGTGGGTCGAAGAGGGTGCGAACAGGAAGGTGTAGCCGTCGGGCTTTGCGTTCTTCACCTCGACCGCGCCGATCGAGCCGGCGGCGCCCGACTTGTTTTCCACGACCATCGTCTGGCCGAGAAGGTTCGTCATTTTTTCCGCGACCATGCGGCCGATGATGTCGGTCGGTCCGGCCGGCGCGAACGGCACGACCAGACGCATCGTCCGGTCAGGATACTTGGCTTGCGCCCGCGCGATGGCGGGGGCAGCGAGGGCACCCGCGGTCAAGGCGAGAAGATTGCGGCGCTTCATGGTTGGGCTCCTCCTAGCGTTTCATTGAACAGTTCGATCATGGCGTTCCACGCGCGTCTGTTGGTCGGTTCGTGAAAGAAGAATCCCTTCATGCCCCGGGCATCGACGGCCGGGTTGGTGAAGCTGTGTCCGACACCGCCGTACAGCTGCAGGCGCCAGTCGACGCCGGCTGCCTTCATCTCGGCCTCGAAGTCAGCGCGCTGGACGGGCGGAATGATCGGATCATCGGCGCCGATGCAGACCAGAACCTTTGCCTTGATGTTGGGTGCGTCCTGCGGCCTGGCGGTAGCGAGGCCGGAATGGAAACCCACGATCGCCTTGACGTCGGCGCCGCTGCGGCCAACCTCGAGTGCCGTCGTCCCGCCGAAGCAATAGCCGATGACGGCCGTTCGAGCCGGATCGACCTCCTTCCGGGCCTTGAGCACGTCGAGGGCGGCGGTGGCTCGGATGCGGATGCCGGTCGGGTCGGCACGCCATGGTGCCAGGCGGGCCGCCGAGTCCGCCGGATTGGCGAGAGGCTTGCCGTCGCCATAGTAGTCCATCGCGAAGGCGGCGTAGCCTAGGCCGGCCAACCGGGCGGCGATCTCCTTGGTGTGCTCGGTAAGGCCAGGGCCTTCGTGACAGACCAGCACACCGGCACGGCGCCCCGGCCTGGTGTCGTCGACGACGTACTGACCGACCATGCGGACGCCGTCGGCCGAATACGCGATGTCCTCGGTGCGCATTGCGCTTTGTTTCCTCAGCTATTGCCGGGGACACTAGCGGAGCCGGCTTGACCCGCCAACGGCCTCTCGCCACAAGTCGGGCCGCATGTCCGCCCCAATCGTCCGTTTCGCGCCGAGCCCCACCGGGCCGCTGCATGTCGGCATTATCAGGGCGGCACTGTTCAACTGGCTTTTTGCCAGGCGCCACGGCGGAACCTTCATCCTGCGCCTCTCCGAGGGGGTGGGCGAAGCCTTCTGGCTGGCAGTGCGCGGCAATCTCGCGACGCTCGCCGATACGGCAAGCTGGGCCGAGGTCGCGCGCGGGCCGATCGAGCCAAAGATCGAGGGTGCCGATTTTCTCGCCCTCACCGCGCGCGAGACCGGTCCTGAGATGGCGAGGCTGCTGCCGCTGATCGGGCGGGCGCAGGCCGAGGCGCGTCTCAAGGGGCGGCCCGCCTGATGATCGCTAGCAGGATCGAAAATGCTTTCATGCCGGCGGGTTTGCGCGGCAAGAACGCATCGGATAAACTTGGCATATTCTGTTCTCTCTGCTTCCCGGCGCCTCAAACGCGCGATGTAAGTGAAGGCCGCGCCCTGCGAGGCGCATCGGGCTTTTGGACAAACTTGATCGGGGAGTAGGGGACCATGTCCCTCGTCATCTACAATACGCTGTCGCGCGAAAAAGAGCCGTTCGTTCCGCTCGATGCAGCGCACGTGCGCCTCTACGTCTGCGGCCCGACGGTCTACGATTACGTGCACATCGGCAATGCGCGGCCCGTCGTGGTGTTCGACACGCTCTACCGCCTGCTGAAGCGGAGCTATCCGCGCGTCACCTATGTGCGCAACATCACCGACATCGACGATCGCATCATCGTCCGCGCCGCCGATAACGGCGAGAGCATCGAGGCGCTGACCAACCGCACCGCCGATGCCTATCAGAGCGACATGCGCCGGCTGGGCGCCCTCGCCCCCGATGTCGAGCCGCGTGCCACGCAGTATGTCGCCGAGATGATCGGCATGATCCGGCGCCTGATCGACAACGGTCATGCCTACGCCGCCGACGGCCACGTGCTGTTCAGCGTGCCCAGCATGGACGACTACGGCCGCCTGTCGCGGCGTTCGCGTGACGAGCTGATCGCCGGCGCCCGGGTCGAGGTGGCGCCCTACAAGAAGGATCCCGCCGACTTCGTGCTGTGGAAGCCCTCGACCGACGCCCAGCCCGGATGGGCGAGTCCGTGGAGCCGGGGGCGACCGGGCTGGCACATCGAATGCTCGGCGATGAGCGCCAAGCATTTGGGCGAGACCTTCGACATCCATGCCGGCGGCCTCGACCTGATCTTCCCGCACCATGAGAACGAGATCGCGCAAAGCCGCAGTGCCTTCGGTCATGCCATGATGGCCAAGTACTGGATGCACAACGGTTTCCTCAACATCTCCGGCGAGAAGATGAGCAAGTCGCTCGGCAACTTCTTCACCGTGCACGAGCTGCTCGACCAATATCCCGGCGAGGCGATCCGCCTGCTTTTGCTCTCCGCACAGTACCGCCAGCCGCTCGATTTCACGCACGAGGGCCTGACGCAGGCCAAGGCAACGCTCGACCGCTGGTACGGCGCGCTGCGTGGCAAGGACTCAAAGGCGGTCGCGTCGGTTCCGAAAGACGTCGAGGACGCCCTGCGCGACGACCTCAACACGCCCATGGCGATCGGTGCCATCCACCAGCTCGCCGATCCGGCCGAGTTGCGCGCTGGCGCCAATGCGCTGGGTCTTCTGCAGCAGGATGCCGAGGCATGGTTCCGGTGGACACCGGCTGGGTCGTCAGGGCCGACCGACGTCGAGATCGACGCGGCAATTGCCGCCCGACAGGCCGCGCGCAAGGCCAAGGACTTCAAGGAGTCCGATCGTATCCGCGACGATCTCAAGGCCAGGGGCGTCATCCTCGAGGACGGACCGAAGGGCACGACCTGGAGAAGAGGCTGATTTTCATCCCGAGCGAAGCGAAGGATCCTCCGTCTCGCTCAAGATGACAGGGCTCAGCTATCTGGCATTCTTCGCTCTGGACCGAGCTCGTAGCACTTCACCGTGACGCTCCTGGGCTTGAGGGCGCGTAGCGCCTTCAGGAACGTGGCCATGTGCGGCGTGGCGAAGTGATCTTTTAGCGCCTGTTCGTCCCGCCAGAGCTCGCGCACCCGCATCAGGTCGGGTTCGAGCAGGTCGAAGGCGTAGTCGTAGCCGGCACAGCCTGGTTCGGCGCGCGAGGCCTCGATCATCGGACGGGCGGCGGCACGGACCTGTTCGGTCTGGGCGGGATCGAAGCGGGCTTCAGCGAGGACTGCCAACATTGTCATCATCTCCGCGGGCAAGGGTTGACTCTATCAGGGTTTTGTATTTAACATAAATGTTAAATATGGATCAGCTCTCCCGAACCTTCTCGGCCCCATGGTGGTCTCTCTCACCTTTCAAATTCCGAATAATATTCTGACCGAAAGCTTCTTATCCTTTGTCGGGCTTGGACTCCAACCCCCTTATGCCAGCTGGGGAACGCTCGCGAATGAGGGATTCCGGGGAATTCAAAGCTATCCCCACCTCATGCTTTTTCCTGGAATTGCATTGTTTCTCACCATGGTGGGATTTCATTTTCTCGGGGACTCCTTGCGGGACATTCTTGATCCCAAGTCCTCGATTGGATCTCACACGAATTCCTGATTCATGGTAAGAAAGTACCATGAAGATCTTGATTGCCACCCTTGCCCTATTTACCATTCTGTCCTGTACCACAAAGAAGGATGAACCCGCTCCTGCGCCTGAAGCGGCGACTCCGTCTGCAGCGAAGATCACAGCAGGAAGTGATCTCCCTCCCCCTCCGGTGCTTAAGTCAGGAGAAGCTTCCTTTCAGGTGTTCCAGACGAACGCGGATCAACCCAAGAATTTCAGTTTCTCCCCTCTGAGCCTGAAGATGGCTTTTGAGATGCTCTACCCTGCTGCTGGAGAGAACTCGAAACTTGCGCTCGAGACCGCCTTTGGATTCTCGGACTCCCAGCCTGATCCCTTTAAGACCGAGCGCGAACT
>RGPT01000521.1 GCA_010032545.1 Alphaproteobacteria bacterium
AGATCGGGCGTCAGCGCCTTTTCCTTGCGGATGCCTTCCAGGAACTGCGGATAGGTGCTCTTCAGCTTCGACAGTAACGCTTCCTGGAACGCCTGGACGCGATTGGTGGGGAAGGGATCGAGATAGCCGCGGGTGCCGGCGTAAATCACCGCCACCTGCTCTTCGACGGCGAAGGGCTTGTACTGGGGCTGCTTGAGCAGCTCGGTCAGGCGTTCGCCGCGCGCCAGCATCTTCTGGGTCGAGGCGTCGAGGTCCGAACCGAACTTGGCGAAGGCCGCCATTTCACGGTACTGCGCCAGTTCGCCCTTGATGGGGCCGGCGACGGTCTTCATCGCCTTGATCTGGGCCGAGGAACCCACGCGCGACACCGAGATGCCGACGTTCACGGCGGGGCGAATGCCCTGATAGAACAGGTCGGTCTCCAGGAAAATCTGGCCGTCGGTGATCGAGATCACGTTGGTGGGAATATAGGCCGACACGTCGTTGGCCTGGGTTTCAATCACGGGCAGGGCGGTCAGCGAGCCCGAACCATTGTCTTCGTTCAACTTGGAAGCGCGCTCCAGCAAACGGGAGTGCAGATAGAACACGTCGCCCGGATAGGCTTCGCGGCCCGGCGGACGGCGCAGCAGCAGCGACATCTGGCGATAGGCGACGGCCTGCTTGGACAGATCGTCATAGATGATCAGGGCGTGCATGCCGTTGTCACGGAACCATTCGCCCATGGCGCAGCCGGAGAAGGGCGCCAGGAACTGCAGCGGGGCCGGCTCGGAAGCGGTGGCGGCGACGACGATTGTGTATTCCAGCGCGCCGGCATCGGCGAGCGTCTTGACGATCTGCGCCACGGTCGAGCGCTTCTGGCCGATCGCGACATAGATGCAATACAGCTTGGCCTTTTCGTCCGTTCCGGCGTTGACCGCCTTCTGGTTGATGATGGCGTCGATGGCGACGGCGGTCTTGCCGGTCTGGCGGTCGCCGATGATCAGTTCGCGCTGGCCGCGGCCGATCGGGATCAGGGTGTCGATGGCCTTCAGGCCGGTCTGCACCGGCTCATGCACCGACTTGCGCGGAATGATGCCCGGCGCCTTGACGTCGACGCGGCGCTTTTCGGCGGCGCCCTTGATCTCGCCCTTG
>RGPT01000522.1 GCA_010032545.1 Alphaproteobacteria bacterium
ACCGCCGACCCCGCCGTGCGCGACCTGCTCGACGCCGGGCTGGCCGGTCCGTTGACCAGCGCCCTGACCGGCATACTGGGCGCCAAGGCCGCCACCACAGTAGCCACCATCGCTACCGCCGCGGTCGGCTCGCTGCTCGCGGTCCCCGCCGTGCGGTCCGGTCTAGGCGATGTCGTCGGCGCCGCCGTGCGCACCGCCCTGACCCAGCCCGGCCTGAGCACCGCCCTGACCGACACACTCGGCCAGACCGGCATCGCGATCCTCGCGAACATCGAAGAGCCTGACCCGCTGGCCAACGTGAAGGCGACGGTGATTTCCGCCGCGAAAGCGCTATTCGCCGAACCCGTTGTGCAGGACGGCCTCGCCCCGATCCTTATCGCCGTCCTGGCCACATTGGATACCGCCCTGCTGCAGGTACCCGCCGCCCAACTCGCACTCGCCACGACCGCCCGCGACGCCGTCGTCGGAGTCACCGCCGACCCCGCCGTGCGCGACCTGCTGAAGACCGCACTGCCCGGCCTGCTGACCGGCGCCCTGACCAACACCCTCGGCGCCAAGGCCGCCACCGCCGTAGCCGCCACCGCCACCGACGCGGTCAGTTCACTGCTCGCGGTCCCCGAACTTCGCGACGGGCTCGGCGCCGTGATCGACACCACCGTGCGCACCGCCCTGGCCCAGCCCGGGCTGAGCACCGCCCTGACCGTCACACTCGGACAGACCGTCAAGGCCATTCTTGAAAAAACCCGATACCCGGCCGCTGCGGTCGAGGGTGCGACTGGCGCCCTCGTCACTGCCCTGGCCGTTGAGCATCACACGGCAGCCTTGTCGGCTTGCCTCGCGAAAGACATGCCAGCCCATGAACATAGACGGGCTACCGAACGGCTCTTCCTGCGTGTAAACCACCTCATCCAGCGTGGCTGCGAAGTCGTCAGATGTAGGCTCCACCGTCACCAGTCGGATGCCGGATTTTGCAGCTACCCAGCGGGCGTACTCGCTCTCGTCGGTTGCCTTCTCGATCGACTTTGCGTGGATACCAATGAACTCCTGACCACCAGCATGACGGTACTGCTCGCTCGCGATAGCACTTATCACGGAGCTGTCCAGTCCACCGCTGAGGCACGTGC
>RGPT01000523.1 GCA_010032545.1 Alphaproteobacteria bacterium
CTCGACCGTGCGCGCGGTGAAGCGGATCGCCATCAACTCGTTGGAGATCTTGTCGCGGGCGTTGAGGTAATCCTTGTCCTTGGAACCCTTGGCCTCGAGCGCCTTCTTCATCTTCTCGTAGAGGCGGCGGATGCGCGCGAACTTCTCGATCGCATCGGTCTTCAGCTGCAGCAGGTTGGCCGCGGCGATGGCGCCGTCGTCATCGGCGTCCTCTTCCTCGCCGACGTCCTTGTCGTCATCCTCGACGGCCGCCTCGACCTTCTTGGGGTCGAAGTCGTCCTTGGCGTTCGGGTCGATGAGGCCGTCGACGACTTCGTCGATGCGCATCTCGTCCTTCTCGACCTTCTCGGCCAGGTCGAGGATGTCCTGGACCGTGGTCGGGCAGGCGGAGATCGCCTGGATCATGTGCTTCAGGCCTTCCTCGATGCGCTTGGCGATCTCGATCTCGCCCTCGCGCGTGAGGAGTTCCACCGAACCCATTTCGCGCATGTACATGCGCACCGGGTCGGTGGTGCGGCCGAACTCCGAGTCCACCGTGGACAGCGCGGCTTCCGCCTGCTCCTCGACGTCATCGTCGGTCGCAGCGACCGGGGCCGCCTCGTTGATCAGCAGCGTTTCCTGGTCGGGCGCCTGGTCGAAGACCTGGATGCCCATGTCGCCGAACGTGGTGATGATCGACTCGATCTGCTCGGCATCGACCATGTCGTCCGGCAGGTGGTCGTTGATCTCGGAATAGGTGAGGTAGCTGCGTTCCTTGCCGAGCTTGATCAGGTTCTTCAGGCGCGTGCGGCGCGTCTCGGCGTCCTCCTTCGGCATTTCCGGGGGGATCAGCCACGCGTTGCTCTTGCCCTTGCGGCCCGGCCGGCCCTTGACGCCCTTCGCCTTGGCGGCGGCGACGTTGGCCTCCAGCAGCTCGAGGGCCGCCTTCGCGCTCTTGATGGTCGGCTTCGCGCCGGGCTTGCCGGCGGCGGCCGGTTGCTCGGGCTTGCCCGCGACGACGGGCGCGCCTTTCTTGCCGGCCTTGAGGAGTTCCTTGGCGGCGAGCGCCTTTTCGGCAGCGGTCGGCTTCCTGTCCTTTACTCCCTTGGCGACGACCGGCGCCGGCAGCTTT
>RGPT01000524.1 GCA_010032545.1 Alphaproteobacteria bacterium
TGCCCTCGCCGGCCGAGATCAGGTTCTCGCCGTCGACCGTCAGCTTCACCGTGGCCTCGGCGACGGTGACCATCTCGCCAACCGCGTTGTGGCGGCGCTCGACCAGCACGCGGTAGCTCTGGGTGTCGAAGAACCGGGGCAACTGGCCCAGCGCGCGGCGGGCGAGCAGTTCGAAGCTGGCCTCGGCGCCGTCATAGGACAGACCCTGGGATTCGGCTTCCTTCACCTCGTCGAGCAGGCGGCTGATGCCCGGATGATTGTTGGGCACCGTCAGCCCCAGTTCGTCGAGCCGCTGGATGATGTTGGAGCGGCCGGCCTGGTTCGATACCAGGATCTTGCGCGCGTTGCCGACGGACTCGGGCGGCACATGCTCGTAGGTATGCGGATCCTTGGCGACCGCCGACGCGTGCAGGCCGCCCTTGTGGGCGAAGGCGTTGTCGCCGACATAGGCCTGGTGCCTGTTCGGCGCGCGGTTGAGAATTTCGTCCAGCACATGCGAGACGTGCTTGAGCTTGCGCAGGTTTCCCTGCGGGATACCGGTCTCGAAGCGTTCCGCGAAATCGGGTTTCAGCATCAGGGTCGGGATCAGCGAGATCAGGTTGGCGTTGCCGCATCGCTCGCCCAGACCATTGATGGTGCCCTGAAGCTGGCGCACGCCGCCCAGGATCGCGGCCAGCGAGTTGGCGACCGCGTTCTCGGTGTCGTTGTGGGCATGGATCCCCAGCCGGTCGCCGGGGATTTCCTTCACCACCTCGGCGACGATGCGCGACACCTCGTGCGGCAGCGTGCCGCCGTTGGTATCGCACAGCACGACCCAGCGCGCCCCCGCATCGGCGGCGGCGTGCAGGCACTGCATGGCATAGGACGGGTTGGCCTTGAAGCCGTCGAAGAAGTGCTCGGCGTCGAGCATGGGCTCGCGGTCGCGCTTCTTGATCTCGGCGATAGACGACCCGATGATCGCCACGTTCTCCTCGCGCGGGATGCCCAGCGCCACGTCGACCTGGTAATCCCAGCTCTTGCCGACGATGCAGATCGCCGGCGCGTCGGTGTTCAGCAGCGCCGACAGGCCTGGATCGTTGGCGGCGCTCTGGCCGGGCCGCTGGGTCATGC
>RGPT01000525.1 GCA_010032545.1 Alphaproteobacteria bacterium
AAGAGGTCGTCTCCTACTATCGCGGCCGCTACTACAAACTGAAGGTCGGCGGCGACATCAAGGCCGACCTCGACCGGCTGTCGCGCATTGCTTCGGTCCTCGATGCAGGCGCAGCCGATTATCGCGTCACCTTCGACGGCAACGAGCAGTACGACGACGTCGACGGCATCGTCGAACTGTGGCGCAAGGTCGAGGAGACGCCGGCGCTGGCGCGCATGGTCAAGGCGACGCTCTTCATCGAGCAGCCGATCAAGCGCACTACCGCGCTCAGCCGACCGGTGACGGCGCTGGCCGAGTATCGATCGGTAATCATCGACGAGTCGGATGGCGAACTCGCGTCCTTTCCGACGGCGCTGACGCTGGGCTATTCGGGCGTTTCCAGCAAGAACTGCAAAGGCTTCTATAAATCGATCCTTAACGCGTCCCGCGTGGCGCGATTGAACGAAGAAGCCGGCAGTGCGCGCTACTTCATGTCGGCAGAGGACCTGACCACGGGGCCCGGCACCAGTGTCCAGCAGGACCTGGCGCTCGTCTCCCTGCTCGGCCTCACCCATGTCGAGCGCAATGCGCACCATTTCATCGACGGCATGTCGGGTGTGCCTGAGGACGAACAGAAGGCGTTCGTGGCGGCACATCCCGCGCTCTACGAGAAGCTGCCGGGCAAGCCGGCGCGCCTGAAGGCAAAGGGTGGCAAGCTGGCGCTGGCCTCGCTCGGCTGTCCGGGCTTCGCCGTGGGCGCCGAGCTCGACTTCAAGTCGATGCGCGCCATGCCGGCCGCACCCAGGGAACGACTGAAGGCCTCGACATGACCAAGCTGCCGGATCGCTTCGACACGGTCGAGGCCATGGAAGAGTTCATGACCATGCCGTCGGAGGCGCTGATCGCCGATCTCGCCAAAGCGCCCGGCGACATCATGGTGCTGGGCGTCGGCGGCAAGATGGGTCCGACGCTCGCGCGCATGGCCAAGCGGGCGGCACCGGAGAGAAGGGTGATCGGGGTTGCCCGATTCAGCGAGAAGGGCGTGCGCGAGCAGCTTGCCAAGGCGGGCGTAGAGACGATCGCGACCGATCTGCTGGATCGTGCCGCGCTCGAGAAGCTGCCCAAGGCGGC
>RGPT01000526.1 GCA_010032545.1 Alphaproteobacteria bacterium
TCGCCGTGGTACTGCACAACGTCCCGGCGGGGCTCGCCATCTGGTGGCTGGTGCAGACCAATGTGAGCACCCGCGCCGCCGTCCTGGTGCTCGGCCTGCTGGCGGCGGCAACGGTGGCGGGCTATTTCGCCGCGGCGGCGGTCGCGAGCGTGGCCAGCGAGGCCGAGTTCGCCTGGCTGCAGGCGTTCGTCGCGGGTTCGCTGCTGCACCTGACCTATCACCGCCTGCGTCATGGCCATAACGGCCATGGGCACAACGGCGCGGAGCATCATGGCCATGGCCATTCAGGGCACCAGAATTGATGGACGGCGTTGTCTTCGGGTGTAATGGAGTTACATCTTTTCTTTGTCGCGCCTGCTTGGTACAGCATGCGGTAAGACGGAAACGCCAACCGGCCTGAACAAAAAATCCCGCCGGACCACAAATATCAGAGAAGGCTGCTGCCATGAAATTCGCTCTCGGACCTGTCACGGGCCTCGTGCTCGCCTGCCTTGCGCTGACGGGCTGCGACAAGAAGGCCCCCGACGAGCACGCCAAGGTGGAAGACGCCGTGGTCGCGACGGTCAACGGGCAGAAGATCCGCCAGTCCGACGTCAGCCAGCTCTACAACGCGCTGCCGGGCCAGTACCGCCAGCTGCCCATCGAGTTCCTGCAGGACCAGCTGGTCGAGCGGCTGGTGGACCAGAAGCTGGTGACCGCCAAGGCGCGCGCCGACGGCAAGGAGAAGGATCCCAAGTACAAGGAGCGGTTGGCCCAGGCAAAGGACCAGATCCTGGAAGACGTCTGGCTGACCGCCGAGATCGACAAGCGCCTGTCGCCCGAGCGGCTGAAGAAGGCCTATGACGAGATGGTCAAGGGCTTCAAGCCGTCGGCCGAGTACAAGGCGAGCCACATCCTGGTGAAGACCGAGGAAGAGGGCAAACAGGTGATCGCCGACCTGGCCAAGGGCGCCGATTTCGCCACCGTCGCCAAGGAAAAGTCGCTGGACAAGGGATCGGCCGCGGACGGCGGCAATCTGGGCGACTATTTCGCACCCGACAAGATGGTCCCCGAGTTCGCCACGGCGGTGACCGCGCTGAAGCCGGGCGAGGTCTCCAAGACCCCGGTGAA
>RGPT01000527.1 GCA_010032545.1 Alphaproteobacteria bacterium
ATGACGGCGCGGCTGAACTCATGCACGCTGGCGCTGCGGGCATCGCGCCCCAGACGCGGCTTGCGGCCGACATCGCGCAGGGTCGGAATGGCGATCGGGTTGTGCAGTCCGTCCTCGCCGCGCAGGTTCCACAGCTTGTTGGTGACGTCCACCGTGCCCGACTTGCCTGACACTCCCGGCACGAAGAAGCGCGTGTTGACGTGGCCATTGCTGTGGCAGGCGTTGCACGAAATGCCGGCGCGCCGCGCATTGCCGCCAAGGATTTCCGGCGAGCGGAAGGCGAGGCGGCCGAACTCGACATAGAAGTTCTGGTTCACGCCGCCCTCCAGCGCCTCGACCGGCCGGTGCAGCAGGTCGCCGGCCACCGCCGCGCCGGGCGGCAGCCATTCGCTCTGCTTCAGCAGGTTTTGCGCGGCGGCGGGAAGGCTCAGCAGCAGCGCCAGAGCGGCGAGCGCGAGCCTCATGCCGCTTTGGCGGTGCCGCCGACGGTGATCGCGTCCAGCTTCAGGGTGGGCTGGCCAACACCGACCGGCACGCCCTGGCCGTTTTTGCCGCAGGTGCCGACGCCGGGATCGAGCTTCATGTCATTTCCGATCGCGCTCACCTTCTTCATGGGGCGGCTGCTGCCGATCGACCCGGTGATCGCCATCGTCGGCGAGCAGGCCGATGCCTCGACCTACGACATGGTCTACAAGCAGCTCGGCCTGGACAAGCCGCTCTACGTGCAGTTCGGCTACTTCATGCGCGACATGCTGTCGGGCAATTTCGGCAATGCGCTGTTCACCGGCAACAAGGTCTCCGACGACCTGATGCGGGTGTTTCCGGCGACCATCGAGCTGGCGACGATCGCTATCACCATCGGCGTCTCCGTGGGCGTGCCGATCGGCGTGCTCGCCGCCGTCTATCGCGGCAGCCCGATCGACCATCTGGCCCGCATCCTCGGCCTCTTGGGATACTCGACGCCGACCTTCTGGCTCGGCCTGATGGGCCTTGTGCTGTTCTACGCCATGCTGGGATGGGTCGGCGGGCCGGGCCGCCTCGACGTCTTCTATATCGACGTCGTCGACCGGGTCACCGGCATGATGCTGATCGACGCGGCGATCGCCGGC
>RGPT01000528.1 GCA_010032545.1 Alphaproteobacteria bacterium
GATCATCGTCTGCTCGCCCGAGACGTCGAGCCGGTCGAAGGTGTCCTCGTCGGCGACCGAGATGACGCCGGTCTCGGCGCCGGGGTCGGCCGCGATGATCGCGGTGTCCTCGCCGGTGGCCCCTCCCGCGACGATCTCGAACAGGACGCACGTGATGTTGTCCTCGCCTCCCGCGGCGTTCGCGGCGGCGATCAGGGCGCGCGCGGTGGCCTGCAGGTCGTCGTGCTGGCGGCCGAGGATCTTGGCGAGCGTGCGGTCGTCCACCATGCCGCTCAGGCCGTCGCTGCACAGCAGGTAGAGGTCGCCGGGCTCGGTCGCGACCTCGAAGGCAAGCCTGTCATCGCCGATCTGGCGAAGATGCCGCATCTGCTCATTGCCGGTGCGACGGGCAGCGGCAAGTCGGTCTGCGTGAACACGATTGTCACGTCGCTCATCTACCGACATACGCCCAAGACGCTGCGCTTCCTGATGGTCGATCCGAAGATGGTGGAACTCAGTGTGTACAACGTGCTGCCGCACCAGCGCCACAAGGTGGTTACCGACAACCGTGACGCCGCAGCGCTGCTCAAGTGGGCCGTGCTCGAGATGCATGACCGCTACACCCTGCTGGCGGCCAATGGCTCGCGCAACATTCAGGACTTCAACGAAAAAGTTCGTGGCGGCGCGTCGCTCCGGAAGCCGAAGGATCCGACGATTGGCGCCGAGGATCTCACCTACAAGGGTGGAATCCTGCCGTACATCGTCGTGGTGATTGACGAGCTGGCCGACCTCATGATGACCTGCGCCGCCGAAGTGGAAACTCCGCTGGCGATGCTCGCGCAGAAGGCGCGTGCGATTGGCATCCATCTCATTCTCGCGACGCAGCGGCCGAGCGTGAACGTCATCACCGGTCTCATCAAGGCGAACTTCCCGAGCCGCATTGCCTTCCGTGTGGCTTCGCAGATCGACTCGCGCACGATTCTCGACGGCATGGGCGCCGAGTCGTTGCTGGGCAATGGCGACATGCTCTTCATCCCGCCGGGGAAGAGTGAGCCGGCGCGATTGCAGGGTGCGTATCTGCCGAATGAGGACACCGAAAAACTGATGGCCTGGT
>RGPT01000529.1 GCA_010032545.1 Alphaproteobacteria bacterium
CTCGACGAAGGCCATGTCGGCATGGTTGTCGGCCGCAAGGCGCCGGAATCGCTATGGGCGCGGATCGCCGGGTGGGTATCCGCATTGGCTTAACGTCTCTTCAATCAATCGACGGTCTAATGTGGCGACTGATTCCACCGAGGGACGATCATGGCCGACATCGCCGGAGAAGCTGCCCGGTTGCCAGGCAAGCGAGGCCGCAAGCGGGACAGCATGCTGCTCATGGGAACGATCAAGGCGGCCGGGGATTATGCCCGCGACACCCAGCCCATCCGCATCCGCAACCTCTCGGCGACAGGCCTGATGGCGGTCGCGCCGCTCGCCTATGACGAAGGCTCGATCGTCGAGATTGAACTGCGGGGCGTGGGCCTCATTCAGGGCGAAATAAAATGGGTCCGCGGCGATCGGATGGGGATCACCTTCCATGAGACCATCGATCCCCTGCGCGCGCGTCGATCGGTCGTTCCGAAGGACGACGATCACCTTCGCAACCATGCGTTCCTGTGGGATGACGAGCACAAGGGATGGCGCCTGTCTCCGCTCTACGACGTGATGCCGCGGCCGATGGTGTCCTATGAGCGACACCTTCACCTGGGCGTGGGCTTGGAGGGCAGGCTGGCGACACTGGACAATGCACTTTCGGCGGCCTCACGGTTCGGCCTGACTCGGCTCGACGCCAACGAGGTGATCGACACGATCTGGCGCGTGGTGGCCAAATGGAGGGAGTTCTTCGCCAGTTACGGCGTGCCCGGCGCCGAGAGCGAAAAGATTGCGCCCGCCTTCCGGCCTATCGACGATGTGCTGTCGACCGATGCAGCTTCAGATATGGCGTAGGCTGTACATGCTTTTCGCTCCGGTGCTCCCGGGCATGATCCTCTCGGAGGACTTCCTGGCGGCGAGCTTAGGACATCATGCTGGGCAGCCAGGTGGCCAGCGCGGGCACCATGGCGATGATCAGCATCCTGAAGCAGTCGGCCACCACAAAAGGCGTGATCCCACGCACGACGGTCTGTAGCGGCAGGCCTGCCACGCCCTGGATCACGAACAGGTTGATGCCGACCGGCGGCATGATCATCCCGATTTCGC
>RGPT01000530.1 GCA_010032545.1 Alphaproteobacteria bacterium
CTCGTCCCGGAAAAGAGCGTGTTCGAATTCGAGATCCTCGGCGAGGCGATGAACCGCGCTGCAATCCAGTTGACGGCCCAGTCGGCCGAGTTGCGCGCCGCCGGCGACCGGATGCAGACCGCAATCGAGGCGCTGGAGGACGCTTTCGTCCTGTACGACAGCGAAGACCGCCTCGTCATGTGCAACACCCGCTACAAGACCTTCTACCAGATGTCGGCCCCCTTGCTGGTGCCCGGCGCCCGGTTTGAAGACATCCTTCGCGACGGCGCGCTGCGCGGCCAGTACGCGGAGGCGGTGGGCCGGGAAGACGAGTGGGTGGCCGAGCGCATGGCGATCCACCGCGCGCCCGAGTCGGTGTTCGAGCAGAAACTCGGCGACGGGCGCTGGCTGCGGATCGCGGAACGGCGCACGCCCGAGGGCGGCGTGGTCGGCATCCGGGTCGACATCACTGAGCTGAAGCGCGCGCAGGAGCGGGCAGACGCCGCGAACCGCGCCAAGAGCGAATTCCTCGCCAACATGAGCCACGAGATCCGCACCCCGCTCGCGGGCATCATCGGGATGACCGACCTCGCGCTCGAGGGGGCGCTGAGCGCCGACCAGCGCGACTACGTGGCGCTTTCGCGCAGCTCGGCCGTGAGCCTGCTCGACATCGTCAACAACATCCTCGATTTCTCCAAGATCGAGGCCGGCGGCATCGAAGTCGAGCACGTTCCCTTCCAGCTCGAGGAGGCCCTGGGCGACAGCTTCAAGATGATGCGCCTGCGCGCGCAAGCCAAGAACCTGGAGTTCTCGGTGCTCGACAACTCTTCGCTTGACCGCGACCTGGTCGGCGACCCCGTCCGGCTGCGCCAGATCGTGGTCAACCTCCTCGGCAACGCGATCAAGTTTTCCGAGCGCGGCGCCGTTACGCTGCGCATCGACGCGGTCGGGCGCAGCAACGACAGCGTGCGGCTGCGCTTCTCCGTGCGCGACCAGGGCATCGGCATCTCCGAGGAGCAGAAAGCGCGCCTGTTCGAGCCCTTCCGCCAGGCGGATGCGTCCACCTCGCGCACCTACGGCGGCACCGGCCTCGGCCTCGCCATC
>RGPT01000054.1 GCA_010032545.1 Alphaproteobacteria bacterium
CTGGGCAACCGCGGACCAATCCGGTTCGACAAGGAGGGCCGCCTCGACCGCGCGATCGTCGAGTCCTACTGGACGCACGGTTTCTACATCCTGGAAGGCGTGGTCGGGTCCGAGGAACTGGCCGAGTTGCGCGCCGACGTCGACCGCGTTCTGGCGCGCGCGCCGATAGAACCCGGTGCGACCGTCGACCGCAACGGACGTCCTGTTCTCGGCGAGGGCATCGTAAAGCCACCCTACCGGCTGGCGAGGCCGCTGAGCGATCAGCTGGGCGGCACCGACAAGAACAACGGCCGCCATCCGGTGCCGATGCAGCAGCCGACGGTGGGCGACGGCGGGCCGGCGTGGACCGTCGAACTGCTCGACGGCAATCTGCATCTCATGGATGCCGCGCTCAGGCTCTACGGCCATCCCGGGCTGCTGGGCGTGGCGGCGGGACTCCTGGGCGACGATTTCGTGCCCTACAACGAAGTGACCTTCGTGAAGGAAGCGGGGCTCGGACCCTCGGTGGCATGGCACCAGGACGGCACGACGCACTGGAACCCGCCCGACTGGGACGAAGGCGCGCATGGCTTCAACTTCATGACCCAGCTCTATCCCTCGACAGCGGGCAACGGCGTCTGGGTGCTGCCGGGCAGCCACAAGCTCGGCAAGGCGGATATCCGCAAACTGGTGGCGGCGAGTGCTTCCGAGGGCGGCTCCGACCGGATCGAGGGCGCGGTGCCGATGCTGGCAGGCGCCGGCGACACGGTCGTGACCAACCGTCAGCTCCTGCACGGCTCGTTCGCCAACTCCTCGCCCGACCGGCGCATCACGCTGAACGAAGGCTTCTTTCCCAGGAAGCGCGTGCTGGACGTGACGACAAAGCGGTTGACCGGCGAGATCGTGACCTATGACGCGGCACGCATCGACGCACGCTGCCGTATCCTGCAACTCGCCATCGATGCCCGTTGCCAGCGCTTCCCCCACGAACGCCCGTACATCTATCGGCCGCTGGCGGGGCGCGAGAACGAGACCCGCTGGAACGAGACCACGCGTCAGGCGGTGCTGAAAAACTACAACCAGCTCGACATGTTCATTTGAACCGCAGGGCAGACGTCGGCCTCGACGCGCAACGATTACGTCGGGCGTAATTGTCCGCGCACCGCGCACGCCGGATAGTGGGTGCACCATTTTTCGAGAGGTCCCCGCATGCAACGCGTCCTGCTGATCGTCACCATCGCCCTGTTCGGCGCCTTGAGCGCGATTGCGCTGTGGAAACACGGCTACTGGGGGATCATCGCGCCGCACTTCCAGAGCTTCGGCGCCGGCCAGGTCCTGGCCGACCTGGTCATCGCCTTGACGCTGGCCATGGTCTGGATGTGGCACGATGCAAAGGCGACAGGCCGCACGGTCTGGCCATGGATCGTCATCACCTTGGCGCTGGGCTCGTTCGGACCGCTATTCTACCTGCTTACCCGCAAGCCGGCGGCGACCGCGGGCTGAACCGGCCTCACGCCGTCCGGCCGCCGCTCTTCCAGAAGCGGTTGAGCGAGGCAACGTCCCCGTTGTACAGGTTGCGGTCGCAATGGCCGACACCGGCGACCGCGCGCGGCTCGCTGCCGTGGGCGAAATTGGCCGCTGTCTCGTCGGCGGCATACTGCCAGAGGCGCCACCCCTTGGTGGCCCAGGCATTGGGAATCTGGGGGGTTTCGCGGTAGTCGGCGACCCACAACTCGCAGCGCGCCAGGGTCGAGCCCGGCGTGACGGCGGCACCCAGCTTGAGGCGGCGGCGGCCATAGACCTCGCCATTGGCCCAGGCCGGATGGCTATAGAGCATGGGCAGCCGCCCGGTTGCGCGCTGCACGGCGAGCACGAACTCCTCGGCCTGAGGCAGCGTCATGGTGTTGCGTGGATTGCCCTCGTTGGGCTCGAGGTCGAGCGCCATGACTGTAGAGGGACCCGGCTGACAGGCCGACAGGAAGGACGCGGCCTGCTTCTCACCGGAGTACTGGCGGGTGCCAAAATGATAGCCACCCCAAAGGAGCCCTGCCGCTTCGGCCTGGCGGCGTCGCTGGCTGTACGAAGGGTCGAACCAGTCGCCGCCTTCGGTCACCTTGTGAATGACGGCGAGGATGTTGCTGCGGCGGACCGCGGCAAAGTCGGTGACCGTGACGTTGTGGCTGATGTCGATGACCGCATCGAGCCCGGGCACCGAATGGCGGGACGCGGCCGCCGCATGATCGAAGCCGGAGCCCGTTGGCGGCGTGCCGCCGCAACCGGCGAGGGCGGACAGGCCGAGACCGGCCATGCCCTCCAACATATTTCTACGCGAAATCATTGTGCCGACAATTGCACAGATTTGCGTCGCGATCATCCCCAGAGACAACACCGGGACCCCAAGGGTCCCGGCGTCGCCTCAGAGATGGGTCGTCGCTAGCGGATGACCGTGGCCTTGATGGCGGTCTGCTGGCTGAAGACGGTGACGAGCTGCTCGCCCGGACCGATTGTCTTCAAGGCCGCCTTGCCGTTCGCCGTGACGATCTGCGGCATCTGGATGACCTCGCCGCTGTCGGGCGACGGCCTGTCGGGCTCGCCCCCGGAGGCATTGATGAGAAAGAGGGTGTTCGTCGGAACATCGATCTTGGTCGACATGCCGTCCATCTGCCACAGGCGAATCCGCTGCTGGGCGTCGGGAATGCCTTCAAGGCGCGCCCCCTGGGCCATCATCGCCTTGGCCCGCGCCGAACTCGCAGGCGTCTTCTTGGCGATCAGGAAGTCCATATAGTCGTACCAATGGACATCGACGATGTTGCCGACCTTGAGTGAAGGATAGTTGGTGACGAGGTCGGCAGCCTTCATCTTCACCCGGCCGAGATCCTCCCAGATGATGGTGAAGCTACGCACTTCGGGATGCATGCTGTGGATGGTGCCGCGCTTGAAATTCTGCAGGCTGTTCGGCACCACGAGGTCTTCCTGCTGGGCGGCCGCCTGATTCGACAGGACCGGCAGGGCGGTCGCCGTCAGCGCGGCACCTCCCAGCAACTTCAAGGTCGTACGGCGATTTGTTCGAAACATGACAGCTCCCCCTATTGCTAGCAGAAGTCCATCTCGGCGACCGATGCAAAAGCCAGCGGCCGCCATCGACTCTATGCTCAGGATGGACATGCTCTCAATGTGCTTCCGCGCCCATAAACGCATTGCTCCAGATCAAATTCCTGCCGGTATCGAGTACCCCCGACAGCACATCATCCTGTCTGAGAGCCTGCGCCTGATCGGACCGCGCGGAACGACGATCAGCGTCTTCAACGCCGCGGCGTCGGTCGCCGCCACCTGACGACAGACGCTGCACTGCCTCGCAGCCGGTGGCCTTTTTCGCTGGGTGGGCCCCAATGGATTGACGCCTGTCGCGTCAGGGCCACTATGGGTCTCCGGATCAGGACACCGAGGACATCCTCATGGATACCCGCATTCAACCGACGACAGCGATGAGCGCTCCAGAACGGGCTCGCGCCCTGCAGCCGTTGCTGGACAAGCACGGCGCCGAGATGGACCGCCGCCGCGAACTCACGCCGGAAGTGGTGGAGGCCCTGGTCGGCCAGGACATGCTGCGACTGCTCCTGCCCAGAAGCCTCGGCGGCCAGGAAATCGATCTCCTGACATTCGCCAAGACCACGGAGGCGCTGGCCTGGGGCGACGCCAGCGTGGGCTGGTTCATCAACCAGTCCAACGTATCGTCGGCGACGTCCGCCGCTGCCATGCCGCACGCCTCTGCCGCCGCGGTGTTCGGCGACGCACGCGACGGGCTCGCCTGGGGCGCCCGGCACAGCAAGAGCAAGGCTATCCGCGTCGACGGCGGCTATCGCCTGAGCGGCACGTGGAGCTTCGCCAGCGGCGGCCGACACACGCGTTGGCTCGGCGCCCACAGTGCCGTGCAGAATGCCGACGGCACGCCGCACATCCGCTACGGCCGGCCCGACGACCGCAGCTTCGTGTTCCTGCGCAAGGATGCAAAGATCACCGACGACTGGTACGTGCTTGGTCTCCGGGCCACCGGCAGCGACACCTATACGGTGGAGGACCTCTTCGTGCCGGACGACCGCGCACCGGCTCGCGATGCATTGGAGGAACGACGCGAGAGCGGGCCGATCTACACCATCATGTCGACACTGCTCTACGCCACCGGCTTCTGCGGCGTGACGCTCGGCACGGCGCGGCGGTTGTTCGAAACCTATGTCGAGCTCGCCCGCAGCCGGCACAGCCGGGCATCGCCCAACGCCATGGTGCACAACAACGCCGTCCAACGAGAGATCGGCCTCCTGGAGGCCCGGCTGTCGGCCG
Source organism: Alphaproteobacteria bacterium (assembly GCA_010032545.1). Classification (GTDB taxonomy): domain Bacteria; phylum Pseudomonadota; class Alphaproteobacteria; order Reyranellales; family Reyranellaceae; genus Reyranella. The sequence continues at coordinate 4,318 of RGPT01000054.1, forward strand.
CCCGCGCCTTCCTGCACGAGGCAGTGGTCCAGGCCTACGACGCGGCGGCAGCGGGCAAACTCGACGTCGATCTGCGCCTGCGGCTGCGGCTCGCCACCACCCACGGCATGAACGAGGCAACCGACGTTGCCATCGCCTCGTATCGCGCCGCTGGAACGCTGGCGATCATGGACTCAGGCCCCTTCGAGCGCCGCTTGCGCGACGCCTTGAGCGCCAGCCAGCATCTCCAGGCGATGATGCCGCACATCGAGATGATCGGCCGCCACATCCTCGGCGCCGACAATGTGATCCAGCACGTCTGATCAGGGCCTGATGCCGAGCAGTCGCGCCGCGGTGCCGCCCAGGATGGCGACGCGCTCATCGTCGCTCAGCCCCGGTGTCTTCAGCACGAGATCGACTTCCGTGCTGGTCCACGGGAACGGATAGTCGGTCCCGATCATGATCTGACCCGGACCGGTTTCTGCGATCAGGTGACGCAGCGCCTCCGGCGTGAACACGATCGTGTCGAAGAAGAGCTGCCCGTCGCGGAGATACGCCGTCGGTGGCTTCTTCGGCAGCGGGCCGACCCGGTTGGGGAAAGTCCTGATCACCGCGTCCGACCGGTTGGCGTAGGACGGCAGGAAGCCGCCGCCATGAGCGGCGCAGATCTTCAGCCCGGGGAAGCGGTCGAGCGTGCCCTCGAAGATCAGGTGCGAGAGCGCAATCGTGGTTTCCAGCGGATTGCCGATCGTGTTTGTGAGCAGGGTCTCGTTCTGGATCCGGATCAGTTCCGCCGCGGCGTCGCGCCTGGCGCCATACCAGAAGGGGTTGATGCTGAGCGCCTCGACATCGATGCCCTGGCTGTCCATCGCCGCGATGCGAACGCTGGTGTCGGCCATCAGCAAGCCGGGCGCCTCGAGCGGATGATCGATCACCGCCATCGCCGCCGGCACGCAGCAATGGGCGTGAACGTCGACGGTCTTGATGCGTTTGCCGTTGACCACGACCTCGCGCCGTCGTGTCTGCGCATGGGCATGGCCATGCCCTTGCGTCTGCAGCGACGTTCCCGACGCGGACGCCGCGCCCATCAACGCGCAGCCGGTGAAGACGATGCCTCCGGCCGGAGCAGCCGTACTGGTCGCTGGTTGCCCGCTCATGGACATTGAATCCCTCCGCTGTGCCTAGTCCTCAGGTTCGCGAGCCTACAGTGCCCCGACCATGGAGTCGCCTCGGCATCGGTCGGCGGTCTAACGTGGCGACAAGGTAACACCAGGGATGGAGCCCGCTCGAATGGCCGCCAACAACGACACTCTGCCGACTGCGACCCGCGTCTCCGATCCCGGCGTTCGCGCGCTGTATCGACTGGAAAACCGTTGGCAGGCGTGGCTGGATGTCGAAGCGGCACTCGCCCGTGCCCAGGCCGAACTCGACATCATCCCCACTGCCGCGGCCGAAGCCATCGCCGCAAAGGCGAATCTCGAGCTGATGGACCGGGCGCGCATCGACGAAGGCTTTGCCCGCACCGGCCACACACTCGTCCCGCTGATCTGGGAACTCGGCCGCGTTGTCGGCGAGCCGCATGGTGGCTGGGTTCATTGGGGGGCCACCACGCAGAACATCACCCAGACCGGCGACCTGCTCGTGTTGCGCCAGGCTCACGCGATCATCCTGCGCCAGATCGGCGAGGTGCTATCGGCGATGGCCGATCTGGCGGAACGAACGGCGGATATGCCGATGGCCGGCCGCACCCATGGTCAGCATGCGGTACCCGCCACCTTCGGCTACAAAGTCGCGGTCTGGATCGACGAGCTGCTGCGCCATGTCGAACGCCTGCACCAGGCTGCACCACGCCTGTTCGTCGCCATGCTGGGCGGAGGTGCCGGCACCTATGCGTCGCTCGGCAAGCAGGGGCCACCGGTGCAGCAGGGAATCGGCCGGCTCCTGGGCTTTGGCTCCATGACCGTGCCGTCGCGGGCCATCGGCGACCACCTGGCGGAAAACATCTGCATCCTGGGTCTGCTCGCCGCCACCTGCGGCAAGATCGGGCGCGAGATCTACACGCTGATGAAGACCGAATTCGGCGAAGTCGAGGAGCCTGTGCCGCCCGGCACGGTCGGCAGTTCCACCATGCCGCAGAAGCGCAATCCGAAGCTCTGCCAGGACATCATCGCCGCCGCCGCCGAAGTGCGCAGTCTGGTGCCTTTGGCACTGGAAGCGATGATGACCGAGCACGAGGCCGATCGCACCACCAGCCTGATGATGGATGGCGCCGAGGCCCGCGCCTGCATCGCGACCGGCGATCTTTTGAGCCGGCTCGCCGAGATCATGCGGGGCTTGACTGTCGACCCGACGCGTATGCGGTCAAACCTCGACCTGGGCGGCGGGCTGATCATGGCCGAAGCGGTGATGCTGGACCTCGGCGCCGCGATCGGCCGCCAGCATGCACATGACGTGGTCTACGATGCCGCACAGGCGGCTTTCGTCGAAGGCAAGTCGTTCTCCGACTTGCTGGCGGCGGACATGCGCTTGACCGCTCATATGGATCGTCAGGCGATCGAGAAGCTGCTCGACCCCACCGCCTACACCGGCCTGTGCGCCGAGATGGCGCGGGACGGCGTCATCCGTGCACGGGCGGCGGCCATGGCGTTGACCGCGCGGAAGTGACGGCCGCTGCCCTCAATGGAAGGTACGGCCGGCGTCGATCACGATCGTCTGGCCGGTCATCGTATTGGTTCGGCACATGGTAACCACCTGGTCGGCGCAGTCGTCCTTGTCGGCGGCCACGCCGAGAAGTGCCGCTTCGCGGCCTTTCGCGACCACCTCGGGTCGCAGGTTGGCCGTCGCGCGCGTGCCCTCGAGCAGACCGGGAGCGACGCAATTCACCAGCACCTCGGGCGCCAGCGCCACTGCCATGCACTTGGTGAGATGGATCAGGCCCGCCTTGGAGACGGCATAGGCGATCGACGATCCCGTGGGCCCGAGGCCCGCGACCGAGGAGATGTTGACGATGCGTCCGCCGCCCTGCCGCTTCATTACCGGGCCCACGGCCTTGGTCAGCAGCATCGGGCCCGTGAGGTTGATGTCGATGATCTTCGTCCATTCCTCGTAGGTGAGGCCGTCGAGATCGGTGAAGGGGATGGATTTGTTGTAGGCGGCATCGTTGATCAGGATGTCGAGACGGCCGAAGCGCTTGATGACATCGTCGACCAGGGCCTGCACCTGGTCGCGCTGGGTCACGTTGCAGGCGAAAGCGGCGGCGGCGACCTGATGTTTGCCCAGATCGCGCACGACGCCCTCGGCCTGGTCCCTGCTCTGCGCGTAGACGACGGCGATCTGGCAGCCTTGGGCGGCGAGCGCGTGACAGATGCGCTGGCCCAGCCCGCCATTGCCGCCGGTGACGACGGCAACCTTGCCTTTCAAGTCCATTTCTTCCCCCGGATCGACGTTGAGTGAGCGACCAAAGTCACGATATCGCATTGCTTTCCGCGACGCGATCACAAGGGTGCCGGGCTGGCTCGTCGAATCGCGCCAGCCGGGATAGAATCGGGAATGCAATACGACTACATCGTCATCGGTGCCGGGTCGGCCGGCGCCGTCGTCGCGAACAGGCTGTCGGCCAATCCCGGTAAGAGCGTGCTGCTGCTGGAAGCAGGCCCCGCCGACTATCGCTGGACCCGCATTCCGGTCGGCTCCGCCCGGATGATCATCAACCCCGCCGTCAACTGGCTTTACAGCTCGGAACCGGAGGCGAACACCAACGGGCGGCGAGTCCCGGTACCGCGCGGCCGGATGCTGGGCGGCTCCAGCGCGCTGAACGGCATGGCCTTCGTGCGCGGCCAGGCGCAGGACTTCGACAGCTGGGCGCAGATGGGCAACCAGGGTTGGTCCTACGAGGACGTGCTGCCCTTCTTCAAGCGCATGGAAAGCTATGAGGGCGGCGGCGACGATGCCTTGCGCGGCCGCAACGGGCCGCTGCGCGTCACCAATCCCGAACCGCGCGAGCCCTTCTTCGCCGCAGTGATCAAGGCGGCGGGCGAGATCGGGATTGCGCACAATCCCGATTACAATGGCGCACGGCAGGACGGCATCGCCATGAGCCAGGCCACGATCGCGCGGGGCCGGCGCATGAGCACCGCACGCTGCTACCTCGATCCCGCGCGCAAGCGCCCGAACCTGCGGATCGAAACGGGTGCCATCGCCGAGGCGCTGCTGTTCGAGGGCAAGCGCTGCATCGGGGTTCGCTATTCCCTCGGCACCGCATTGCGTGAAGCCCGGGCCGCGCGCGAAGTCGTGGTGAGCGGCGGGACGGTCAACTCGCCGCAGCTGCTCGAGCTCTCGGGCATCGGCCAACCCGAGCGTCTAAAGGCGCTCGGCATAGAAGTGCGCCATTCCCTGCCGGGCGTCGGCGAGAACCTGCGCGACCACTATGCGCCGCGCACGAAATGGGCGATCGGCGCCAAGGGCATCACCTACAACGACACGGCGCGCGGCCTCGGCCTCGTGCGCCAGGCGCTGCGCTACGCCTTCTCCGGACGAGGGTTGCTCGGCAGCGTGGGAGCGCCGATGCGCGCCTTCGTCCGCTCCCGCGACGGGCTCGCCGCGCCCGACCTGTTGCTGGGCTGGGTGCCGATGTTGACCGAGCCTGGCCCAAGAGGCCCGCGCATCGCCCGCGAGTCGGGCGTCACCTGCTACGCCCATCCGATGCGACCGGAGAGCAAGGGGCACATCCACGTCGTCTCCGCCGATCCACACAAGCCACCCGCGATCAATTTCAACTTTCTCTCGTCACCGGTTGACGCCGAACTCACCGTGCGCGCCATCCGCATCGCCCGCGCCATCATGACGGCGCCCGCGATGGCGCCGCTGCAGGTGAGCGAACTTGCGCCCGGCACGGGCCGGACGACAGACGACGAGATACTGGATTGGGTCAAAGCCGTCGGCGAGACGACCTACCACCCGGTTGGAACGTGCAAGATGGGATCCGATGCGATGGCCGTCGTCGACGCGCGGCTGCGCGTCCATGGCATCGATGGGCTGCGCATCGCCGATGCCTCGATCATGCCGACGCTTACCTCGGGCAACACCAACGCGCCGTCGATCATGATCGGCGAGAAGGCGGCCGACATGGTATTGCGCGGATAGGCCTTACCGGCCGCGGAATGCGCGGGCGAGTTGGTCGGTCAGCGGCTTGACGAGGAAAGACGCCACCGTGCGCGGCGTCGTCTGGATGAAGGCCTCGACCGGCATGCCGGCGATGAGCTGCAGCCCCTCAAGGCGGGCAAGCTCACCGTCGAGGACGCGAATCCGCACCGAGTAATAGGACTCGCTCGCCCTGTCGTCCTGGGCGACGTCGGCGCCAATATGGACAACCTCGCCGTCCAACTCCGGCGTCGTGCGCTGGTTGAAGGCGGAGAAGCGCAGGACCGCGTGCTGGCCGACGTGGATCTGGTCGATGTCTTGCGGTGCCACCTTGGCTTCGACGATCAGCGCGTCGGACTCGGGCACGATCAGCATGGTGGGCTCGCCGGCCTGTATGACGCCACCCACCGTATGGACATTACGCTGGAAGACCCTGCCGTCCTGCGGCGCGATCAGGTCGATGCGCTTGAGCTGATCCTCAGCCGCGACACGGCGCTCGGTCATCTCCGACTTCTTGGCGCGGTTCTCGGCCATTTCCTTACCGACCTCGGTGCTGAGATCCTGGTCGATCTGGTGGATCTTGAGCTCGAGTTCGGCGATCCGGCCCCGGTTCTGGGCAACGGCGGCGACCAGGGAGGCGCGCTCGCCCTCCAGCCGGGCGGAGTCGCGCTCGAGCGCCGTCACGCGGCTGATTGGAACCAGGTTCTGCTTCCACAGCACGCGCACACCTTCCAGCTCCTGGGCAACCAACTGGATTTCCTTGGCCTTGGCGACTTCCTGCGCCTGGGTGCCCTGAATTTGCAGCTGAAGCTGCTGGATCTGTTCGCGAAGCTGGGCTTTCTGGCCGTCGCGCGCCATCCGGCGCATCTCGAAAAGCTTCTTCTCGCCCGCCATCAACCGAGTGACCTCGGGGTCGCTGCGGCGCGCCTCGAGTTCCGCAGGAAAGACAACCGAAGGCGCGCCGTCGAGCTCCGCCTCGTTGCGCGCCTGCCGGGCAAGGAGCTCGTCCAGAGCTTTGTTGACGATACCGAGGCTCGAGCGGGTCTGCGTGCCATCGAGCCGGAGCAGGACGTCGCCCTGCTTGACCTTGTCGCCCTCCTTCACGAGCAGCTCGCCGACGATACCGCCGGTTGGGTGTTGGATCTTCTTGACGTTCGAATCCACGACCAGCTTGCCGGATGCGATGACTGCACCAGAGAGTTGCGTTGTCGCAGCCCAGCCACCGATGCCGGCGACGAGAAGCAGGACGGCGACGCCTCCCAGCAGGAGGGATTGCCGCGTCGAATGTTGTGGGCCGATCGGATCACTCATGACGGCTTGTCCCTTCCAAGGCCGGGGACGCGCATCGGCGGCGTCACCGTGGCGGCAACCGACACCGGCGCTGCGGACGGAGCCGCCGGCGCCGTAGTCTGGGCCGCTTTCATGGCGTCCTTGATGACAGCATCCTTGGGACCGAACGCATGCTGGCGACCGCGCCGCATCACCAGCAGCTGATCGACACCGGCCACGGCGCTGGGACGGTGGGCAACCACCACGACGATGCCGCCGCGTGCGCGCACACCGAGGATGGCCCGCGTCAGCGCCTCGTCGCCTTCCTGGTCGAGGCTGGAGTTAGGTTCATCGAGCACGACCAGGAACGGATCGCCATAGAGCGCCCTCGCGAGGCCAATCCGCTGCCGTTGCCCCGCCGACAAGGCTGCGCCGCCCTCGCCCATCTGCGTCTCGTATCCGCCGGGCAAGGCCAGGATCAATTCGTGTACGCCAGCCGCCCGCGCCGCGGCGATCACCTTCTCTGAAGCGGGCGATGGTTCCAGGCGGGCGATGTTCTGCGCAATGGTGCCGGCGAAAAGCTCCATGTCCTGCGGCAGATAGCCAATGTGTTCGCCCAGCGCCTCTGAGGACCACTGATCGAGCGTCGCGCCGTCGATGCGGACCTTGCCACGTAGGGTGATCCAGACACCGACGATGGCGCGGACGAGCGAGGACTTGCCGGACGCGCTGGGGCCCACAATACCGAGCCCCTGGCCCGCTTTCAGGCTGAACGCCACGTCCTGAACGACGATGGTGTTCGACCCCGGCGGCGCCACGCTGATCTGCTCGACGGAGAGCAGGCTCTTCGGCTTGGGCAGCGCCATGGGTTGCTCTTCGACCGGCAGCCGGGCGAGCAGGTTGTTGAGGCGGTGCCAGCTTTGGCGTGCCCCCACGAAGGTGCGCCATTGCGCGATGACCAGTTCGACCGGCGCCAGCGCGCGCGCCGACAGGATCGACCCCGCAATGATGATGCCGGCGGTGGCCTGCTGCTTGATGACAAGATAGGCGCCGACGGCCAGGACCGCGGACTGAAGCATCATGCGCAAAGCCCGCGACAAGCCACCCAATCCACCGGTGATGTCGCCGGCCCGCTGATGTGCGGCGAGGTAGTTCCGGCCGTGCTCCACCCACACGGCGGAAAACCGACCGACCATGCCCATCGCCTGAAGGACTTCCGAGTTGCGCCGACTCATCTCGGCCAGGCCGTTGCGACGGCTGCCCAGTGCCGACACCTCGATCGAGGGCTGGCGCACCTTGAATTCGGTAACGGTCGTGATGATCACGAGGATCACCGCACCGACCGTCGCCGTCAGCCCCAGCATCGGATGGAAGAGATAACAAATGCCGAGGTAGAGCGGTATCCATGGCAGGTCGAACAAGGCAGCGGGGCCGCCGCCGGACATGAAGGATCTGATCTGCTCGAGGTCGCGCACCGGCTCAAAGCCGCCCATCATCGGCGCCCGCAGCGGAAGCTTGACGACGAGTTCGTAGACGCGCCGGTCGAGCGACTCGGCAACTCCGCCGGCGATGCGGATCAGTACGCGGTTGCGCACGATGTCGAGAACCGCCTGGAAGCCATAGAGGGCAACCGCCAGGATGCAAAGGGCGACCAGCGTCGGGATGCTGCGGCTCGGCAGTACCCGGTCGTAGACCTGAAGCATGAAGAACGAGCCGGTGAGGTAGAGAACGTTCAGGATACCCGTGAAAACCGCCACACCCAGGTAGGAGTAGCGGCAGGCAGCCAGCGCCGCCGCCAGCTCCGTGCGTCGTGCTCCCGCCATCGACTGGGTCCGCGCCTTCATCGCCACGGTCGGTCTTCCCTCATTGCTCGGTTCTCGACCCATCCGGAGCAGGGCTCCAGCGGGTCCAGCCATCATCGATCAACAGTAGCAGTCTACGGCGCGCCCTTCAGGCCCAGTGACGCCAGATAGCCCCACCGGACCACCCCATTCTGGAACCGGATGCCATTGAGATATTCGGCAACGGCGCGATTCACCACCTCATCCGGCGGCCTGTCCATCCGCCGGCCGTCGGCATAGGCCACGATCTCCGCCCAGCCGGCGGGACGTGGGATCGAGACCACGGTCGAGGGCGTGTCGAGGTTCTTATAGGTCCAGAACGACCAGCCAATTCCATGAGTCTCGTGCAAGCGGCGAAACCGCTCGTTCCATTCGTCGGTGAGTTCGCCCGTTTCACCGAGGAACAGCGGGACGTCATGGAGGGCGGCGAAATTGAGATGCCGCTGGATCGAGTCGCGCTTCGTCGACGCCCAGAACGAATGATAGGTGTAGGCGAGGTTCTTCGCGAACGGCGGGCCGAACATGGCGAAGCTCGAACTCCACTGCCCGCCGGCCAGGAACACGATGCGGTCGGGATCGACGGAGCGGATCGCCTCGGTGACACGCTTGTAGAAAGGCTCCAGCCGCGCGTTCAGCGTCGCCACGTCATGGTAAGGCGCGATCGGCTCGTTCAGAATGTCGTACCCCAGGATCGTCGGATTGCCGGCATAGCGCGCCGCGATGGCGCGCCACAGCCTGACCGTTAGATCCCGATCGCGCGGCACGTAGAACATCAGCGGATAGCCCGGCCCGTCGTCGTGGTTGATGCCGGTCTGCCCACCGGGTGCGGCATGCAGATCGGGAATGACATAGAGCCCGGACGCGGCGGCCCAGCCGATCACGCGGTCGAGCAGCGCCCAGCCTTCGCCCGTCATCGTACCGTCGTCGGTCATGAACAGCCGGTAGTGCAGCGGCACGCGCACCATGTTGAAGCCGACCGACTTGATGAACCGGATGTCGTCCTGGGTGATGTAGGTGTCGCGGTACTGCCGCCAGAACGCCGCGGCGCGCTCGGGCCCGAGCAGCCGGTCGAAGGCGCCAAAGATCTGGCGCGGCGATTTCGCCACCTCGAACTTGAACATATAGCCCTCGGGCATCAGCCAGTTGCCGAGGCTGATACCTTTCAGGTGGATCGTCGTGCCATCGGGGGCGATGAAGTTCCTGCCCTCGATTCGGACCAGCGTATCCGCGGCCGCGACCGGCGCGGCAAGACCCAGGATCGACACGAGGGGCATCAACAGCAGGGCTGCAAGGAGTCGCATGACGGCACTGTAACAGCCGACTAAGCTTCGGCCCATGCTTCTCGCCTCCCTTCTCGTGCCGATCGCCGTCGCGCTGATCGTGCTTCTCGTCCAGCGCGTGCACCTGCCCGCCTTCCTCGCCCTGATGGCCACCGTGGTGGTCTACGGCATCGCCGCCGACATGACCTTCCAGTCGATCGGCAAGGCATTTGGCCTGGGTTTCGCCACCGCCCTCGAGCAGGTGGGCCTGCTGGTGGTGGCAGGCGCGTTGGCAAGCACGGTGCTTTTGCGCGCGCCACTCGGCACCGGCACGTCGGCGCTTGCGGGCGCGCTGGCCGGCCTCGGCGGCTCGGCCGCGGGCGGCCTGGCGCTCCTGCAGCCGGCCGGCCAGGACGCACCCAGGCGCGCGCTCGGCATGGCGCTGACGCTGCTGGCCGTGGCCGCCCTCGTGGCCCCCTCGCCGCTCGCCGTGGCGGCGGCATCGGTGTTCAAGGCCAACCTGTGGACCGCGCTGGCCATCGCCCTGCCCGTGGCGCTCGTGGCCGCAGCCCTGGGCTGGGGACATGTGGTCCGCCAGGTGCCCGCGTCGCAGGCGCCCGGCCAGATCTCGTGGGCGTGGCTCTGCATCGGCATTCCAATCGCTTTGCTGATCGTGCAATCGGTCGCCCAGATGCCGAGCGAGCCGCTGGGCAAGGGCGGCGCGCGCGAATTCTATACCGGCATCGCCAAGCCGCTGATCCTGACTGCGATCGCGCTCACGCTGGCGGTGGTTCTCGCCCGGCGCTGGGAGCCGTCGATGCTGGTCGGCCGCTCGTGGGCGCCGTTGCTGCTGGCCGTCGGCGCCTCGGGTGGACTTGGGCGCGTCTTCGACGAGACCGGCATGGCCGAGCTTCTGGCCGAATACGCGCTGCACCCGCGCTACGGTGTGCTGACGCCGTTTTTGGCCGCGGCCATCGTGAAGACGATGCAGGGCAACTCGCTGACCGCGGTGCTCACGGCGTCGGGCATGGTCGAGCCGATGCTGCCGGCGCTCGGCCTCGACAGCGCCTCGGGCCGGGCGCTCGCGGCCGCCGCGGTGGGCGCGGGCTCGATGGCGATCTGCCACGTCAACGATCCGTTCTTCTGGATCGCGGCCTCGATGGCCAAACTCTCGCCCGGCCGCGCGCTCTATGTGATCTCGCTGGGCAGCGCGGTGATGGCGATCGGCGCGCTGGTCGCGATCGCGGCGCTGCGGCAGTTCGTTTAGTCGAGTTTCACGCCCGAGGCCTTCACCGCGGGCGCCCAGAGCTTGCGGTCTTCGGCCACGAACTCGTTGAAACCCTTGCGGCCGGGCGGCGGCATGTCGAGTCCGAGGTCGTCGGCCCAGCGTTTCTGGACCTCGGGCGATTTCAACGCCTCGGCGATGGCGGCTTCCAGCTTCGCCAGGATCGGCTCGGGCGTGCCGGCGGGCGCGCCGATGCCGTACCACGAGGTGGCGACATAGCCCGGCACGGTCTCGGCGATGGCCGGAATCTCGGGGGCGGCCTTCGAGCGCTCGGCCGAGGTGACACCCAGACCCTTCAGCTTGCCGCCTTTCACCTGCGGCAGCATCGACGGCATGTTGGCGAACATCATGGTGACGGTGCCCGAGATCACGTCGTTGTAGGCCGGCCCCGCGCCCTTGTAGGGGATGTGCAGGATGTCGACGCCGGCCATCGACTTGAACAGCTCGCCGCTCAGATGCAGCGACGTGCCGGGACCGGACGAGGCGAAGGAATACTTGCCCGGCTCTTTCTTGCAGAGCGCGATCAGCTCGGCGACGTTGTTGGCCGGCAGCGAGGCCGTGACGCCCAGCAGATTGGCAAGGACGGCCACGCGCGACACACCCACGATGTCCTTGTCGGCGTCGTAGGGCAGCTTGGAATAGAGCATCGGGTTCAGCGTGTGGCTGGCCACCGAGATCAGCCCGATGGTGTAGCCGTCGGGTGCCGCACGGGCCATTTCGACCGTGCCGATGTTGCCGCCCGCGCCGCCCTTGTTCTCGACCACGAAGGTCTGGCCCAGGATCTTCGACAGCTGGTCGGACATCAGCCGGCTCACCGTGTCGGTCCCGCCACCCGGCGCGAAGGGGCAGATGAAGCGCACGGTCTTGTTGGGCCAGGCGGATTGAGCCCAAACGGCGGGGGCGCGCACAAGCGACGGCGCGGCCAACGGCGCGGCAAAGGCTGTCGCGAGCAGGGTACGTCTCTTCATGGCGTTTCCTCGTGTCGACTCTTGTTGGGGGAAGCCTAGCACAACGACCCGCGCTATCATCGCCGCAATGGAATCGCCCGTCCGGGAGCTGCTGCGCTCGTCCGACTTCCTGAGACTCTGGCTGGTCGGCGCCTTCGCCAACGCCATGCGCTGGCTGGAGCTGCTGGCGTCGGGCCTGTTCGCGTGGGAAGTCACGCACTCGGCACTGGCCGTCACCGCCGTGGTGGCCGCCCGCCAGCTTCCGCAGCTGCTGTTCGGCGCCTTCGCCGGCGCCGTCTCCGAGGCGGTCAACCGCAAGCTGATCGTGATGGCGGCCCTGATCGTTCCCGCCCTCGTCTCGACCCTGCTCGCCAGCCTCGCCATGACCGGCCACCTGGAACTCTGGCACGTGGCGCTGGGCAATCTCCTGAGCGGCACGATGTGGGCCAGCGAAATGTCGACCCGCCGGCGCATGGTGGGCGAGGTGGCCGGGCCGCACCGCATCGCCAACGCCATCGCGCTCGACAGCGCCACCTCCGCCGCCACGCGCATGATCGGCCCCGTGCTGGGCGGCCTCGCCTTCGAGACGCTGCACATGAGCGGCGCCTATACGCTGACCGCCCTCGTGCAGTTCGCCGGCGCCTTTGCGATGGCGGGCCTCGTCCATCCGCAGGTCGTGCGACGGCTCAACCTCGGCCGAATCCCCGCCGAAATCGCCGAGGGCCTGGCCTTTGCCCGGACCAGGCCCACCATCCTGCTGGTGTTCGGCGTCACCATCGTGGCCAACGCCTTCGGCTTTGCCTACTCGGGCCTCGTGGCCCCCCTGGGCCTCGCCGCCTTCGACGTCTCGCCGGTGCTGGTCGGTCTGCTGGCCGCCGGCGAGCCGCTGGGCGCGCTCGTAGGCGGCGCGCTGATCGCGGCCGGCGTCCTGCGCCTGGAGGGACAGGGCGACCGCCGGCTCGCCTTCGCCGGCGGCGCCGCGCTGTTCATGGTGGCCCTCATCGTCATGGCGCTGTCGCCCTCCTTCTGGCTCGCCTTCGCCGTGCTGGTGATCGGCGGCTTCGGCACGGCAGGCTTCGGCAACATGCAATCGACCCTGATGCTGACCGAGGCGCCGCCCGAGATGCGCTCCAGGCTGATGGGCATCGTCACGGTCTGCATCGGCACCGGCCCGCTCGGCATCCTGGCCGCCGGCGCGCTCTCCGACGAGATCGGCCCGAGGGCCGCGGTGATCGCCATGGCCGCGGCGGGGCTTGTGCTCACCGCGGGCCTCGCCTGGGCGTTGCGACCAAGCGCGCGCCATCGTCGATGAACAGCCAGCCGTGGCATGTCCATGTCCTCACCGGCGATCCGCTGGAGCAGGTCCGTCGCCGCAACCTAGAAGAGATGGCCGCGGGCAAGCCGTCGAAGCGGGACATCTTCACCCACGGTCCCTACGAGGGCCGTCCATCGTAGGCGCCAAGCCGACGTCGCCAAGCAGCTCCTCGCCGCCATGGGGATCGCGCGCGACGACGCGGCGATGCGCCAGGACTGGGTGCTGCGCGGCTTCCGCCCGTTCGATGCGCCGGTCTCGCTGGTGCTCACCGACGATCGCGTCGGGCCGCCTCTCGGGCCAGATCGCCACGAGAGGCGCGCCGAGCCTACGACGGATTGGCGCCGGCGATCGCCTTGACCTCGAGGAATTCCTCCATGCCGAACTTGCCCCATTCGCGTCCGTTGCCGGACTGCTTGTAGCCGCCGAACGGGGCGGTGCGCTCGTTCGGCACGCCATTGAGGTTGACGTTGCCGGCGCGGATCTGCCGGCCGACGCGGTTGGCGCTTTCGACCGTGCCGGCGGAGACGTAGCCGGCGAGGCCGTAGGGCGTGTCGTTGGCGATTCTGACCGCCTCGGCTTCGTCCTTCGCGCCGAGGATGGTGATCACCGGCCCGAAGATTTCCTCGCGGGCCACCGTCATGTCGTTGGTGACGTCGGCGAAGATGGTCGGGCGGACGTAGAAGCCCTTGTTGACGCCCTCGGGCAGGCCGGGGCCGCCGGAGACGAGCGTGGCGCCCTCGTCGATGCCCTTCTTGATCAGCGCCTGGATCTTGTCCCACTGCGTGCGGTTGACCACCGGGCCCATGGTGATGCCCTCGGCCTTTGGGTCGCCCACCTTGGTCTTGTCGGCGACGGCTTTGGCGATGGCCGCCACTTCCTTCATCTTCGCCGCCGGCACGATCATGCGCGTGGGCGCATTGCAGGACTGGCCCGAGTTGCTGAACACCGAGGCCACGCCGCCGGAGACCGCCTTGGTGAAGTCGGCGTCTTCCAGAATGACGTTCGGCGACTTGCCGCCCAGTTCCTGGCTGACGCGCTTCACGGTATTGGCGGCGCGCTTGGCGACGTCGATGCCGGCGCGGGTCGAACCCGTGAAGGAGATCATGTCGATGCCGGTGTGTTCGCTCATGGCGACGCCGACGTCGGGGCCGAGGCCGTTCACGAGGTTGAACACGCCCTTCGGCACGCCCGCTTCATGCATGACTTCGGCGAAGATGAGCGCCGAGGTCGGGGTGAACTCCGACGGCTTCAGCAGCATGGTGCAGCCGGCGGCGATCGCGGGCGCCACCTTGCAGGCGATCTGGTTGAGCGGCCAGTTCCAGGGCGTGATCATGCCGATGACGCCGACCGGCTCGCGCACGACGAGGGCCGAACCGACCTTTTCCTCGAAGTGATAATCCTTCAGCACCTGCAGGGTCGACATCAGGTGGCCGAGGCCCGAGCCCGCCTGCGCGCGTTCGGCCAGCATCATCGGCGCGCCCATCTCGTCGGAGATGGCGAGCGCGATGTCCTTGGCGCGGGCCTTGTAGGCCTCGATGATTTTACCGAGCAGCTCGATGCGCTCCTCGCGGGTCGTCACCGAGAAGGTCTCGAACGCGCGGCGGGCCGCGGCGACCGCCTTGTCGACGTCCGCCTTCGAACCGACGGCCACGTCATAGATCCGCTCCTCGGTGGCCGGATTGACCACCGGGACCGTCTTCATGACGGCCGGATCGACCCAGGCGCCGTCGATGTAGAACTTCATGCGATTGACCATGGTGCACCTCTTTGAAATGCCGGGTTGAAATAGGGGGGGGCCGCGGCGGGCGGCCCGAACGGGCCAGACGATAAGGCTGCCCGGCCTCGAATCCTATGCCGTTCTTTTGGCGCCGTTCTTTTCGGTGAATTCCGCCAATCGGCTGACTTCAGACATCGGACCGGCGGCGATGGAAGCCCGATCGCGACACCTGCTATTCTGGCCCTCTCGATCACGGGCGCGGGGACTCATGGATTTTCAGGAGCTGGTACACAGCCGCCGCAGCGTCAGGGGTTACAAGAACGAGGCGGTGCCGAAGGCGGTGATCGCCGAGATCATCGAGGATGCCAAGCGCGCGCCGTCGTCGATGAACAGCCAGCCGTGGCACGTCCATGTCCTCACCGGCGCGCCGCTGGAAGAGGTCCGTCGCCGCAACATGGAAGAGATGGCCGCGGGCAAGCCGTCGAAGCGGGACATCTTCACCCACGGGCCCTACGAGGGCGCCCATCGCGAGCGCCAGGTCGGCGTCGCCAAGCAATTGTTCGCGGCCATGGGCATTGCCCGCGACGACAAGGCGATGCGCCAGGACTGGGTGCTGCGCGGCTTCCGGCAGTTCGATGCGCCGGTCTCGCTGGTGCTCACCTACGATCGCGTCCTCGATCCCGGCGCCACCTGCCACTTCGATCTCGGCGCCCTCTGCTACGGCATCGTGCTGGCCGCCTGGGATCGCGGCATCGGCGCTGTCGTGAACGGCCAGGGCATCTCGCGCTCCGACATCGTGCGCGAGGTGGCGCAGATCCCCGACGACGAAGCGATCATGACCTGCATCGCGATGGGTTATCCCGACGAGGCCTTTCCGGCGAATGCCGTGCGCTCCGAGCGGACACCGACCGATGCGTTCGTGCGCTACGTGGGCTTTGCCGAGGACTGATCCCCGTCCGACAGCGGCTCGTGCCCGGCGCGGCGGCGCCAGGTGTTGCCCTTCTGGGGTTGCCCTTCAGGTGTTCCCCCGGGGGTCGCCCCGCGTCAAAGGCCCCCGCCCCGGTCCCCTTCAGCCCCCGCGACGCCGCAATCCATTCCCGCTATGCTGGGCCCATGTCCGATTCGCCCAAGCTCCTCGCCCTCCGCAAGTCCCTCGCCGACCCGCCCTCCGAAGGGCTGGCCCCCGCCGTCGCGAAGGAAGTCGCGCACAGCACCATCGCCCAGATCCTGATGGCCATCGAAAGCGGCGTCTGCCCCCTGGGCGACTGGGAACGCCGCTGCCTGGCGGCCGCGATCACCAGCCTGCGCGGCGGCAAGACCAACGAGGCGCGCTCGCGGGCGCGCCAGGCGCTGTGGCCCGACGAGAACCGGCGCAATGCGGCGGTCTCCAAGTTCCCGCCGCGGCCGGGCATGATGACCCTGCCCGAACTCAAGCGCGAGTTTGCGGCAGCGCTGGCCATGCCACCGCGCGGCGGCGCGCG
>RGPT01000531.1 GCA_010032545.1 Alphaproteobacteria bacterium
GGCACCGAGCACGAGAAGTTCCCGTTCGATAAAGCGACCCTGCGGCCTTTGCCCTACGATGCCGCCAACGGCATTCGCGCCATCCTGACCGGCCTCACCCGCTTCGGCTGGCAGCCGGTGAACGAGGGCCCCAACGTCATCTCACTCGCGCAGAAGGGCAAGGGCACGATCTCGCTCGAACCGGGGGGCCAGCTGGAGCTGTCCGGCGCGGCGGTCGAAACCCTGCACCAGACCCATGCCGAGATCACGGAGCATCTCGAACAGGTTCACGCCGTGTGCGGCGCGCTGAATGTCGGCATGCTCGGCCTGGGCATGACGCCCGATTGGACCCGCGCGGACATTCCGTGGATGCCCAAGGGGCGCTACGCCATCATGCGCCGCTACATGCCGACTGTCGGCACCATGGGCATCGACATGATGACACGCACCTGCACGGTGCAGGTCAACCTCGACTATGCCTCCGAAGCCGACATGGTGAAGAAACTGCGCGTGTCGCTGGCGCTGCAGCCGCTGGCCACGGCGCTGTTCGCCAATTCGCCGTTCACCGAGGGCAAGGACAACGGCTATCTCTCCTTCCGCGCCAATATCTGGCGCCACACCGATCCCGCGCGCACCGGCATGCTGCCGTTCGCCTTCGAGGACGGCATGAGCTTTGAGCGCTATGTCGACTACCTGCTCGACGTGCCCATGTACTTCGTCTACCGCGACGGCTTCATCGATGTCGCCGGCCAGTCGTTCCGTGACTTCATGAACGGCCGCCTCGCGGCGCTGCCGGGCGAGGCGCCGACGGTGGCGGATTGGATCGACCACATGTCCACCGCCTTCCCGGAAGTGCGTGTGAAGAATTACCTCGAGATGCGCGGCGCCGATTGCGGCTCGGCCGCGCATCTTGCCGCTCTGCCGGCGCTGTGGGTGGGGCTGCTCTATGATCAACACAGCCTCGACGGCGCCTGGGACCTGGTGAAAAACTGGGACGAGGCGACCCGCACGGCCTTCCACCACGATGCTCCGATCAAGGGGCTCAGAGCCACGGTCGCGGGCCGCAGCGTCCAGGACCTCGCCAGGGACGCGCTGGCGCTGGC
>RGPT01000532.1 GCA_010032545.1 Alphaproteobacteria bacterium
CACAAGGGCAAGATCGGCCAGGGCATCGATCATCCCGCCGTGTTCCCGGTCGCGCTGCCAGAATTCGTGATCGAGGCCTATTCGGACAAGGGCGACATCGTGTTCGAACCCTTCGGTGGCAGCGGCACGACGATGCTGGCGGCCCAGCGCAGCGGTCGAGTCTGCCGCACTGTCGAGATCGCCCCTGAGTATGCGGACGTCGCCATCAAGCGCTTCCAGCAGAACCATCCGGGCGTGGCCGTCACGCTGGTGGCCACAGGCCAGTCCTTCGACGACGTTGCCAAGGAACGTCTGGACACGACGGAGGCCGCGCCATGAACGCCTCCTGGTTCGCCGACAAGATCGAGCAGTGGCCGACGGCCAAGCTGTTGCCTTACGCCCGCAACGCGCGCACCCATTCGGATGAACAGGTCGCGCAGATCGCGGCGTCGATTGCCGAGTTCGGATTCACCAATCCCATCCTGGCCGATGCTGCGCATCGAGATCGCTGCCTTGCAGGACGATGACTTCGATCTCTCGCTGACGGGCTTCGATGCCGATGCGCTGGCCGACTTGATGGCGGGCGATGAGCCGGAGGGCGAAGGCCAGACCGACGACGATGCCGTGCCCGAGGTGGCCGAGACGCCGGTCTCGCGTCCGGGCGACGTTTGGCTGCTCAGTGGCCATCGGCTGCTGTGCGGCGACGCCACCGTGGCCGAGAGCTACGAACGACTGCTGGGCGGCGAGCCGGTGGACATGGTCTTCACCGACCCGCCGTACAACGTGAACTATGCCAATACGTCGAAAGACAGACTGCGTGGCAAGAGTCGGGCAATCCTGAACGACAACCTCGGCGACGGCTTCTACGACTTCCTGCTGGCGGCGCTCACGCCGGCCATCGTCAGCTGCCGAGGCGGCATCTACGTGGCGATGTCCTCCAGCGAACTCGATGTGCTGCAGGCCGCGTTCCGCGCCGCCGGCGGCCACTGGTCGACGTTCATCATCTGGGCCAAGAATACCTTCACGCTGGGGCGTGCCGACTACCAGCGTCAATACGAGCCGATCCTCTACGGCTGGCCCGAAGGGGCGCAGCGCCATTGGT
>RGPT01000533.1 GCA_010032545.1 Alphaproteobacteria bacterium
CTGACCTTGAACGCCGAGCCGTGGCCCGGTTTTGAGGAAAAGCCCAGCTCGCCGCCCATGGCCTGCACCAGGCCGCGAGCGATGGCCAGGCCCAGCCCCGAGCCGCCATATTTGCGCGAGATCGAGGAGTCTCCCTGCACGAACGGTTCAAAGATCGCGGTCTGCTGCTCGGGCGGTATGCCGATGCCGGTGTCCGTGACCGTGCCGATCAGCATCAGGCCGGCGCTGTCCTCGGCCTGTTCCAGGGTCAGGGTTACCGCGCCGTCGGCCGTGAACTTGATGGCGTTGTCGAGCAGGTTGGACAGCACCTGGGCGATGCGGTGGGCGTCGCCGGCCAGATCATCCTGGAAGTGGTTTGGGAACTCGACACGGAACACGAGGCCCTTCTGCTTGGCGCGGGTCGAGAACGTGGCGGAAAGATCCCCCGCCATCTCGGAGAGCTTGAACGGCACGGTTTCGATCAGGATGCGGCCGGTCTTGAACTTGGAAAAATCCAGAAGGTCGTTGAGGACCGCCATCAGGTTGCGGCTGGCGCCGATCAGATTGGCGGCGATGGCCTCGTGCTGGCCCCCCAGCTGGTGGTCGCGCAGCAACTCAGCCATGCCGATGATGCCGGCCATGGGCGTGCGCAGCTCGTGGCTCATATTGGCCAGGAAGGCGGTGCGCGCCTCGGCGGCGGCATTGGCGCGCACGCGTTCGACTTCCAGCGCCTGATAGATCGCGTAAACCGCGACCACGGGTGCGGCGCCGGCGTAGAGGAACGAGGCAATCACCGAGACCATCGTCACCATGCTGAGGTCGTAAACCGGACTGAACTGCGGCGTGAGGACGCCCGTGCGGAACCCGATGAAGATCACGATCAATGTCGCGACGCTGGCGCCGATCAGGCCGAAGGCTACACGGCGGCCGAAGAAGCAACTCGCGATGACCGTGCTGGAAACAAAGAACATGAGGGAGCCGCCGAGCCGCCCGGAGGCCAGCACGGTGCCGATACCGGTAACAAAGGGAATCGCGGTCACGGTGGCGGCGCGCAAGTTGAAGCTGAGGCGTCGGCGCCGTGCAATCACGGTGATGAGCAGA
>RGPT01000534.1 GCA_010032545.1 Alphaproteobacteria bacterium
GGCCTTGTCCGGAAGCCAGTCGCCCGTCGCGGCACCATAGCCGCCGGCCTTGAACCCGTTGCCGTCGCCCAGCGCCTTGAAATCGGCGGAGTAGCCGTTGTACATGGCCCAACAATTCTCGAAGACCACGCTCTCATGGGCGGAGATGCAGTCGTAGCCGTCATCGCTGTTGAACCACGCGCGGCATCCGCGGAAGACGTTGTCGATCGCGCCCTTGGCCGGGTGGCAACCGAAGCCATCGACGTTCCCGCCCTTGCCGTCTTCCGACGTGTAGTCGTGGTTCCGGTAGGCGTCGCAGTTCAGGAAGAGGTTATGCGAGCCGTCGAGCGCGTAGATGCCGATGGCCTGGCCGTCGTGCAGGGAGAGCCGTTCGAAAAGGTTATGGCTCCCGCGGTTCTCGATGTTGCAGGACTGACCATGGCGCTTGAAGTTCACTTGCACGCCTACGACCTCGAAGCCTTTGAAGCGGAGCCAGGAGCCGGTGACCTGAAAGGCGTTGATGCGGATGTCAGCCGGCCGGACGTCGCTGAAGTCGAAGACCGGTTTCTCGTCCCGGTAGGCGGCGTAGGTGATCGGGGCGGCCTCGGTGCCGCTCTTGGTGAAGAGATTGACGTAGACCCAGGCACGATAACGACGGGCGATCTGCGCTTCCGTGGCCTTGTAGGTGCCGCCGCGGAGCCAGACCGTGTCGCCGGGCTTGGCCAGCGACTGGGCTTTCATCAGGCCGGCCAAGGGCTTGGCCGGCGAGCCATCGTTCGCGTCATTGCCGTCGGGGGCGACGAAGTACTCGGCCCCGTAAAGCGGAAAGACCGCCAGCAGCAGGGCGATGAGGCGTCTCACGAACGACAGCCGATCAGCTCGATCAACTTGTAGGCGCAGGCCTGGGCGACCTCCTTGTCGTTGATCGCAAGGTCGAATTCCTGCACCGGAACCGTGGCGTTGGCCTTGAGGGCGGAGAACAAGGCAACGTCGGCCGCGGCGTCATGGAAAGGCTGGCCGGCCGCGCTGATGACCGAGATCGCCTTCTTCGGGATCATGATGGCCGTGCCGGCGGCATAAGCGTTGGCCTTCCTGGCGACG
>RGPT01000535.1 GCA_010032545.1 Alphaproteobacteria bacterium
ACCGGCCGAGAATTCCGCCAGGCCGCAGCTCACCTTTGGGGTCCAGCTCATCGTGCCGCCGGAGCCGTCGGGTGGCGGGCCGAGCGACGAGATGGTCCTGGCGAAGCGGCCTTCCGCCTGGCGCAGCGTGAGATCCGACGCCAGGATCGCAAACTCATCGCCACCGAGACGGGCGACGAGATCGCCGGGCCGCACCGAGGCGAGGAGCGCCTGCGCCAGCGTCACCAGGACCTGGTCGCCGATGGCGTGGCCGTGCGTATCGTTGATGCTCTTGAAATCATCGACGTCGAGCATCGCCAGCACGAAGCGCGATCGGGGCCGCCGCTCGGCGGTGACCTGCTTCAGGGCGTTGACCTCGGCGATCAGCCGCAGCTTGATCTGACGCGGATCGTCAAGGGCGGTGATGGCCTGGAATCGATCGGCGGAACTGCCCACACTGGAGTGCAAGGTGCTGACCTCGGCGCCGACGGTCATGACCGCTTCGCGAACCAGGGCCACGAGCGAGGCCATCTCCTGGCGCCGATCGACCTCCTGCTGCTTGGCGTGCGAGACCACTTCTCGACAGCGCGACAGGCATTGTTGGCTGAGGGCGCGGGCGACGCCGGCTTCGTCATCAACGGCCAGCACGGCGCGGCAATGTTCGATGCGGCTCGACAGATCGGTGCGTTCGGGTTCCCCGCCGGCGGCCAGCAGGTCACGAAGCAGCCCGAGGGACTGATCGATCAAGCTATGCAACCATTCCACTTCATTGTCGCCGTCTGAGCTGCGGCGCAGATCGAGCGCGATCACATTGGACATCCGAGGGTGGCCTCCAGCCTGAGCGCGGCCTGCCAGGCGCACTTCGTGGGTCACCCCATCAGGGGATGCCCGCACCGAGGCGGCCAGGTGGACGGCTTCTCAGTTCAAATCGGCGGCGGGGCCGGGAGCTTGAGCGCCGTCGAGCATCACGCGGACCCTGACGGCCAGGTCATGGAGGGCAAACGGCTTCTGCAGGAAGTGCGTGTCATTGGGCAGGATGCCGTGGCGCAGCACCGCATCGTCGGTGTAGCCGGACAGGTACAGCACCTTGATCGAGGGGTT
>RGPT01000536.1 GCA_010032545.1 Alphaproteobacteria bacterium
CGGATCGAGCCCATGCTGCCGATCATGCCAGATGCGGCCGCTGCGTCGGCCGCTGACGGCGGACGTTTGAACCCGATGTACGCGTCGCCCCACTCGAGGTCGGCAGCTGGTACGTCGGTGAACTTCGCGCCGCGGATTTCGATATCGGGCCGGCGCTCGCCGATGAACGCCTTGAGTTCGGCGTGCGCATTGGCGCCGATGACGAGTCGGCGGGGGGAGAAGGGCAGGGGAATCCCGGTCACGGCCAGAAGTATATTCACAGTCGCATCTTGAATTTTCCCCCACTGCTGTGAGCCGCACCATGCGTATCCCGACAGTCGCGATGCTTGCGCCGTTCCTGATGACCTCGATCGCCATCGGCCAGGGCGGCCGGATAGGCGCCGCGCCACCGCCGTCTGCGCGCGCGATACGGTTCAGCACCGACGAAGGTACCTGGGTTTCGCTCGACGTGTCGCCGAACGGACGAGCGATCGCGTTCGAGCTGCTCGGTGACATCTATATCATGCCAGTGGGCGGCGGTCCGGCCCGCGCGATCCTGACCGGCACGGCGTTCCAGTCGCAGCCGCGGTTCTCGCGCGACGGCGCATCGTTGACGTACGTGAGCGACGGCGACGGATCGGACAACATCTGGATTGCAGGGCCGGGTGGTGAGCACCCGCGTGCGCTCACCACCATGCGACGGGCAACGATGCTGTCGCCCGAGTGGTCAGCCGATGGGCGCAGCATCTACGCCACGGTGTTCGAGGGCCGCACAGCCGACCTCTGGCGTTTCGACGTGGCCACCGGCGCCGGCGAGAAGATTGTACCGAATGCGAATGGCGCCGCGTCACTTCTCGTCTCCACGCCGCCCCCCGGTCCATACGGTGCGCATGTCACCGCTGATGGAAAATGGCTCTACTACGCGAGCGTCACGCCGAGGCCGTATGGCAGCCGCAATGGGGCGTCGAGCCGGCTCGTGCGCCGGGATCTCGCCACCGGTCGCGATGAGCCGGTAACCGTCGAGGAACCGGTTGCCATGAAACCGGTCACGTCGCCGAATGGCGCGCTGCTGGCCTATGGCGCTCAGGCCCGAGGCCAGAC
>RGPT01000537.1 GCA_010032545.1 Alphaproteobacteria bacterium
AATCTCCATGGCCCCGGCGGCGGCCCATGCGTCGTCGGTGGCGCGGGCCAAGATGGCGCGTGCGGCAGGAGACGAGGGCTCACCGTCGGCGAGCCGCAGAATCTCTGCCGTGTTGTCCGCCACCGACCGCCCGTAGATCGCCCGAGGCCCGGTGAACTCCAGCGCCATCCGATCGTCGGTCTGCACGGTCGCGCCGCTGCTGTAGCGCTGCATTTCGGACGGTCCGCCGACCAGCAGCGACATCAACAGGAAAGGCATCTGCGCGTCACTCACGGTCACGTCCCAAAGCGTCTTCGAGGTCGACTCGCTCCTCCAGTCCGCGGCAAGGGCCGCGAGGTGGCTCTCGATGGCCGCGCCATTAGTGCCGATCAGCAGCAAGTCGCCGTCCCCCACCAGCCACATCGTCGATTCTGGAAACACCGACGTGAAGGTCCGCACGATCGACTTGAGGTCGCCAGGACTGATGTCGTAGGTGTGCGCCCATTGACAGATGACGCCGTCCGGCTTGAGTCGCGCGCGGGCCGTCTCGAAAAACTCCCGCGTAAAAAGCGCCGCGATGCCGGCCATCCAGGGATTGGACGGCTCGGACACGATCACGTCGTACTGGCGCGTGGTGAATGCCAGGTGCGATCGCCCATCGGCGACGATAAGGTTGACGCCCGCCGCGGACAGGACGCTGCCGGTTTCCTTCGAGAAGAATGCCGAGGCCTGCACCACTTCCGGTGAGATCTCGACAAGATCCCTGCGCTGCGTCGCGCCGGGTGCGAGCGCCGACGCTGCTGTCACACCACTCCCCAGCCCAAGCACCAGCACGCTTTCCGGTTGGCGATGCAGCAGAACGGGAAGCAGCCCGAGCAGCCGCTGCGTCAGCATGTCGCCCATATTCGACGCGTCGACCTTGCCATCGATCACCAACGAGCGCTGGCCGGCCATCTCCCTGACGCTGACCGTGGCCGTCGATCCATCTTCGTGATACAGCAGCCGCCACGCGCGAAATTCGTTCTCCAGATCGGCCACACCGAGATACGGCGCGTACTTGTAGGCGCCGGCGGCGAGCAGCTGGGGATCCCACGACGGCAA
>RGPT01000538.1 GCA_010032545.1 Alphaproteobacteria bacterium
CCGCGTTCTTGATCTCCACGAAGTTGCCGACGTGGGCATCGGGGCCGATCTCCGCCCCCGGCCGCAGGCGCGCATGGGGGCCGACAACGGCGCGGCGCGCGATGGACGCACCCTCGATATGGCAGAAGCCCTTGATGACCGCCTCATCCGCGACGACGACGCCGGGGCCGAACACAACGAAGGGGCCGATCTCCACATCCTGGCCGACGACGGTATCGGCGCTGAAATAGACCGTGCCGGGGTCCGTGAGCGTGGCGCCGTTCTCCAGCGCCGCGCGGCGCATGCGCCCTTGCAGCAAGGCCTCGGCCTCGGCGAGTTCGGCGCGGCTGTTGATGCCGAGCAGTTCGTCCTCATCGCCGTTCACCACCGCGCAGGTGAGTTTGGCCTTGCGCGCCAAGCCGACGAGATCGGTGAGATAAAACTCGCCCTTGGCGTTCTTGTTCGTCACCTTCGGCAGGAGGCGCCACAACACCGCGGCATCCACCAACATGATGCCGGAGTTGCACAGGCGGATTTTGCGCTCCTTGTGCGAGGCATCCTTGACCTCGACGATACGCTCCAGGCCCTTCTTGCCGACGACAAGGCGGCCATAGCCACCGGGATCCTTCGGCTCAAACCCAAGCACGACGATCGCCGGCGGCTTCTTCCCGGCGCGGGCCGCACGCATGCGGGCATAGGTGGCCGCCGTGACGAACGGGGTATCGCCGTAGACGATCAGCACGTCGCCTTCGAACCCGCGCAAAGCGCCGTGGGCCTGCAACACGGCATGGCCGGTGCCGAGCCGTTCGGTCTGCTCCACCGTCTTATGAGGGGCGACCGCCTTCGCGACGGACCCCATGTCCGGGCCGATCACGACCACGACCGGCCTGACGGCTTCGTCCTTCAGGGTGGCCAGCACATGGCCAACGAGGGTGCGCCCGGCCACCTTGTGCATCACTTTAGGGTGGCGCGACTTCATGCGGGTGCCCTGGCCAGCGGCCAGGACAATGGCGGCGGTCGGGCGGCCGGATCCGGCGGGAGCCGCCTTTTTGGCGGCGGCGGGCGTTTTTGAGGTCTTGGATTTGGCCATGGGCGGGGGG
>RGPT01000539.1 GCA_010032545.1 Alphaproteobacteria bacterium
TCGTTCAGGTTGCCGGTGCCGAAGCCCAGCACCGACAGCGACACGCCCGTGGACCGCTGGCGCGCGACATAGTCCTTCAGCGTGTCGACGCGGGTGTCGCCGACGTTGAAGTCGCCGTCGGTCGCCAGGATGATCCGGTTGATGCCGCCCTTAATGAACGACTTCTGCGCCATGGCGTAGGCCAGGCTGATCCCCTGCCCGCCTGCCGTGGAGCCGCCGGCCTGCAGCTGCTCCAGCGCGGCGAGGACGGCGGCACGGTCGCTGCCCGGTGTCGGCTCGAGGACGACGCCGGCCGCGCCGGCATAGACCACCATGGAGATGCGGTCGTCGTCGCGCAGCTGGTTGGTGAGCATCTTCAGCGACGACACCAGCAGCGGCAGCTTGTCGGCCGAGTTCATGGAGCCCGACACGTCGATCAGGAACACCAGATTGGCCGGCGGCCGCGCGTTCTTCGGCGCTTCGTAGCCTTTCAGGCCGACCTTCAGCAGGTAGGTCTCCGGATTCCACGGCGTGCGCGCCACCTCGGTGGAGACCGCGAACGGCCGCGACCTGTCGCCGGGCGGCTGGTAGGCGTAGTCGAAATAGTTGACCAGTTCCTCGACCCGCACGGCGTCGGCCGGCGGCAACGAGCCCTGGTTCAGGTAGCGGCGCACGTTGGAGTAGGCGCCAGTGTCGACGTCGACGCTGAAGGTCGAGACCGGCTCGGCCGCGGCCTGCTTCACCGGGTTGCCCTCCATGTGGGCATAGTTCTCGGTGTTCTGTGGCTGCTGCTGGTAACGGTAGAAGTCCGCCATGCTGCCGACCGCGATGCCAGGCGCAGCGGCGACCTTGGCGCGCTTGTCATACATCCCGCCAAACTGGGGCTTGTAGTCGGGCGGAGGCGGTGGCGGCGCATTCGAGCGCTTGGCCTCGTTGGTGACGCTCTGGATCGCGGTGGTCGTGGGCGCCGACTGGAATGAAATCTCCGGTTCGGCGGGCGCCTCGGCCACCGGGCCGTCATCACGCCCGACGGGAACGACTTCCTGCCGCGGCGGAGGCGTCGCGTCGGAGGCGGTTTCCTTGTCCTTCGGCGATGGCCA
>RGPT01000540.1 GCA_010032545.1 Alphaproteobacteria bacterium
CCAGTATGCCTTCGAATCGCTGCGCTGGTTCGACCACTGGCTGAAGGGCAACGATACCGGCGTGATGGACGGGCCGGACGTGCGGCTGTTTGTGACCGGGGGCGACGGATCGTGGAAGGCGGCGGCGGACTGGCCGCTGCCGGAGACAGTCTGGCATCCGTTCTATCTCCACAGCGGCGGTCTGCTGAGCGAGCACGAGCACTGGCCGCACGAGGGCGGATCAAGCTTCGAGGACAACGTCTATAACGCGCGCGGCGGGCTTTCCTTCGCGACGCCTCCGCTGGTCGAGCGGACCGAAGTGATCGGGCCGCTGACGGCGACGATCCATGCATCGACCAACCGGCCGGAATTGCTGCTGTTCCTCTCGCTGTGGGACATCGATCCCGAGGGCGGGCAGCGCCTGCTCTCGCGCGGGTGGCTCAAGGGATCGATGCGGCGGACCAACCCGGAAACCTCGCGCCCGTGGCTGTGGCAGTACGATTTCACCGCGCCCGAGCCGGTCGATACCACCCGGCCGCAGCGCTATGACATCAACATCATGCCGACCGCCAACGTGTTCCAGAAGGGGCACCGCATCGGCCTCAGGATCAGTTCGTCGGATCAGGACCCGGCGGTGACGGTGTTCGACATGCTGGGCCAGGGCCACCTGCTGCAGCAGGCGCCATCGTGGGTGACGATCCACCACGATGCCGAGCACCCTTCGGTGCTGAACGTGCCCGTCACGGCGGGGAACGTGATAGGGACGTTCATCTCCGGTGGCAGCGGCGGGATGACGATGGCGCCCAAAGTGGTCGAGGCATGTCGGGAGGCCGGGCTGTTCTGGCTGCTGGTGCCGCGCGAACTGGGCGGGTCGGACGCGTCGACGGTCGAGTTCATGACGATGGTTGAGGAGCTGGCGAGCTCCGACGGCGCGACGGCATGGTCGCTGATGGCCAATTCGGCGGCGACGATGGTCGCCTCGGTCTATAGCAGCGATGCCCATGTCGCGCGGATGTTCGGCGGCGGGCGCTTGCCGATCATGAGCTCGACCTATGCGCCGACCGGACGGGTGACTTTCGACGGCAAGGTCTATCATGGCG
>RGPT01000055.1 GCA_010032545.1 Alphaproteobacteria bacterium
CGTCACCTTGCCGGCTGTGACGAGGTCCATCATCTCCTTCATCTCCGCCGGGCTGCCGGTGACCGAGCCCACGATCTGGCAGCCAGTGAAGGCGAACATCGGCAGCGGGATCGAGAAGTTGCCGCCGAATAGCCCGACGATGATCAGCCGGCCGCCACGGCCAAGCGCGCGCAGGCCGAACTGGGCCGTGCTCTCGGCGCCGACGAAATCGATCGCAGCGCCCACGCCGGTGCCGCCGGTCAGTTCCTGGACGACCTTGCGGGCCTCCTTGTCACGGGGGTCGATTGCCGCGACTGCACCGTTTTCAAGCGCAAGCTTGCGCTTGCCTTCGTCGATGTCGGCCACGATCGGCTCGCGGCCCAGCACCGACTTGGCGAAGCGCACGCCCATCAAGCCGACGCCGCCGGCGCCGATGACCAGTATCGGCTTGCCGCCGTCCTGGCCGACCGCCTTCTTGACCGCGCCGAAGGCGGTGATGCCGGAGCAGGCATAGAGGCAGGCGAGTTCCACGGGCAGGTTGCCGTAGGGATAGAGATACTTCGCATGCGGAACCAGGACATGATCGGCGTAGCCGCCATCGTTGTTCACTCCGAGTGCACACGGCGTCGGGCAGAGATGTTCGGTGCCGCTCTGGCAATACCAGCACTTGCCGCAGCCGATCCAAGGGTAGACTACGGCTTTGTCGCCGACCTTGGCGCCCTTGGCCTCGGGACCCAGCGCCACGACCTCACCCACGATCTCATGGCCCATGGTGCGCGGCGGATTCATTGTTTTCTGGGTGGAAACCTTGTTACCGCCACCCATGTCGAAGAAGCCTTCCCACAGGTGGACGTCGCTGTGGCAGACGCCGGCGGCGGTGACGCGCACCAGGACTTCCGTGCCCCGCGGGGTCGGGTTCTGCTCCTCGACTTTCTGCAGTGGTTTGCCGAACTCGACGACCTTGTAGCTTTTCATTGGCCGGACTCCCGTTACTGTCGGGGCGGAGAATAGGGAGGGTATGGGCGCATGAGCAAGTATGGGATCGGTCAGCCGGTGTTGAGGTTTGAGGATCCGCGCCTGCTCCGCGGGCAAGGCCGCTACATCAACGACGTGAATCTTCCGGGGCAGGCTTATGCGGTATTCGTACGCTCGCCGCATGCCCATGCGCTGATCAAGTCGATCGATGTTGAGGCGGCGCGCAAGGCGCCGGGCGTGCTTGCGGTCTACACCGGCCACGACGTGGCGGCCGACGGGCTCGGCATGCCCAAGGCCAACATGCCGAGGAAGCGCCCCGACGGGAAGCCGATGTACGCCCCGCAGCGCCCGCCCCTCATCACCGATCGCGTGCGCTATGTGGGCGATCCGGTGGTGATGGTGATCGCCGAGTCTCTGGCCGAAGCCAAGGACGCCGTCGATCTGGTCGAGATCGACTACGAGGCGTTGAAGTCGGTGACCGCGACCGCCGACACGGTGAAGCCCGGCGCGCCGGCGGTATGGGATGATTGCCCCGACAACATCTCCAATTTCACCGAACGCGGGAACAAGGCGGCAACCGACGAGGCGATCAAGGGCGCCGCCAAGGTCATCAAGCGGCGCTACGAGATCACCCGCGTGCATGCCCAGTACATGGAGCCGCGCGGAACGCTGGGCGTCTACGATCCCGGCGAGGACCGCATGACGCTCTATGCCGACGTGCAGTATCCCCACCGTGTGCGCAACATGCTGGCGCAGAACGTCTTCAAGGTGCCCGAAAGCAAGATGCGGGTGATCGCGGGCGATGTCGGCGGCGGCTTCGGCACCAAGGGCTGGCAGTATATCGAGCACCGCCTGACCTTGTGGGCGGCGCGCAAGCTGCTGCGCCCGGTGAAATGGACCTGCGAGCGCAGCGAAGCCGTGATGGCCGACGAGCACGGGCGCGACAATATCGGCGAGATCGAACTGGCGCTCGACAAGGACAACAAGTTCGTGGCGCTTCGCCTCAACATGCTGGCCAACATCGGCGCCTATGTCGGTTCGGATCGCAACCTGCTGTCGCCGTTCGGCATGATCGGCACCGTGCTGGGCGTCTACCTGATCCCTAAGGCCTACATCAACGTGGTCGGCGTGCTCTCCAACACCAATCCGACCGCGCCCTATCGCGGTGCCGGGCGGCCGGAAGCGATCTATCTGATTGAACGCCTGATCGACGACGCGGCCCGCGAGTTGGGTGTCGATCGCGTCGAGCTCAGGCGCAAGAACATGCTGTCGGAAGCGTCCCTGCCGTACCAGAGTCCGGTCGGGCCGTTCTACGACTGCGGCGAGTTCGAGAAGAACATGGACATGGCGATCAAGCTGGCCGACGTGGCGGGCTACGCAGCGCGGACCGAGGACTCCAAGAAGCGCGGCAAGCTGCGCGGGCTGGGCATCGTCAATGCCATCGAGCAGGCCGCGGGCACGGCGCAGCCGGAATATGCCGAGATCCGCTTCAACCCGAGCGGCACGGCCGCGTTGCTCATGGGCACCAAGAACCAGGGCCAGGGTCACGAGACGATGTTCAAGCAGATCCTGAACGAGCGCCTCGGCATCGATCCGGCCGACGTGCAGTTCATCGACGGCGACACCGATCGCGTCGCCTTCGGCATGGGCACCAACGGCTCGCGCTCGACTGTGCTGGGCGGCTCGGCGCTGTTCACCGCCGCCGGCAAGGTGATCGAGAAGGGCAAGTTGCTGGCCAGTCACTTGCTCGAGGCCGGCGAGCAGGACATCGAGTTCGCCGACGGCGTGTTCAAGGTCGCCGGCACCGACAAGACGGTGACACTGAAGCAGGTGGCGATGGCCGCCTTCAACCCGACCAAGTGGCCGAAGGGTTTCGAGGGCGGGCTCTACGAGAACGCCACCTATCTCGGCCAGAAGGACACCTATCCCAACGGCTGCCACATCTGCGAGGTCGAAGTCGATCCCGATACCGGCGAGGTCAGGCTGGAGCGCTATGCGGTGGTCGACGATGTCGGCACGGTGATGAACCCGACCGGGCTGAAGGGACAGATCCATGGCGGCGTCGCCCAAGGTGTCGGCCAGATCCTGAGCGAGCAGGTCGTGTGGGACCGCGACAGCGGCCAGCTGCTCACCGCGAGCTTCCTCGACTACGCCATGCCACGCGCAGACACGATGTGCAGCATGGAGGTCAAGAGCAATCCGGTGCCGACCAAGTACAATCCTCTGGGCGCCAAGGGCGCCGGCGAGGCGGGCACGGTGGGCGCGATGCCGGCCGTGATGAACGCCGTACTGGATGCCGTGGCGCCGCTCGGCGTCAGGGACGTGGCGATGCCGGCGACCGCGCAGAACGTATGGCGGGCCATCCAGCAGGCGAAGAAGTAGCCATTCACTCGAAGAGGAGAGAGATGATGTCCAAGCCACCTGCCTCGAACCCCGCCCGCGACGCCGTGCGGTCGTTCGTGCCCAAGCTGATCGATCTCACCGAAAAGGTCGTCTACGGCGACGTGTGGGAGCGGCCCGGTCTCTCCAAGCGCGACCGCAGCCTTATTACCGTTGCGGCCCTGGTCGCCATGAACCGCACCGAACAGCTCAAGGGCCATGTCGCCCGAGCCGTCGACAATGGCGTGACCAAGGACGAGATCGTCGAGATCATCACGCATATGGCGTTCTATTCGGGCTGGCCCACCGCCATGTCGGCGGCGGGTGTCGCCAAATCAGTACTCGAAGGGGGAGACAAGAAGTGAAGCTTTGCTATTTCAACGACTATCGCCTGGGCGTTATCAAGGGCGACAACGTCGTCGACGTCACCGACGCGGTGAAGGATATCCTGCATATCGACGCGCGGGACCTGATCATCGGCCTGATCGCCAAATGGGATACCTACAAGGCCAAGGTCGAGAAGGCCGCGGCTGACGGCAAGGGCGTGCCGGTGTCGGGTGTCAAACTGCGGCCGCCGGTGCCGAAGCCCGGCAACATCGTCTGCATGGCCGTCAACTACATGGAAGACGGCACCCTGCCGGAGAAGCCCGCCATCAACGCCTTCCACAAGGCAGCGACCGCGGTGATCGGCGATGGCGACACCATGGTGCTGCCCGATGCCCCGGCCTCGATCTTCGAGGGCGAGGCCGAGATGGCGCTGGTCATCGGCAAGCGCGCGACGCGCGTGGCCCCGGCCGACGCCTTCAAGCACATCTTCGGCTACACCTGCTTCATCGACGGCTCGGCACGCGGCCTGCCGCCGCCGGGCAACGTCTTCTTCCAGATGAAGTCGCGCGACACCTTCGCGCCAATCGGGCCCTGCATCGTGACGGCCGACGAAATCGCCGACCCGCAGAACCTCAACATCACGCTGACCAACAACGGCCGGGTGATGCAGAAGTTCAACACCTCCGACATGGCGCATCACATCCCGCGCATCATCGAATGGGTGAGTTCGATCCACACGCTGGAGCCCGGCGACATCGTGGCCACCGGCACCAACCATCGCGGCCTGAATTCCTTCATGGACGGCGACAAGATCGAACTGACGGTCGAGAAGATCGGCACGCTCAGGTTCGGCGTGAAGGACGATCTCAAGCGCACGTGGGCGCGGACGACGCGGCTGCAGCACAAGGAAAAGGGCGGCGAGGGCCCGCACACGCCGCAGCTCACCGGCAAGTACGCGAAGAAGTAGGCTCGACGGCACCCTCCCCCGGAAGCGGGGGAGGGAAGCCCCTGGCGGCCGCCGCCGTGGCTAGCGGAAGCCGATGTCGCGCGTGGCCTCGGCGTTGCAATAGCTCCATTGGCCGGCCATCGTGGCTTGGTTGAATTTCGTAATGACGAATCGTCCCCAAGCATATGTGCCGTTCCACTGGGTCGGGCATGGCTGGCCGCTCTTCGGCTGCGACCAGTAGCCAGTCACCACACCCGGGGCGACTTCCGTTCCTTGAAGGCGGCCCTGGTATTTCGGATAGGTACCTGTAACCCGCTTTCCATTTACTTCGAAATCGATTGGGCCGAACGCCTTCGTGTCGACCCCTTCCGCCTTCTGCGCCAGGGCGGGAAACGATGCGATCATCGCCAACACGGCGATCATAAACACCTTGCCGAACATCAATCCATGCACCTCTTGAGACTGGGCCATCGGCCTAGTTGCACCGCGACCCTGGAGCCGACCCGCTTCTCTAGTGGCGAGCGTTCAGTTTGGCCTGGATATCCTGCATCCAGGCCTCGCGCGACATGAAGCGCGGCCGGCTCCGGCACATCGCCTCGGTGCGCGCCAGGATTTCGTCGTTCGACTGGTCGAGGTCGAGCGGCTCGCCGCACGGCTGCGGCGTGTAGAACGGCGTATCGCAGTACATCTCGACCGGATTGCCCTCGGGGTCCTTGAAGTAGAAGGCCCAGGCATTGCCGTGATCGGTGACGCGGTGCTGGGTGATGCCCTCGGCGACCAACGCCTTGCGATAGGCCTTCAGCGTATCGAGAGAGTCGAGCCGGAAGGAAATCTGGTTCACCGGATTGTACGGCATGTCGGCTGGCCGGCCGTCGAACAGCACGAACTGGTGATGGCATTCCGGGTTCTGTGTCATGAACACGATCTTCGCGCCGGAACTGCCGACGCCGGTGTCGCTGATCACGAAGCCCATGACGCGGGTATAAAAATCGACCATGCGGTCGAGATCGGTGGCATGGATGCCGAAGTGGGTGAGCTGGGCGGACAGGGTCATGCCGCCAGTCTAGCGAAACCAGTCGGGCGAAAAAAGGCGACGCGGTCTCCCGCGACGCCCTTCTCGGAGACAGTTAGTGCGTGAGGGCCGGCTGAGCGTTGGCGACGACGGGGATCGCGCGCGCCTTCTTCTCTTCCGGGATTTCGCGCTGCAGCTCGATCGTGAGCAGGCCGTTGGCCAGCTTCGCTCCGGTCACCTTCACATGATCTGCGAGTTGGAAGCGGCGCTCGAAGTTGCGCCCGGCGATGCCGCGATAGAGATACTGCTTGTCGTCCTGGCCGTCGGCAGCGGTCTGGCCGGTAACCAGAAGCTCGTTTTCCTTCTGGGTCACATTGAGTTCGGCCTCGGCAAAGCCCGCCACCGCCATCACGATGCGGTAGTCGTTGTCGCCCGACTTCTCGATGTTGTACGGCGGATAGCCGTTGCTGCCGGTTTGACCGGCGACCGAATCCAGCAGGTTGAAGACCCGGTCGAAGCCGACGGTGGCGCGATAGAACGGGGAATAGTCAAAAGTACGCATGTTTCATCCTCTCAGGAGCGATGGGTGTTGCCGCCCGCCCCGGGATGGGCACGGGCGACAACCCAGATTTAGGAAGCCCCGCTGGGCCTTCAAGGGGGAGGGCAAAAGTCGGAAGAGGGAAAATTCCTCTCCGTGCTGGCTGGACGGAAGAATTTTCTGCCGGCCCCGAAACCTTCGGTAATTCAAGCCATGGCGGATGTGCGAAACATCGCCAGATCAAGAATCTACCGAAGCATCGGTGCCCGCATGTCCAAGTTCTTTCGCAAACACGAGGCCATCCTTTGGATCCTGTCGATCTCTCAGGCATCGGCCATGCTGGCCTTCAATGTCCTGCTGCGGGCTGCGGTGTCGTGAAGCACCTGCCGCTGTTCTTCGATCTCGTTGGCCGCAAGGTCGTCGTCGTGGGCCTGGGGGCCGAGGCGGATCGTCGCGCCAATCTCGTGCAATCGGTTGGCGCCAAGGTGGTGAGGCTGCCGTCCGATTCGACCGTAGTCGCCGACTTCCGCGATTCGGCAGCAGCGTTCATTGCGACGGGGACGCTGGAGGGCGACACGGCGGCGCAGCGCGTCGCTAAGGCCGCGGGTGTGCCGGTAAACGTGGCCGACCGTCCGGCGCTCTGCGACTTCATCCTGCCCGCGATCGTCGAGCGCGACGGTGTAGTGGTGGCGATCTCGACCGGGGGAGCATCCCCGACCTTGGCAACCGTTCTCCGGGCACGTATCGAGGCCGTTCTTCCCGAACGGATCGGCGCCCTGGCAAAACTGGCAAGGACGTTCCGAGTCCAAGCCAAGACCCTGATTGCCGACCCGGCCCGCCGTCGTGGCTTCTTGCGCCGCCTTGTCGAAGGTCCAGCCGCGCGGCTGGCCCTGGCCGGCGATGAGGCCGGCGCGCGGCGCGTGGCTCTGGGAGAACTCGATGCCGTGCGTCGGCGGGTCTCGCCGGTGGGAATCGCGCATATCGTGGGTGCCGGGCCAGGTGATCCCGACCTTCTGACGCTCAAGGTCGCACAGCTTCTCCAGGAGGCCGATGCTATCCTGCACGATGAGTTGGTACCGTCGGCCATTCTCGGTCGAGCCCGCCGCGACGCCGAGCTTGTGGCCGTTGGCAAACGCAAGGGGCAGGCGGGCTGGGCCCAGGCCGACATCGAGGCGGAGCTGGTGCGTCGCGTGCGTGCCGGCCAGACTGTGGTGCGCCTGAAGGCCGGGGATCCGGGTGTCGCCGCCTCGGTCGGCATTCCCCTTACCCACCGACACCTGGCCTCGGCCGTGACAATCGTCACTGGCCATGGCGCCGGCGGCCGCGGCGACACTTGGCCCGTGCTGGCCGCGCAAGGGCACACGCTCACCATCTACATGGGCGCCACCGGCGCCGCTTCCGTGCGTGACCGACTCCTGGACGCCGGCACCCATCCCGACACGCCCGTCGCCATCGTCGAGAACGGCACGCGACCTGATGAGCGAGTCTCGTTGGGCCGGCTCTCCGACCTGGCGCGGCTCGCCGCCGCCCACACCCGTGGCGACTCCGGTCCCAGTCTCATCATCGTGGGCGAGGTCGCCGCCTATGCAGCCAATGCCGGGCGTCCGCTGCTCGCAGAGGCGTCGTAATGGCCAAGAATCTCAGTGGTGACCTTCAGGTCGCGAGCGCCAATCGGCTTTCGGACGGTGTCGTCGTTTGGCTCAACGACGCGGGCGAGTGGACGACCCGGCTCGATCTGGCCGCCGTTGCTCGCGAAGGCCGCGCTGGGGAGATCTTGCTGCAACGTGCACGGGCCGAGGCCTTTTCGGTGATCGACCCATTCCTTGTTGCGGTGATCGAAGAAGAGGGCGGGGTCATCGAGCCGCTCTCCTTGCGCGAAAAGATCCGCGCGTCTGGGCTCACGTTCGATGCCATAGCGGCCGAAGCGGTGCGTTATGCCTGATACGCATTTCTATCGCTACGACGAGTACGATCGCACGTTGGTCGCCGAGCGCGTCGACCAGTTCCGTGACCAGGTGCGCCGCCGGCTTGCGGGCGAACTGACCGAGGAGCAGTTCAAGCCGCTTCGGCTCACCAACGGCCTCTATTTGCAGCTCCACGCTTACATGCTTCGGATCGCAATTCCGTACGGGACGTTGTCGTCGCGCCAGCTGCGCAAGCTGGCCGAGATCTCGCGCAAATACGACCGCGGCTATGGCCATTTCACCACCCGGCAGAATCTTCAGCTCAACTGGATCAAGCTCGAGGACGCACCCGATGCGCTGGCGGCTTTGGCCGAAGTCGACATGCACGCGCTGCAGACGTCGGGCAACTGCATCCGCAACGTTACCGCTGATCACTTCGCCGGTGCCGCCGCGGACGAGATCGAGGACCCGCGCATCTGGGCCGAGATCGTGCGCCAATGGTCGACACTTCACCCCGAATTCACCTTCCTGCCGCGCAAGTTCAAGATCGCCATCACCGGCTCGCCGAACGACCGCGCCGCCGTCCGCGTGCACGACATCGGCCTGCGTCTCTGGCGCAACGCTGCGGGCGAGGTCGGCTTCGAGGTGATCGTGGGCGGTGGCCTTGGCCGCACACCGATGATCGGCAAGACGCTGCGCGCGTTCCTGCCCAAGAACGAGCT
Organism: Alphaproteobacteria bacterium; assembly: GCA_010032545.1. Classification (GTDB taxonomy): domain Bacteria; phylum Pseudomonadota; class Alphaproteobacteria; order Reyranellales; family Reyranellaceae; genus Reyranella. The sequence continues at coordinate 8,783 of RGPT01000055.1, forward strand.
GCTGGCCTATCTCGAAGCCACACTGCGCGTCTACAACCGCTACGGCCGGCGTGACAATCTATACAAGGCCCGCATCAAGATCCTGGTGCACGAGGTCGGCGTCGAGAAGATGCGGGCCGACGTGGAGGCGGAGTATGCCGAGATTCGCGATGGCCTGTTGGGCCTCAGCGACGAGACCGTCGAGGCAATCGCGCGCCAGTTCGCACCACCGCATTTGCCGCCCAGGTCCAGTCTGGTGGCCGCCGTTGAGGCGCTGAGGCTGGAAGACCGCGACTTCGCGCTATGGCTGAAATCCAATGTCGCGCCGCATCGCGTGGGGGGCCATGCGATCGTGACTGCATCCTTGAAGCCCGCCGGTGCGCCGCCGGGCGATGCCAGCGCCGTTCAGATGGAAGGCATGGCCGACATTGCCGATGCCTTCAGCCACGGCGAACTCAGGGTCAGTCACGAACAAAACCTGATCTTCCCACATGTCGCCATCGAAGACTTGCCGGCGGTGTATGCGGCACTCGGCCGGCTCGGCTTTGCCGAGGCGAACGTCGGCAAGATCACCGACATCATAGCCTGCCCGGGCCTAGACTACTGCGCCCTGGCTAACGCGCGTTCGATCCCGGTGGCGCAGCGCATTTCCAACCATTTCGCCGATCTGGCGCGGCAGCACGACATCGGCGATCTGAAGATCAAGATCTCAGGCTGCATCAACGCCTGCGGCCATCACCACGTCGGCCACATCGGCATCCTGGGCGTCGACAAGAACGGCGTCGAACTCTACCAGCTTAGCCTGGGCGGCGACGTCGACTTCGGCAAGACGGCGCTGGGCACGATCCTCGGCCCGGCGGTGACGGCCGACAAGGTCGTCGAGGCCGTCGATGCGCTGGTCGCCACCTACCTCGACGCCCGCATCCCGGGCGAGCGTTTCGTCGACACCCACCGGCGCATCGGTGCCCAGCCCTTCAAGGAGCGAGTCTATGCCCTTGTATAACGAGGCGGGCGGCCTGCCCGCGACCTACGTGGCGCTGTCGTTTGCCGACTGGCGGCAGCGGCTCGATTGGCCTGCCGTCGCGCTCGCCAACACCGATCCGGTCGAGGACCTGGCGCCCCACGTCGGTCGCCTCCGTCTCATCGTGCTCGACTTCCCGAAGTTCAGCGATGGCCGCGCCTACAGCCAGGCGCGGCTGCTGCGCGGCCGCCTTGGCTATCGTGGCGAACTGCGCGCTACCGGCGGCGTGCTGCAGGACCAGGTCGCCTTCATGCTGCGCTGTGGATTCGACTCTTTCGAGAGCGACCAGAAGGGTTTCGGCGAAGCGCTCGCTCGCGCGCGTACTTTGTTTAGCATCGTGTACCAACCCACCGAGGATGGCCGCGCCCCGGCGTCGCTGCTGCGGTTGAAGCGCCGCAACGTGATGGCGTCGAAACGTTAGGCTTCGGGCTGGGCGAGGAGCCACTTGCGGGCTTCGTCGATCGAGCGGAAAGCCTTGGCGGGTCGTCCGTCCTTGCCGAGGTTAATGATCCGGTCCGTAAGCTCCAGCGAGACCGCATCGGCGGGGACCATCGCCAGCGCTCCGCGCGGGCCCATGCTAGCGTAGGCGCTCAAGCGGGCACCCAACGCCATGACGTCGTTGTCGTCGTACTTGCCGATGGCAGTGCGACCGTCGATCAGCTTGCGATAGGGCAAGGCGTCCTGGCCGACGAGTGTGTCGCAGAAGTCCTCGACATCCTTCAGGACGATGACGCCGTCGAACTTTGCATCGACGAAGCGAGTTTTGTGATCGATCGTGAAGCGGATCGGCATGAGTCGATCTAACGGGCAAGTAGTCAGGGCGTCAATTAGCGGCTAATCACAAGACCGTAGTTCGGCTATAGATAGGCGCCGACCGGCATGTACACCGACAAGCGCCCGGTGAATTGCGAGCGCATGATCTGGCGCATCGTGCCGGAAGAGACCACGCCCATAGCCACCATGCTTTCGGGCCAGCCCGACTTCTGCCGCTTGAACCCGCTGCAGCAGATCTTCTTTGGCCTGGTTGAGACCGCGCGGTCGCTGGTTCTCCCCAAGGCACTCGACTTCGAGCCGGTGACGCTCGACGATTTGGCCAAGTGCGATTCCGAGAAATCCAAGCGGCTTCTGGACGAGGCTGGATGGAAGATGGGCCCCGAAGGCTATCGCTACGGGAACGGCCGGCGGCTCGAGCTGCTCATGTCCTCCTGCACGGTTGGGCAGAATCCCAAGCTTTCGGAAGCCCTGGAGGGCGCTGTCCGCACGGTCGGCATCGATATCAAGATCCGGACCAGGGATCCGACGGTGTTCTTCTAGAAGATCGCCCAGCAGGATTGCGATATCTGGACGCTGTCGGTGCCCTACACCTCTGCCGGCGGCCGATGTATCTCTACTAGCACTCGAAGAACCGGCCAGCGCCCAACCGGATTATGTGGAACGCCCCCGAGACCGACCGGTTTCTCGACGCGGCGCGGGCCGCCACGACCGATGCGGACCGCGAGTAGTATTTCAGGGAGGTCCAGCGCAAGATGCACGACGAGGCGTTGATGAGCCCGTCGGCCCATTTGCAGCTCTTCCTCGCGGCGAAGAAGTCGATCAAGAACGTCCGCGCTCACGCCATCTACAGCGCCGCGCTCTACAAGGGCATCGACCTGCGGCCCTGAGTTAGCCGAGTGCGCCCTCGTGCTCGAGAAGCCACTTCTTGCGGGGCAGGCCGCCACCATAGCCGGTGAGGCTGCCGTTCGAGCCGATCACGCGGTGACAGGGCACGACGATGCTGATCGGGTTCCGGCCGTTTGCGAGGCCGGCGGCACGCACGGCGCGCGGTCGGCCGACACGCCTGGCCAGTTCGGCATAGCTGATGGTCGTCCCGCGGCGGATCTTGCGTAGCGCCCGCCATATGCTGGTCTGGAACGGAGTGCCGGCCGTCTCGACCGGCAGTCTGTCGATCGCTTCGATGTCGCCCTTGAAGTAGGTGCGCAGGATGCGCGTGAGTCCGCCCGGATCGCGCGCCTGGTCGAGCGTGTAGCGGCCCTTGCCATAGTAGCGGTCGAGCAGCTGGCGCATGCGCGCCTCGTGGTCGGTCCAGTCGATGGTGCGCAGCCTGCCCGCACGGTCGGCCACGATCAGGAGTTCGCCGATCGGCGTCGCCAGCCGGTCGACGAGGAACAGGAACTGCTCAGCCATGCTTCGCCATCCTCAGATGTTGCACGGCATAGGCGTGCCATGGTCGCCACGCCCGCGGCGTGCTGTCGTCGATCTCCAGGACGATCGTCTCGCGTTCCCAGTCGCCCGGCGCGCGCAGGCCGGGCCGGCGCGCGACCAGCGGCGCGAGCCTGGGGTCGCGCGCCAAATGACTGCCGATCGTGGCGATGTCGGCGCCAAGGTCGAAGACGCGCCGGATGCGCGCTGCGAGGACGGGCAGCGCCTTTACCCGAGGAAAGCGGACCGTCACCGCCACTGAATGGCGCGCCGGCAGATGGGCGACCGACGCGGTGCCGTTCGCGCCGTCGAGCTCGATCCGTCGATGCCAGACATCCTCCTCGATCCATTCGTTGCCCGGCGTCGCGCGGGCGGCAAGGGCGGCCAGCATGCCGGGCCAATCGTAGGGCGGCCGGTAGGCCAGGCGCAGCGTGACGCCATCCCGCGTCGAGGTGTCGACACCGCCTTTGCGACGCAACGTGCTCGGCGGCCGGCCGAAGAGCGCACGGAAGGTCTCGTTGAAGCGGCGCACGCTGCCGAAGCCGGCGGACATCGCCACTTCGGCCATCGGCAGGCGGGTGTCGTGCAGGAGCTGCTTGGCGAAGAGCACGCGCCGGGTCTGGGCGACGGATAGGGGCGAGGCGCCGAGATGCTGCTGGAACAGGCGGCGCAGTTGCCGGCCGCCGATGCCCAGCCGCTCTGCCAGGGCCTCGACGCCGGCTTCGTCGTCGTCCAGCGCGCCCTCGGCGATCAGCGCGAGCGCCCGGCTGACGGTGTTGGCCGAGCCGCGCCAGAAGGCGAGGTCCGGTGCGATCTCGGGCCGGCAGCGCAGGCAGGGCCGGAAGCCCGCCTCCTGCGCGGCGGCTGCCGAGGCAAAGAACCGGCAGTTCTCGAACTTCGGCGTGCGGGCCGGACAGATCGGCCGGCAGTAGATTCCGGTCGACGTCACGCCCACGAAGACGCGGCCGTCGAAGCGGGCGTCGCGGGTCTGGAAAGCCGGATAGAAGGTCCTGCGATCGAGGAGTTCCATGACCGCAGTTTCCCACGTGCACGCGGGCGGTGCTCGCGGTTTTCGGACGTCAATCTCGCTTCGGCCCGCGCCGAAACCTCGGCAGCCGCCGTCTGCTTATGGTCCGGGCGTCGCATTCATGCAGGAGACATTCATGGCCGACTTGAACATGTTCCGGGACGGTCTGGTCGTCACCGCTTTCTGGGAGGCGAGGCCCGAAGAAGTAGACGCGTTGGTCGGCATCATCGGGAAATTCCTGCCCCAGGCCCAGCGCGAGCCGGGCGTAAAGGCCTTCCAGATTCATCAATCTCTCACCGAGCCCACGAAGTTCTTCTTCTATGAAGTCTTCAGGGACGAAGCCGCGTTCGCCGAGCACCAGCAGAGCGAGCACTTCAAGACGCTGATCCTTGGGCAGGCGGTGCCGAAGCTCGCGAGGCGCGAGCGGACGCAGCACAAGTTCGTCTGAGCCATATTCGTCTGGCCCATTGAGGCGTTCACGGACGTTCACGAGACCCGTGACGGCGCGTCCATTCGGTTTCCGTATCCAGAGTCTCATTGTCTCGCATCGAAGAATGCCGCAGTTGGCTGCCTCAAATTGAGCGAACCTGCTAGGCTAGGCCGGTCGAATGAGGGGGAGCGGAAGATGACTACCGTCCGGCGGCACGCCGAGGATACTGCGCACCTGCGGCGGCTTGGAGAAGCGACCGAGGACCTTGCGGTGCTTGCGAGCTTCACCGAGAAGCGGCCCTCGGTGAAGGAGCGCTTCGCGATGGGCAAGGCATTGCGCGACAAGGTGCCCCGCACCGACCATGCCCACTTCAAGAAGAGCCACGCGCGGCCGGATCCCATCGCGATCCTCGAGCAGCAGAACGTCAACCGCGTGCAGAAACTCGTGCCGGTGCGGTTCTCCCGCATGCTCGCCTCGCCGTTCGCCTTCCTGCGCGGCTCGGCGGCCGTGATGGCCGCCGATCTCGCCTTGACGCCGACGACGGGACTGTTTGTCAACGCCTGCGGCGACATGCACGTTTCCAACTTCGGCGTCTTTGCCTCGGCCGAGCGCAACCTGGTGTTCGCAATCAACGATTTCGACGAGGTCCATCCTGGGCCCTGGGAGACAAGAACAAGGCGGCCGACGCGGCCCGCGCGATCGTGAGCTCCTATCGCAAGCGTATCCGCCGCTACGCCGAGATGGGTTACCTCGAGGTCTGGTACAGCAGCATCGACGAACGGTCGGTGCTTGACGTGCTCTCCGCCAAGGCACGCAAGCGCGCCGAGCGTCTCGTGGCCAAGGCACGGGAGAAAGGCCATGTGCAGGTACTCGACAAGCTTACCGAGCACGTCGATGGCGAGCATCGCATCATCGAGGAAGTGCCGCTGATCGTCCGCGAGACCCATCTCGAGAACGGCATGCCGATCGACAAGGCTCTCGATCTGATGTTGCGGTCCTATATCGAATCGCTGGCCTATGACCGCCGGAAGCTGCTGTCGCGTTATCGCATCGTCGACTCGGCGCGCAAGGTCGTCGGTGTCGGCAGCGTGGGCACTGGATGCTGGGTGGTCCTGCTGAAGGGCATCGACAACGACGATCCGCTGTTCCTTCAGGTCAAGCAGGCCCAGACATCGGTCTTGGCGCCCTATGTCGAAAGCAGGCTGCCGTTCCAGAACCAGGGGCGGCGCGTCGTTGTTGGCCAGCGTCTTACGCAAGGCGCGCCTGACATCTTTCTCGGCTGGGGCGAAGGCCCCAATGCGCATTTCTACGTTCGCCAGCTCGCCGACATGAAGGGCAGTGCCACGTTTGGCGAGGGCGAGGTCGAACAGCTCGAGACGTTCGAGGAGTATTGCGGCCTATGCGGATGGGCGTTGGCCCTGGCGCACGCCAAGTCGGGTGATCCGGCAATGATTGCGGGCTACTGTGGCAACAGCTCCGAGCTGGACGACGCCATCGCCAAGTTTGCCCTGGCCTATGCCAAGCAAACGAACAAGGACTACGATGCCTTGGAAAAGGCGCGACTGAGTGGCCGCGTCCAGGTCGCTGCGGAGTTAATCGTCAAGTAACGCCGAGCTTTACTCGGCTGCCGCGGCGGCCTTCCAGGCGCCGACCTCCAGCCACGTGCTCTGGTAGGTGGCGCCTTCGCCCATGTCGGTGTAGCGGTCGGAGCAGAGCATGTTGATGGTGCCCGACACCGCCTCGCCGACCGGGCGCTGGCCGGGAACCAGCACGATGCCGGGCTGAATCTCGTCGGATACTTTCAGGACCAGGCCGATCGTGCCTCGGTCGTTGGACAGGCGCACTTCGTCGCCATCCTTGAGGCCGCGCCTGGCGGCGTCCTCGGGATGCAGGATGCAGAAGGGCTTGCCCTCGCGTTTGCGCAGGAAGCCGACGCCCGAAAAGGCGGTGTGGGCCTGGAAGTAGCCCGGCGCCGTCAGCAGGCGCAGTGGCCATCTGGCGGCTTCGACGGCCTCGATTGGATCGGGCACCCAGTCGGGCATCGGCGGCAGTCCCTGCTTGGCCAGCTGCTCGGAATAGAACTCGAGCTTGCCCGACGGCGTCTTGAATTGCTGTCCCTGCCAATCGTGGGCGATGTGGATCGGCTCGCCGGCGAAAAGCTTTGCGGGATCGGCCCTGGAGGCGGGCCCGGTGGAGCCCTTGAACATCTCGCGCGCGGCGTCCTGCGGCGAGAGCGAGAAGATCGCGTCCGTGAGGCCCATGCGCCGGGCCAGCGCCTGCGCCACGTCGACATTGGAACGCGCCTCGCCCGCAGGCTCCACGGCCCTGCGGCCCCATTGCATCCAGTAGGCGCCATAGGCGCGGTAGAGGTCGTCGGTCTCGAGATAGCTTGCAGCCGGCAGCACGATGTCGGCGTACTTCGCGGTGTCGGTCATGAAGGGATCGTGCACGACCGTGAACAGGTCCTCGCGCATCAGGCCCTTCTGTACCTTGTGGACCTCGGGGCAGGTTACGGCCGGATTGTTTGCGGAGACATAGAGGGCGCGGATCGGCGGGCCCTTCATGTTCAGAAGCTCTTCGCCCAGCCGCAGGTGATTGACCATGCGCGCAGAGGCCGGGCCTGAGGGTTTGCGGATAGCGGCATAGTTGAGATCGCACGACGCGGCGGTAAGGAGGAGGGCGCCGCCGCCCTTCGCGGCGTAGTGGCCGCTGACGCCCGGCAGCAGAACCACGGTACGCAAGGCCTGGCCGCCGTGGGTGAGGCGGGTCATGCCTTCGCCGAGGCGGATCAATGCAGCCTTGGCGGTGCCGTACATCGCGCCAAGATTCTCGATGTCGGCAACGCCGAGGCCGGTGATCTCGGCTGTCCGGGCGGGCGTGAACTTCGGCAGGATCTCGCGCTCGACCCGATCGAAGCCCAGCGTGTGCTTGGCGATGTAGGCGCGGTCGGCGCGGCTGTCGCGTACCAGGATGTGCATGATGCCCAACGCCAGGGCGGCATCGGTGCCGATGCGGATCGGCAGATGGAGGTCGGCTGCCTTGGCGCTGCGCGTGCGGCGTGGGTCGATGACGACGATCTTGATGCCGCGCTTCTTGCGCTGCTCTTCGGCCAGTGCCCAGAAATGGACGTTGGTGGCGGCGAGGTCGGCGCCCCACGAGATGACGAGATCGGAATGCACGACCGACTCGGGGTCGGCGCCGCCCACCGGCCCGACCGTCACGTCCCAGGCCGCCTCGCAGCAGGTGTCACAGACCGTGCCGCCCTGCAGGCGAGAGGTGCCCAGCGCATGGAACAGGCCGTTCACCAGACCGCGGTTCATCAGGCCCTGATGGGCCGAGTAGGCATAGCCCAGGATGGCGAGCGGGCCGCTCTCCTGGATGATCGCCTTCCACTTGGCGGTGATCTCGCCGAGCGCCGCGTCCCAGGTGATGGGCGCGAACTGGCCCGACCCCTTGGGGCCGGTGCGCCTGAGAGGAGTTCTGAGACGCTCCGGCGAGTTCACCAGGTCGGCGTCGCGGTTGACCTTGCCGCAGGCGAAGCCAGCCGTGTAGGGATGGTCGGGATCGCCCTGGACGCGCACCACCTTGCCGTCGTCGACATCGACGACGAGCGAGCACATGTCGGGGCAATCATGCGCGCAAACGGCTCGAACAGACTTCATCACGCCGTCTCCCCCAAAAGGACGATGGCGGACAGTCTAGCAGAGGCTCGGGATAATCCCGGCCTTACTTCTTTTTGGCGGCAGCCTTAGCCGGCTTCTCTTCGGGCTTGGCGCCCGACGACTTGAGGCCCGCGCCCATGGCCGCGGTGGCGGTGCCGGTCATGCCGAAGCGATCCTTGAAGCGCTGCACGCGGCCGCCGCGATCGATGCTCTGGCGCACGCCGGTCCAGGCCGGGTGGGTCTTGGGATCAATGTCGAGGCGCATGCTGGCGCCTTCCTTGCCCCAGGTCGACCGCGTCTCGAAGGACGTGCCGTCGGTCATCACCACGGTGATCTTGTGGTAGTCGGGGTGAATCTTCTCTTTCATGAACCTTCTCCAGCGCTTCGAGGCCGATTTCCGACCGGCCGGCGCATTAGGGCGCGGTGTATAGCGGCCCGGCCCCTTCGTTTCAAGGGAGCCGACAGGCGCGTCTCCGAGCCCCTCCGGCCTTTTTGGGCCACCTCTTCCGAAATGGGGGGCAGATCGTTTTCCGTTCTGCCCCCGCAAAGCCGGGGAAGTGCCCCCGGAGGGGGCATGCCCTATGCAACGACCTCCACGACAAGTCGGTTGTCGGGCCGTCGGCGGCCCTGTAGACCGGCCGGGCCTATGGCCGATACGTCCTTCGAAAGCCTCGCCGACAGCCTGCTCGCCGCCCTTGAAGAGGGAATCGGCGACCATGCCGATGCCGAGCTGCAGGGCGGGGTCCTCACCGTCGAAGGCGAGGGCGGGGTCTGGCTGGTGAACAAGCATGCGCCCACCCGGCAGATCTGGCTGAGTTCGCCCAAATCGGGCGCGCGGCACTACGCCTTCGACGAGGTGTCGGGGCAGTGGCGCGACACGCGGGGCGACGCCGATCTCCTGAAAACTCTGTCTGCCGAACTGGGCCTGGCCCTCGCCTGGCGGGCGCCATGAACCGGCTGACCGGCCTCGGCCTTTTGTGGCCCTACCTGAAGCCCTATCGCGGCAAAGTGGTGCTGGCGACCCTGTCGCTGATGGTCGCGGCCGGCACGGTGCTGGCGTTCGGCGCCTGCCTGCGGGCGCTGATCGATCTCGGCTTCGCCCAGGGCCGACCCGATATCCTGAACTATGCGCTGGCCTCGCTGCTGGCCGTGGCCGTGGTGCTGGCGATCGCCTCGGGCACGCGCTTCTATCTCGTCTCGTGGCTGGGCGAACGCGTCGTGGGCGACCTGCGCAAGGACCTGTTCGCCCATGTCGTACGCCTCGGCCCGGCGTGGTTCGAGATCAAGCGCTCGGGCGACGTCATGAGCCGCATCTCGGCCGATGCGCAGCTCATCGAACAGGTGATTGGCTCCTCCGCCTCGGTGGCGTTGCGCAATTCGCTGATGTGCGCGGGCGGCATCGTCATGCTGATCGTCACCAACCCCAAGCTTGCGCTCATGGCGCTGGCCGTGGTGCCGCTCACGGTGGCGCCGATCGTGCTGTTCGGCCGCAAAGTCCGGGCGCTGTCGCGCGAGGCCCAGGCGCGCATGGCCGACATGGTTTCGGAGGGCGGCGAGACGCTCGATGCGGTGCGCACCGTGCAGGCCTTCGCCCAGGAAGATCGTGCGGCGCAGAGTTTCGGCCAGGCCACCGAACGCGCCTTCGTGGCAGCTGTCCGGCGCATTACGCGGCGCGCGATCATGACCACGCTGGTGATCTTCATCGTCTTTGCCGCCGTGGGCTTCCTGCTGTGGATGGGCGGCCACGACGTGCTGACCGGCCGCATCAGCGCCGGCGACCTCACCGCCTTCGTCTTCTATGCCGTCCTGGTCGCGAGTTCGGGCGGCGCCATCAGCGAAACCATCGGCGATCTTCAACGCGCTTCTGGCGCGGCCGAACGGCTGGCGGAGCTGGCGGCCGAGCCGCCGGTGCTGGTCGAGCCCGCCAACCCGATGTCGCTGCCCCGCCCGACGCAGGGCACCGTCGCCTTCGAGGGCGTCTCCTTCCGCTATCCGACGCGACCTGACTCGCTCGCCCTCGACCGCTTCGACCTCGCCGTGGCACCGGGCGAGACGGTGGCCATCGTCGGCCCCTCGGGCGCGGGCAAGACCACGGTCTTCAACCTGCTGCTGCGCTTCTACGACCCCGAGGCCGGCACCGTCCGGCTGGACGGCGTCGACATCCGCGAGCTCCGGTTCGCCGAGCTGCGCCGCGCGCTCGCCATCGTGCCCCAGGAGCCGGTGCTGTTCAGCGCCTCGGTCGCCGACAACATCCGCTACGGCCGGCCCGACGCCTCCGATTCAGAGGTCCGCGCCGCCGCCGATGCCGCCTCGGCGACAGGCTTCATCGAAACCCTGCCGCAGGGCTTCGCCACCGACCTCGGCGTGCGCGGCCTGCGCCTGTCGGGCGGCCAGCGCCAGCGCCTCGCCATCGCCCGGGCGCTTCTCTGCGATCCCGCGGTCCTGCTGCTCGACGAGGCGACCAGCGCGCTCGACGCCGAGAGCGAGCTGGCGGTCCAGCAGGCGCTCGACCGGCTGATGCACAAGCGCACGACCCTGGTGATCGCCCACCGCCTCGCCACCGTCCAGAAGGCCGACCGGATCGTGGTGGTGGACGGCGGGCGGGTGGTCGACGTCGGCCGCCACGCCGACCTCGTTCGCCGCGGCGGGCTCTATGCCCGGCTGGCCGAGCTGCAGTTCAACCTGCCGGCGGCGGCGGACTGAGAGACGATAGTTTCGCCCAAAGTGCTCCCAAAATTGCTTGTTTTGCAGGGTTATGCGACTATTCTCACGGGGGTGGGCCATCGGTAGATACCGCCCGTCACGCGCCCGAGGGCACGGCCTTCGGGCTTTTTGATGCCCGCGAATGGTCCACGACGCAGTCTCGAGTGGCACACTTAAT
>RGPT01000541.1 GCA_010032545.1 Alphaproteobacteria bacterium
CCGATGGACGCGGCCCAGACTGCCCGCGTCTACGCCGAAGTCGCAGAGCGCGCCGGCAAGCTGCTCGCCGACTTTGCGCAGAAGCACCCGCCCGGCGTCTCGGCCGGCGTGACCGACGAGCTCGGTATCGCCAAGGCCTTCATGGACCTCTACGGCCGCATGCTGACGGATCCCTACGCCCTGGCCGCGTTCTCCACCAACCTGGCCATCGACTACATGAAGCTGTGGCAGTCGAGCTGGATGCGCATGTTCGGCGGCGAAGCGCAGCCGGTGGCCGCGCCCGGCAAGGGCGACAACCGGTTTCGCGATGACGAGTGGCAGCAGAGCTTCGTATTCGATTTCATCAAGCAGTCCTACCTGATCACCTCGCGGCATGTGCAGGATGCGGTCGCAGGCGTCGGCGACCTGCCCGAGGAGTCGAAGAAGAAGGTGACGTTCTTCACGCGCCAGTACCTCGATGCGCTGGCGCCCTCGAACTTCGCGCTGACCAACCCGCAGGTGCTGCGCGAGACGCTCTCCTCGGGCGGGCAGAACCTGCTCAAGGGCCTGGACAACCTCCTCGGCGACCTCGAGAAGGGCGGCATCAGCATGACCGACGAGAAGGCCTTCAAGCTCGGCGGGAACGTTGCCACGACGCCGGGCAAGGTCGTTTTCCAGAACGACCTGATGCAGCTGATCCAGTACGTGCCCACGACCAAATCCGTCTCACGCACGCCGCTGGTGATCATCCCGCCTTGGATCAACAAGTACTACATCCTCGACCTGCGCGAGAAGAACTCCTTCATCAAGTGGGCCGTGGACCAGGGCCAGACGGTGTTCGTGATCTCGTGGGTCAACCCCGACGCGAAGCTCGCGGCCAAGGGCTTCGACGACTACATGAAGGAAGGCCCGCTTGCGGCCCTCGACGCGGTCGAAAAGGCCACCGGTGAGAAGAAGGTCAATTTCATCGGCTACTGCCTTGGCGGGACGCTGCTTGGCAGCACGCTGGCCTGGCTCGCGGCCAAGGGCGAGGACCGGGTCCGCTCGGCGACGTTCTTTGTCGCCTTGCTGGACTTCCACCAGCCCGGCGAGCTGGGCGT
>RGPT01000542.1 GCA_010032545.1 Alphaproteobacteria bacterium
TGAACAGGATGTTCGTGGTGTCGATGGTGAGGAACTCCTGGTGCGGGTGCTTGCGCCCGCCCTGCGGCGGCACCGATGCGGTGGTGCCCTCGAGGATCTTCAGCAGCGCCTGCTGCACGCCCTCGCCCGACACATCGCGCGTGATGGAGGGGTTCTCCGACTTGCGCGCGATCTTGTCGACCTCGTCGATGTAGATGATCCCGGTCTCGGCGCGCTTGATGTCGAAGTCGGCGGCCTGGATGAGCTTGAGCAGGATGTTCTCGACGTCCTCGCCCACGTAGCCGGCCTCGGTGAGGGCCGTGGCGTCCGCGATGGCGAAGGGCACGTTGATGATGCGGGCGAGCGTCTGCGCCAGCAGGGTCTTGCCGCAACCGGTGGGACCGAGCAGCAGGATGTTGCTCTTGTGCAGTTCGATGTCCGAGTCGTCGGACTGCATCACCTGCACGCGCTTGTAGTGGTTGTACACCGCCACCGCGAGGCTGCGCTTGGCCTCCTCCTGCCCCACCACGTAGTCGTTCAGCACCTCGTAGATCTCGCGGGGCCGCGGCAGCGACTCCGACTCGATCGTCGCAGGAGCCGCGACGGCCTCTTCATCGATGATCTCGTTACAGAGGTCGATGCACTCGTCGCAGATGTACACGCCGGGGCCTGCGATGAGCTTCTTCACCTGGCGCTGCGACTTGCCGCAGAAACTGCAGAGGAGCTGCTCGCCGGTGTCGTTCGTGGTATCGGACATCTTCCGCCTGGTCGCCGGGGACGGTCAGCGGCGACCGAGGGCCCGGCGCCCCGAGGTCACTCGGAGCCCTTCTCCTTGGTCGCCTTCTTCGCGGCAGGCTTGGCCGCGGCGGTCTTCTTCGCCGCAGGCTTGGCAGCACCCTTCGCAGTGGACGTTGCGGACTTCGTTGCCGTGCTCTTCGATGCTGCAGGCTTCTTTGCAGCCGGCTTCTTCTCGGCCGCGGGCTTGGCGGCGGCCGTCTTCGCCGCTGCCGGCTTCTTGGCGGCGGGCTTCTTGGCAGCAGCCGGCTTCTTCTCGGCCGCGGGCTTGGCGGCGGC
>RGPT01000543.1 GCA_010032545.1 Alphaproteobacteria bacterium
AGGGCATTGCGCTACTTCCACGCCTTCCGCGGCGGCGAGCCCAGGCCATGGCTGCTGGGTATCGCACGCAACGCCTGGGTCGACCTGCGGGCGCGCAAGGGCATGGTCGAGCGTCCGATCGAGGAGGCGGAGGACCGGCCTGCCGATGGTCCGGATCCGGAGCAGAGCGTGCTGGCGGACGATCGGCGACGGCAGATCGCGGCGGCACTTGCAGCCCTCCCGTCGGAGTCGCGGGAGATCCTCGTTCTGCGCGAGATCGAGGATCTTTCCTACAAACACATCGCACACGTGCTCGATCTGCCGATCGGCACGGTCATGTCCCGCCTTGCCCGGGGCCGGGAGAAACTTCGCGAGGCGATGGAAGAAAAGAACCCGCAGACGACGTCTAGTACGGACAAGCTGACCTATGTTCGCGAACCATGACTGCCAACGATGACTGCCAGCGATGACTGATCGACCCTTGATCACGGACGAGGAACTGCACGCCTATATCGACGGCGAGCTCGATCCGCTGCGTGCCGCCGACGTGGCTGTGCTCATCCAGTACCGCCCTGAGCTGCAGGCACGGGTGGCGGCGTTCCGCGCCGACAAGGCATTGCTGACTCAGGCCTATGGCCCCCTAGTCGACCAGCCGATACCCGCCCATTGGCAGGCCATGATCGATGCCCGCCGGTCGGGCGGCCGTCCGGTTCTGGCCCGCCGTGCGATGTTCGCCGCCGCCGCCAGCGCGGCGGTCGCCTTCGCCGGGTGGTCGACCTACTCCCGTTTGCGCGGCGATGCCGACGACACGATCATCGCGGAGGCGCTTTCGGCGCGGCCGAAGCCGAACAACCTCAGCGCCAGGGCAGTGGCTGCGTCGCTCTCCAACGGCATGATCGCGCCGCTGGTGCCGATGGCGATCAAGGGCGTGATCTGGTACCAGGGGGAGAGCAACGTGACGCGGTCCAAGGAGTATCGCGATCTGCTCACGGCCATGATCGCCGACTGGCGCGGCCAGTGGGGACAGGGCGACTTTCCGTTCTGCATCGTGCAACTTGCCAACTATTACGG
>RGPT01000544.1 GCA_010032545.1 Alphaproteobacteria bacterium
GCTTCTTGCGCTTGGTGACCTTGACCTCGCCGGAGGCGAGGATGCAGAAGAAATCGCCGGGGTCGCCGTCTTGCATGATGGTGATGCCGGCGGGCAGCGTCTCCCAGGTGGAGATGCGCATCACTTCCCACAGCTCCGGGTCGCTGAACTCGTTGAAGAAGGGCATGGCGCGCAGCGTGTTGAACTTCTCGCTGTCGGCGACTTCCTGGCTCTGGTCGGCGAGGTGCTCGTTGCGGAAGGCCTCGGCGAGGTCGAAGGAGAACTCGCCCCAGGTCTGGTAGCGGCGCTCCAGGTCCTTCTGCATCGCCTTCTTGACGATCTTGTCGAGCGCGAGCGGGATCTCCTTGCGGTGCGAGGAGGGCAGCGGCGGCTCGACATTGGTGATCTGGTACATCATCGAGAAATTGTTCGAAGCCTGGAAGGGCAGGCTGCCGGTGAGCAGCTGGTACATCACCACGCCGAGCGAGTAGATGTCGGTCTGGTGGTTGAGCGGGTGCTCCTTGATCTGCTGCGGCGACATGTAGGCGGGCGAGCCGATGCCGGCCACCTGCGTCTGTTCGCCGCTGGCCATCAGCGCCGCGCCGAAGTCGGAGATCTTGATGTCGGTCTCGCCGGTGAGGAGGATGTTCGCCGGCTTGATGTCGCGGTGCGTGACACCCAAGCGGTTGGCGAAGTCCAGCGCGCGCGTGCACTTGAAGATGATCTCCACCACCTTGTCGATGGGCAGCAGGCTGTTCGCATTGGCAAAGCGCTCCAGCGTGCCGCCGTCGACGTACTCCATGACGATGAAGCTCATGTCGTCGGCCACGGTGGCGTCGTAGATCTGCACGATGTGCGGGTGCTGCAGCTTGCCGGCGAGCGACGCCTCGGTGATGAAGAGCTTGCGCGAGAGCTTGCCGCCCTCGTGGTCGCCGAGGCGGTCGGCGAACACCACCTTCACCGCCACCTCGCGCTTGTTGAAGGGGTCGTCGCACAGGTACACCTCGGCCGTCGCCCCTTCACCCAGTTTCCTCAGCACCTCGTACTTGCCGATGTGCGTGAGCGGCCCGG
>RGPT01000545.1 GCA_010032545.1 Alphaproteobacteria bacterium
GAAGCCGTCGAGCACGTCGCCGTTCTCGAACAGCAGGGAGTGAACATCGTTCTGGTGGCGGAGGCGTATTCCTTCGACGCGATCAGCCAGCTGGGGTATCTGGCCGCCAGAACCTCCCGCATCGAGCTGGGGACCGGAGTGCTGCCGATCTACACCCGCACCCCGACGCTGCTGGCCATGACCGCCGCCGGGCTGGACTACGTGTCCGACGGTCGATTCCGGCTGGGGATCGGGACGTCGGGACCCCAGGTGATGGAGGGGTTCCACGGCGTGCCCTTCGACGCGCCGCTGGGCCGGACCCGCGAGGTGGTGGAGATCTGTCGGCAGGTCTGGCGCCGTGAGCGGGTGAACCACCAGGGCCGGAGCTACCAGATTCCGCTGCCGCCCGATCGCGGCACCGGGCTGGGCAAGCCGCTGAAGATCATCAACCAGCCGGTGCGTGATCGCATCCCGATCACGATCGCCTCGCTGGGTCCCAAGAACGTGGAGCTGACCGCGGAGATCGCCGAGGGCTGGCAGCCGGTCTTCTTCTACCCCGAGAAGGCCGACGACATCTGGGGCGCGGCCCTGCGCGCCGGCCGGGCCAAGCGCGACAGCGCTCTCGGCGAACTCGATGTGATGGTGGGGGTGTCCCTGGCGATCGGCGACAACGTCGAGGAGCGGCTGGCCTGGGCCAAACCGCAGCTGGCGCTCTACCTGGGCGGAATGGGCGCGCGGGGCCGCAACTTCTATCACAACGTGGCGACCCGCTACGGGTTCGGCGAGGTTGCCGACCGCATCCAGGACCTGTACCTGTCCGGGCGGAAAACCGAGGCCATCGCCGCGGTGCCCGACGATTTGGTGCGCAACATCTCGCTCATCGGTCCGCCGGGATACGTCGCCGAGCGCATCGCCGCGTTCGCCGAGGCCGGCGTCACCACGCTGCTGGTCACCCCGGTCGCTGCCGATGGCACCGAGTACGTCAGCTTCGTCGAGCAGTTGCAGCGATTGCTGCCCTGAGGGGTCAGGGTCCGGCCTGGGGCAGCTCGTCGGCCGCGATCTCGCAAGGTG
>RGPT01000546.1 GCA_010032545.1 Alphaproteobacteria bacterium
GTACATCGATCTCCTCACCAAGTCGGCGCCGCTGCACGACATCGGCAAGGTGGGCATCCCGGACAGCATCCTGCTCAAGCCCGGCCCGCTGACGCCGGAAGAATGGACAGTGATGCGCACCCACCCGAAACTGGGCAGCGACGCCATCGAGCTTGCCGAGGCGGACGCGGAACACCCCGTCGCCTTCCTCGCCGTGGCCAAGGAGATCGCCCATTCGCACCACGAGAAATGGGACGGCTCCGGCTACCCGGACAGCCTCAAGGGGGACGACATCCCGGTGAGTGCCCGCCTGATGGCGCTCGCCGACGTGTTCGACGCCCTCGCCTCCAGGCGGGTCTACAAGGCGGCGATGCCGGTGGACCGGGCCGTGGAGATCATCATGGAAGGCCGGGGCAAGCACTTCGACCCGGCAGTCGTCGACGCGTTCCTTGCCGAGCGCAAGGCGTTCGAGGACATCCTTGCCCGCTACGCCGACACCGAAGAAGTCCTCGAAGCAAAACTCGCACGCGCACGCGGGGAACCCAAGTGACATCGGCCCGCAGGCGCGCCGGCGGGCACGCCTTGGGCAGGCCGGAAGCCACGCTCGAAGAGATCATGAGCCGGCCGGTGGTGAGCGTCCCGCGCGCGACGCCGCTGGCGAAAGTTGCTGCGCTGATGGCGAAGGGCCGGCTCTCGGCCGTGCTGGTCACCCATCGCGGCAAGCCGGTCGGGCTGGTCTCGGAAACCGACCTGCTCGGCGTACTGCACCAGGGTGGTGGCGGGCGCGCGACCGCGGCGTCGGCCATGTCCTCTCCCCTCTTGACCGCAGCCCCTTCGGTGAACTGGACTGCGGCCCTGCTGTCAATGCGCAGCCACGGCGTGCACCACCTCCTTGTCATGGGCGCGCAGGGCGAACCGCTCGGGATCGTCACCGCCACCGACCTGCGCGCCAGCGCCGGCGACCACCTGATGCGACGGATGGACGACGTACGCTCGGCCTTCGACGCCACCGTGCCCGAGCTCGGGCCCGAAGCCCGCGTGAGCGATGCGGTGGAACTGATGAGCAACACG
>RGPT01000547.1 GCA_010032545.1 Alphaproteobacteria bacterium
AAACGCGCGCTGCAGGTCTGCGACGCGGTGGCTGCGGCCATGGGATGTTCGGCCGAGGAAGTGTTGCCGTTCTCGACCGGCGTGATCATGGAACCGCTGCCCGCCGACCGCATCGTCGCCGGGCTGCCGGCCGCGAAGGCCGATCTCGGCGCCGCGAACTGGGCGAGCGCCGCCGAAGCCATCATGACCACCGACATCGTGTCCAAGGGCGCATCGCGGAAGGTCGAGGTCGGCGGCAAGTCGGTGACCGTGACCGGCATTGCGAAGGGTTCCGGCATGATTCACCCGAACATGGCGACCATGCTCGGGTTCGTGGCGACCGATGCCGCCGTGCCTGCGGGTCTCCTGCAGGAACTCCTGCAGGAAGTGGCCGACGAGTCGTTCAATTCGATCACCGTCGATGGCGACACCTCCACCAACGATTCGTTCATGCTGGTCGCGACCGGCGCCTCGGGTGTGAAGGTCGAGACTCGGTCTTCCGCAGGGTACGAAGCCCTGCGCTCTGCGATTCGCGACGTGTCGGTCGAACTCGCGCAGGCGATTGTTCGCGATGGCGAAGGCGCCACCAAGTTCATCACTGTGAAGGTCGAAGGCGGGCGCAACCGCGACGAGTGCCGCAAGATCGGGTTCGCGATCGCCCATTCGCCGCTGGTGAAGACCGCCTTCTTTGCATCCGACCCCAACCTCGGCCGCATTCTTGCGGCGATCGGGTATGCCGGCGTTGCCGACCTCGATACCTCGTTGGTCGACCTGTATCTCGGTGATGTGCTCGTTGCCGCAAAAGGCGGGCGCAATCCCGCCTACCGCGAGGAAGACGGGAATGCAGTCATGAAGCAGGCGGAAATCACTGTGCGCGTGGTGCTCAACCGGGGCGCCGCAAATGCCACGCTCTGGACCTGCGATTTCTCCTTCGATTACGTCAAGATCAACGCCGAGTACCGTACCTGATGGCAGCGAAACCCGACCTCGCCGACGTGCTGGCGCGCTTCGATTCGCTCCTGCAGCGCATCGAAGGCCTCTTGCCCCCGGCACCCCCGCCTACCGACTGGA
>RGPT01000548.1 GCA_010032545.1 Alphaproteobacteria bacterium
AACCGGTCCATCCGCGGCCGCCACGCCCGGCTGCCGCCGCGCTATACGCCAGCCAGCATCCTGACCTATGCGCGGCATCCTCGCTGGGCGCTGAAGACATTGGGCGCCATGCCGATCCGGTTCGGGAACTTCGTGCCGCACATGGCCGAGCCCGAGATCGCCAACATCGTCACGCTGCTGTATGCGTCTGCCACCTGGAAGGACGTGGAGTGGCTGCGCGGCATCTGGCCGGGCAAGCGGGCGTGATGAACCCGGAAGACGCACAGCTCGCTATTGCCGCCGGTGCCGACGGCATCAGCGTGTCCAACCATGGCGGCAATATGCTCGACGCATCGAGTTCGACCATCGCCGCCCTTCCCGCCGTCGTCGAAGCCGTCGGCGACCGCGCCGAGGTGCTGCTGGACGGTGGCATTCGCAGCGGCCAGGACGTGCTGAAGGCGATGGCGCTGGGCGCGAAGGCCTGCCTGGTCGGCCGCGCCCATCTCTATGGCCTAGGCGCCGCGGGCGAGGCGGGCGTGTCCAAGGCGCTCGACATCATCCGCAAGGAACTGGACATCAGCGTAGGCCTGACCGGGCTTGCGCGCGTCAGGGACGCCTCGCCGGCGATCCTGTGCTGACACAACGGGGAGAACGACCATGAAAATGCTGACGCCGATCAAGCTGGGACCCATCGAACTGCGCAACCGCGTGGTTTCGACCGCCCATGCCGCCTACACCGACTTCTGGCAGGCCGGCAACACCGGCGAGCGCTACATGGCCTACCAGGAGCGGCGGTCGGAGGGCGGCACGGGCCTGATCATCCTCACCGCCATGCATGTCCACCATTCCAGCCAGATTCCCGGCCACTATGTCTACGAGGCCGAGGACATCGCGAAGAAATACCAGCAGATGAGCACGCGGGTGCACCGGCACGGCGCAAAAATCATCCAGCAGTTGTTCCATTTCGGCGTGCAGCAGAAATCGGACCCGCGCGACGACTGGACGCCGCTGTGGGGCTTCTCCGGCACCACCTCGCTGGCGGGCGAGGTGTCGCACAAGATGAGCGACGCG
>RGPT01000549.1 GCA_010032545.1 Alphaproteobacteria bacterium
GGCCTCGATCGGCAGTGCGGTTGCGACCCGCGCTATCATGGCCGACCTGCGCGCCGGGGGCGACAGCATCGGCACCCAGATCGGCGGCCCTGCCCCGTTCAGCAAGGCCGACCGCTCGCGATTTCTCTCCAGCCTCGACGAAGCGCTTGTGCGCCTCGCACGGTCCGCTAGAGCCGCTCCGCTTTGACCCAATACAACCCCCCCATCCGTTCGTGTCGAGCGAAGTCGAGACACCGCGCACATGTTTCTCGACTTCGCTCGACACGAACGGGACTTGGGAATTTTGACATGAAACATTGCAAAGCTATCTGACCCGCACATGCTGAACCTCACCGACATCACCATCCGCCTCGGCGGCCGCACCATCATCGATGGCGCCACTGCCAAGTTGCCGCCGCGCGGCCGCATCGGCCTGATCGGGCGCAACGGTGCGGGCAAATCGACTCTGGTGAAGCTGATCGCCGGAATGATCGAGGCCGATGGCGGCCGCATGGACATGCCGCGCGGCAGCCGGCTCGGCTATATTGCGCAGGAGGCCCCCGGCGGCACCGCATCGCCGTTCGACACTGTGCTCGCCGCCGACACCGAACGAGCTGCCTTGATGCACGAGAGCGAGATCAGCGACGATCCGCACCGGCTGGGCGATATCCACGAGCGGCTTATCGCCATCGACGCCCATTCCGCCCCCAGTCGCGCCGCCCGGATCCTGAGCGGCCTCGGCTTCGACGAGGAAGCGCAGCACCGGCCGCTCGATAGCTTCTCCGGCGGTTGGCGGATGCGCGTCGCGCTTGCCGCCTTGCTGTTCTCGCAGCCAGACCTGCTGCTGCTCGACGAGCCCAGTAACCACCTCGATCTCGAAGCCGTGCTGTGGCTGGAAGAATTCCTCCAGAGCTATCCGGCGACGATCCTGCTGGTCAGCCACGAACGCGATTTCCTCAACAATGTCGTCGATCACATCCTGCATCTGACCGGCGGCAAGCTGACGCTTTACCCGGGCGGCTATGACCAGTTTGAGCGGCTGCGCGCCGAGCGGCAGGCCCAGCTCGCCT
>RGPT01000550.1 GCA_010032545.1 Alphaproteobacteria bacterium
GCGCTGATCGCCTCGCCGGCGACGCGCACCGTGGATCTGGACGGCGTCCTGGGGACACGGGCGTTCGCCGACGCTCTGTGCGCCGAGATAGGACGGCGGTGCCGGGATTGAGCGGGCTTGCTTTCGGGCGAAACCGCCGCCGTCGACTATGCTATTCTCCGACCGCAGCCAGGGGACTTCCTATGAAACCCGACCACGAGCGAGTCGAGCCCGGTACGTTCGCCATGCGCAGCCTGTTCCTGCCCGCCGCGGCATCGGCACTGCTGGCGCTGGGATTGGGCATGGCATTTCCCTGCGAGTCCGATGCCGGTGCATGGACGCTGATCGGCGCGCCGGCTTTCGCAGCGATCGGCGCGGTCGGCGGACCCGAACGCGGTCTTGGCGCGCGTCTCGGCATCGGCGTGATGTCCACCGCCTTCAACCTCGTGCTCATGTTGGCCATCGCCCTTGGCGTCGCCTGGACGTCCTGTAGCTATTAGGTGGCTCAGCGCCTAGCGGTCGTGCAACCGGCGGCGCAGGCGCGAGATGAAGAACCAGACCAGCAGCACCACCGGCACGGCCAGCGCGCCGGTGACGACCTCCGGCTTGATCGCCGAATATTCGGCATGCACCGACTTCACAACATAGCCCACCAGGCCGATGGCGTAGTAGCTGATCGCCACCACGGACAGGCCCTCGACAGTCTGTTGCAGCCGAAGCTGCAGGTCCGAGCGGCGGTTCATTGAGTCGAGCAGATCGCGGTTCTGCCGGCTCAGCGCCGTGTCGACCCGCGTGGTCAGCAGCGAGCTGGTCCAGGCGGCCCGCTGCGACAGGTCCTCCAGCCGGGCGGAAAAGGATTCGCAGGTCCGCAGGGCCGGCGTCAGCCGCCGCTCGGTGAAGTCGATCCGGGTCTGGAAGCCGCGCACCGCGACCACGTCCAGCTCTGCCACCCGGTCGTGGCAGAGCTGGGCGTAGGCGCGCGAGGCGCTCATCCGGTAGCGCGTCCCGGCCATCAGCCGCGCCAGTTCGGCGCTCAGGTAGGACAGCTCCTCCAGCAGCGCATCG
>RGPT01000056.1 GCA_010032545.1 Alphaproteobacteria bacterium
CATCGATCGGCCGGCCGCAGGAGCCCGCGCGTCCGACCGCACCAGATATCGCGGTGTTCGCGTCCTTGTGCAAGGCGCCTTCCGGCCCATGCCGTGCGGCCGGCATGTTCTGTGAAGCGGACGACAATTGGGTTACAACAGCGCACGAATATGGAGGGAATCGCCATGATGCCACACGATCGCCGCACCTTCGTCCGTGGTGCCTCGGCACTCGCCGGGTTCACGGCCTTTGGACTCGCCAGCCGTGCGGGGGCGCAGACAGCGCCGCCGCTCGACGTCGTCAAGATCGTCACCGGTTTCCCGCCCGGCGGAACCTCCGACACGCTCTGCCGGCGCGTCGCCGAAGCGCTGAAGGGCACATCCTACACCAAGATGGCACTCGTCGAGAACAAGCCGGGTGCCGGCGGCCAGATCGCCGTGCAGTCGATGAAGGGCGCGGCGACCGACGGCAGCGTCATTCTGCAGACGCCGGCCTCGATGCTGATGATCTACCCGCACATCTACAAAAGCCTGGCCTACAACGCCTTCACCGACGTGACGCCGGTGACGCTCGCCTGTGTCTTCGACTTCGGCTTCTGCGTCGGCCCCGCCGTGCCCGACAGCGTCAAGAACATTCCGGAGTTCCTGGCCTGGTGCAAGGCCAACCCGGACAAGGCCAACTACGGCTCGCCCGCGGCCGGCTCGGTGCCGCACTTCATCGGCGTGCTGCTGGGCCAGGCAGGCGGCATCGAGCTGAAGCACGTCGCCTATCGCGGCACGCAGCCCGCCGTCCAGGATCTGGTCGCAGGCCAGGTCCAGGCGGTCTCCGGTCCGGTGGGCGAGTTCACCCAGCAGGCCGCCGCCGGCAAGATCCGCTTCCTCGGTGTCTCGGGCGCCACCCGCAGCAGCTTCGCCCCCAACGTGCCGACCTTCGCCGAGCAGGGCTACAAGGACCTGGTGTTCTCGGAATGGTTCGGCTTCTTTGCCCCGGGCGGCACGCCGGCCTCGGTCGTGATGCGCGCCAACGAGGCACTTCGGGCCGCACTCGCCCAGAAGGACGTGGTCGAGGGTCTTGCAGTCATGGGCCTCGAGGTCAGGTCGTCGACGCTGCAGGAACTGGCGACGCTCCTGAAGGAGAGCTACGACCGTTGGGGCCCGATCGTGAAGAAGATCGGCTTCAGCGCCGATTCCTAGAGTCTTTGCGACTGACGCAAACTCACCTCACCCTGAGTCGAGCGAGGGAATCCCGCCCGACTCAGGGTGAGATTGCTTTGTGCGCCAGATCAGGCGATTCGATACAAGCCGGCTAGACCCGGCGGCCGGCCTCGCGGGCATAGGCCGCCACCGCGCGATCGACCAGCACCTTGCGGTCGATCTTGTTGGTGCCGGCCAGTGGCAGTTCGTTGACCAGCCAGATCGCGCGGGGATGGGCGTAGGCGGGGCCGTTGTCGAGCGCGAACCGGCGTAGCGCGTCCTCGGTCGGCCTGGTACCCGGCCGGGGCACCACGAAGGCCACCGGAAGCTGGTACTTGATCTCGTCCGGCACCGGCACGACGCAGGCCTGGGCCACGTCGGGATGGCGGCCGAGCAGCTTCTCGACCTCGCCGGGGTAGACGTTCTCGCCGCCGCACTGGAACATGTCGTCGGCGCGGCCGACGAAGAAGACGAAGCCGTTCTCGTCGCGCCGCATCACGTCGCCGGTGTCGTACCAGCCGTCGAGCAGGCGCTTCCTGGTGTCGGCCTCGCGGTTGAGATAGCCGGTCATCAGGGCCGGCGTCCGGATGTGCAACACGCCCTCGGTCGGGCCGGTCTCCGCGCCGCCCACGAACTTCACCTCGATGCCCCTGCGCGGATAGCCGAGCGATCCCATCGGCTTGGCGATGCCGTCCGGATGAGGGCCGAAGCCCAGCGGGCCCGACTCGGTCGTGCCCCAGCTGTTGGCCGTCTCGGCGTTGGGAAACAGCCGGTGCATCTGCTCGAAGAACTCGGGCGTCGAGGGCGCCGATCCGGTGACCGCCATGGTCACGCAGCCGAGGTCGGCCATCCCCAGTTCCGCGGTCTCGCGCATCACCAGCGCCAGCATGGTGGGCACCGACGTCACCATGTCGACGCGCTGGCGATCGATGGCCCGGATGTAGCCTCGGCCGGTGAAGCCGGTCATCAGCACGATCGTGCCGCCGTTGATCATCACCATCTTTGCGCTGAACAGGCCGTTCATGTGGAACAGCGGTGCAGCGATGATCACCTTCCTGCCCTCGATCCCGGGCCTCTGCTCGGGCGTGGCGCCGGTGGCCCAAAGATAGCCGCCGTGCGTCAGCGGCACGCCCTTGGGCAGGCCGGTCGAACCCGACGTGTAGAGCACCATCGCCACTTCTTCCGGCCTCATATCGACGGCATCGAAGGGGCCGGCATCGAGCAGCGTGTCGATCTGCTCCATCGGGACGGTCGGCACCAGTGCGCTCACCAGGGCGCTGCGCTCGGCATCGGCGATGGCGAGCCTGATGCCTGAGTCCTTCATGATGTGGGCCACCGTCTCGCGCGGCAGCTTGTGGTTGACGCACACCGACACCAGGCCGGCCGCCATCGTTGCCATGTAGAGGACGAGATAGTCGGCGCTGTTGGCGGCGACGATGGCCACGGCCTCGCCACGCTTGAGGCCGCGCTTCAGCAGGCCGCGCGCCAGCGCCGCTATGCGTTGGCGGCCCTGGCCGTACGACAGGCGGAATTGCTCGTCGCCCTCGGGCGTGAGCTGGATGATGAACGGGCGGTCGTCCGGCGCGGTCGGATCGAGGATGGCGGCGAGATTTCTGACAGTCATGACTTACCCGGCGTGCAAGCGGTGTGCCTATTGGCCCCGGCGGTGGAATTGCGAGCCGCCGTAGGATTGATCGGTCGGCACGATCTCCATGTAGCTCACGTCCATGCGCTGTGGCGAGCCCAGCACGAACATGATGGCCTCGGCGATATCGGCGGCCAGCAGGCTGTCGTAGCCTTCGTAGAAGCGGCGGCGGCCTTCCTCCTGGTCGTCTAGCAGGGCGAGGTGGGCGCCTGTTTCAACGCGGCCCGGCGAGATTTCGCTTACACGCACGCCCGAGCCGTGGAGGTCGAGCCGCAGCGTCTGGCTGAGATTGTGGAGGGCGGCCTTGGTCATGGCATAGACCGGCATGCCGGGAAGGGCCCACGTAGCCGAGGTCGAACTGAGGTTGACGATGTGGCCCACGCCGCGCGCCTTCATGCCGGGCACGGTGGCGGCCAGACAATTGAGCGTGCCGCGCATGTTGACATCCATCAGCGCGTCGATGTCGTCGGGTGCTGCCTCCCACGACGGTGTCGAGCGCGCGAAGGCCGAGGCATTGTTGACCAGGATATCTGCGTCGAGCGAGCCCAGCGCCGACAGCACGGCGTCGCGGTGGGAGATGTCCAGCGCCAGCGGCCGGCAGCCGGTCTCCTGGGCGAGGACCGTGAGGTCGTCGGCCGAGCGCGCGACGGCATAGACCTCGATCCCGCTGATCCGAAGCTGGCGGACCGTCGCGGCGCCTATGCCGCGGCTCGCGCCGGTCACGACGGCGGTGCGATAGCGATCCAGCGACATGGGTTCTCCTTTGCGCGATACCGGGCGACCGTTACATTGCCGACCATAGCGCATCAGGAAGCGGAGCGAGCGATGGCCAAGAAGCTTTTCCCCGACGGAACCGAGGTTGCCGGATTTTACGTCCGTACCATCAGGAGCGGGCCCTTCGTCTTCGTCTCGGGCACGACGTCGCTCGACTCCAAGGGGCGGGTCCGGGGCAAGAACGCCGCCGAGCAGACCACGATCACCATGCGCAAGATCGAGGCCGGCCTGAAGTCCGCCGGCGCGCGCCTCGCCGATCTTGCCCGCACGACGATCTATGTGACCGACATCCGCGACATGGGCGACGTTAGCAAGGCGCTAGGCAGGACACTCAAGGGTTCGGTGGTCACGTCGACCCTGGTCGCCGTCAGTGCCCTTGCAGTTCCGGGGCTGCTGGTCGAAATAGAGGCGACGGCGGTCGTCGAGCGTTGAGCGAACAGGGAGGATTTTGATGATCGAACCAAAGCGGCCGGCGCTCGGACGACGGCAGGCCCTGGTCGGGGCGGTCGGCGCGGGCGTTGCCGGCGTGGCGCTGGGAAGCGGGTCCGCGGCCGCCC
The DNA here is from genome assembly GCA_010032545.1 of Alphaproteobacteria bacterium. Lineage (GTDB taxonomy): Bacteria > Pseudomonadota > Alphaproteobacteria > Reyranellales > Reyranellaceae > Reyranella. The sequence continues at coordinate 4,150 of RGPT01000056.1, forward strand.
AGCAGCGCGTTCTGTCGGGGACCGTGAACATCGAGCAGGTCCAGGTCGCCTTCATCGGCAGCGGCAATGTCGGCAGCGGCACTTTGCATTATCACGGCAGGAGCTACCGCTTCTCGGTCGGCGGCCTCGGTGTTGGCGGTTTCGGCTTTTCCAAGATGGAAGCCTATGGCAACGTCTACAATCTGAAGGAGCTGCGGCAGTTTCCCGGCGTCTACGGACAGGCGCGCTATGGCGCGGTGGCCGGCAACGATGGCGGCGGCGAGATGTGGCTGCAGACGGCCAGCGGCACGATCGTGCGTACGGCGGAGAAAAAGGCGATGGTGGTCGGCACGCTGGCCGGGCCGTTCTTCGTCGAGACGGACGAGGGACCGCAGCCGGCCGGCCGTGTCGGCTGCGCGGTGTCGGCGCGGACCGACCAGGAGAGCCTGCGCCTGACGGCTAGCGGCGCCTGCTCCTTCACCGCGCACGATGGCGCCACGGCCTGGGGCGAGTGGGAATGCGCAGGCTATCAACTCGTGGGATGCCGCGGCACGTTCAAGCTGGCGGGCGGCACCGCGCGTCTGGCCGGCGCCATCGGCGAGAGCACACTGATCTGGCGGCCGACCGCCCATGAATTCACGCGACAGCTCGACGGCACGACGCTGGACAACGCCACGGGCGTTCTTCTGTGGCGGGACTTCAAGCTGGCGGCGAAGAAGTAGCCTTCAGGCCGGTGGGTAGGAGATCCTGTTGCGCTGCAGGAGATCCTCCAGCGCCTTGATCCCCTGCTCGTAGCGGCCTTTCTGGCAGTCGATGCCGGCGCCCATGCGGGTCATGTCCGGCCCGCCCGACCCCTCGCTGCGGCGCGTGACGTATCTGTCATAGAGCGCACCCAGTTCGGCGCAGCGCTGGGCCAGTAGTTCGTTGGTCTGCTGGCCATGAGACAGGCCGGGCAGCAGCAGGGCGGCCACGATGCCGGCCGCGACAAGTCTCGGAAGCTGCCCTGGCATCTGTCACTCCAACCTGTAGCAGCCGTTCGTTGGCGCACTATACACCGGAATCCACCGTGCCTTGTAACCGTGGGCGGCTGCGATGTAGTGTGCAGTGTCCGGCCGCGCCGGATCAACGGGGGAGCAGGCATGGTTTTGCGGTCGACGGTTCGCTGGATGCTGGTAGCGGGCACTGCTGCGTTAGTTTCGGCATGCGCCGTCGGGAACAGTTCGTTGGGCGACGACCCGGCGACCGAAAGCCAGGCGTCGTCGGTGACCTGGACGGACGGTCAGCCGGCCGTTTCGATCAACTGCAGGACACCTGGCGGTTGCCAGTCGCGCGCGGTCGCAGTTTGCAACGCCACACGCGGCAATTTCACCGTGCTCAAGATGGACAACATGCCGACCCGAGGTGACATGACCACGGTGCGTGGTCCGGCCTCTGTCGTCATCCGTTGCAGCAGCTAGGCTGGTCCACGGTTCTGCAGACGTAGTCTAGCGAACGTAACGCGAGCCCCAGAGCCTGGCGAGTTCGGGCTGCGACTGTGCGGCATCGGCGCCCGAGGGCAGCGCCGCTTCGGGGTTGGACATCCAGGCGATGACGTCGCGGGCAACGACGGCGCCTTCCTTGTCGCGCAGCAGCAGGTGGTATCCTTCGCGATAGAAGGCGAGCTGGGAATCGGGTCGTCGCGGCATGATCTCGATGGCAGCCTGCACCGGCCCGCGCGGCACGATGCGGTCGCCCAGCCCGTATTGCATGAGATATGGCAGATCGATCCGGCCGGCCGCACTTCTGGCGGCGTCCATCAGGTCGACCAGCCCATAGCCCATGTCGAGGCGCGTCTGGCGCAGCATCATCGGATCGTTGCGCAGCTTCTCCAGCGTCCTGGGATTGTCGGTCGGCTTGTAGTCGATCGAGGTCGGCCCGGACGGCATCCAGGGGATCGTGTGGGCGAAGAACCAGAGCCCGGCGCTCGCAAGGGGCCCCAGCGTGTCGCGCGAACGCAATGCCGGGGCGAGCAGGATCAGGCCGTCGATGTCGGTGGTCCGGTCGGCGGCCACCAGGGCCACGGCGCCGCCCATGCTCTCCCCCGCCAGATAGAGCGCCACGCCGGGGTATCGGGCCCGGAGCAGCACCGCCATCGCACGGGCATCCTCGACCAGGCTGTCGGTGCCGGCCCAGCGGCCGCGCGTCGGGCTGCCGCCGAAGCCGCGCTGGTCATAGGCGTAGGTGGTGATGCCAGCCTGGGCCCAGATCGCCGCCGGCTCTTCCCACGCGTTGCGGTAGTCGCCATAGCCATGCAGGCCCAGGATCACGGCGGTGGGGGCGCCGTTTGTCGCAGGCCAGGCCGCGAGCGGTAGCGCCGTGCCGTCGGCCGCGACATAACGGTCCGGCGTCAGGGCAGGCCGCCGCACCGTGCCGCCCGCCGGAATGACGGTGGGCGCACAAGCGGCGAGAATGACCGGGGCGGAGACGACCGCTATCATCTGGCGGCGCAAGAGGAGTGAGATCGTGACCGAGCCTTTCGAAGTCATCATCGTCGATACCGACCGCGTCGCCTGCGATGGCGGTGGCGGCGCCTTGGGGCATCCCAAAGTCTACCTCAACCTCGGGCCGGAGGGGCACGTCGAGTGTCCTTATTGCAGCAGGCTGTACAAGCTTGCCGAGGGCGCAGCGGCCCACGCTCACGCGCACTAGGAGAGACACATGAAGCAACTCGGCGAAGGCTGGAACTGGCGCGACCTAAAGATCGGCGACCGGTTTACGACTTATGGCCGGACCCTTTTCGAGTCCGACCTCCTGAGCTTCGTGACGCTGTGCGGCTTTTCCGAGGAGCTGTTCACCAACAAAGAATACATCAAGTACCACGCGCCGATGCGGGGCGGCCATCCGGTGCCGGGTGCGCTGGTCTATTCGATGGCCGAGGGGCTGGTGATCCCGACCACGCTGCAGGGCACCGGGCTCGCCTTCCTGTCGATGGGCTTCGACATCAAGGGCCCGACCTACGTGAACGACACGATTCATGTCGAGATCGAGGTGACGGAGATCAAGCCGACCTCCAAGGATCCGTCGCGTGCGCTCGTGCGCACCACCAACCTGGTCAAGAACCAGAAGGGCGACACGGTGCTGGTCTACACGCCGTTGCGCATGATGCAAGGACGCTAGAATGGGAAAGGTCTCGGTCGAGAAAGAAGGACCGATCACGATCGTCTCGATCGACCGCTTCGCCCAGGCGCGCAACGCCGTCGATCCCGAGACCGCGAGCCTGCTGCGCGACGCCTTCCTCGCCTTCGATGCCGACGATGGCCAATCGGTGGCGATCCTGACGGGTCGCGGCGGCACGTTTTGCGCCGGCTACGATCTCAAGATCGCGGCCAGTCGAGACGGCGTCTCGCTGCAGGATCCGGAGGGGCCGGGCCCGATGGGCCCGACACGCCATCTTCTGTCCAAGCCGGTGATCGCCGCCGTCGAGGGGTACGCCGTGGCAGGCGGCCTTGAGCTCGCGCTGTGGTGCGACCTGCGCGTGGCCTCGGAGAGCGCCAGGTTCGGCGTGTTTTGCCGGCGCTGGGGCGTGCCGTTGATCGACGGCGGCACGGTGCGGCTGCCGCGGCTGATCGGTCACAGCCGGGCCCTCGACATGATCCTGACGGGCCGCGAGATCGGCGCCCGCGAGGCCTACGACTGGGGGCTGGCCAACCGTCTGGTACCCGAGGGCGAGGCGCTGGCCGAAGCCAGGGCGCTGGCCGAACAGCTCGCGAAGTTTCCCCAGACCTGTATGCGTTCCGATCGCCGCTCGTCCTACGAACAGTGGGGCCTCGACGTCGCCCGGGCGCTGGTCAACGAGGGCAAGCGCGGCGCCCCGGCACTGCAGCAGGAATCGCGCGCCGGCGCTGCCCGCTTCGCCGCCGGCAAGGGCCGCGGCGGCAATTTCGGGAACATCTGATGACAGCCGTGCCGAACGACGCCGACGTTGCGCGCTATCGCGAGGATGGCGCCGTCTGCCTGCGCGGCGCCTTCGATGTGGACTGGATCGAACGCCTGCGCGCGGCAGTCGATGCCGATATGGCGGCGCCCGGGCCGATGGTGCGGCGGAACACGCCTGAAGGTGCACCGGGATTGTTCTTTGTCGACTTCCAGCTCTGGCAACGCCACGACGCTGCGCGCGCGTTCGTCTACGACTCGCCGGCCCGCGAGATCGCGGCCCGCCTGATGGGATCGCGCGAGGTTTTCTACTATCACGACCACCTGTTGGTGAAGGAGCCGGGCACGCGCGAGCGCACGCCGTGGCATCACGACCAGCCCTACTATCCGATCGACGGCACGCAGATCGTCTCGCTGTGGCTGCCGCTCGATCCCATCGATCGCGCCACCTGCGTCGAGTACGTCAGGGGCTCGCATCGTTGGGGCCGATGGTTCCAGCCCAAGTTCTTCAAGCAGGGCGGCGTCGACCTGAACGTCCAGGACCCGCGCTTCGAGCCACTGCCTGATCTCGACGCCGAACGCGGGGCCCACGAGTTCCTCGCCTGGGACATGGAACCGGGCGACGTCATCGCCTTCCATGCGCTCACGCTGCACGGCGCGTCGGGCAACCTGTCGAGCGCGCGTCGCCGTCGCGCCTGGGCGACACGATGGTGCGGCGATGATGCGCGCTATGCCGCGCGGATGGGCCAGATCTCGCCGCCGCTCGACGGCCACGGCCTGAAGCCGGGCGATCGTCTGGAATGCGCGATGTTCCCCAAGGTGCTTGGCTAGGGCACGAGCACGGCCTTGCCGACGACGGTACGCTCCTCGATCAGCTTGAAGGCCTTTACCCAGTCGGCGAGATCGAGCGTGGCGGCGACAGTGGCCTTGAGCTTGCCTTCGGTGAACCAGCGCATCAGCTCGGCGTGGGCGTCGGCCACCATGGCGCGGCGCGTGGCGAGGGCTTTGGCTTCCTTCGGCGACGGCTCGGATTTGCCGCCCCAGCCGTTGTAGTAGCCGTAGTAGAAGCCGATCACCGTTACGTTCTTGACCAGCAGGATGTTGGCCGGGATCTGCGGGACCGTGCCGCTGGCGAAGCCCATCGGGATCAGCCGGCCTTCCGGGGCGATGCAGCGCAGCGAGATGTCGAAAGCTGAACCGCCGACCGGATCGTAGACCACGTCGGCGCCGCGCCCGCCGGTCAGCTCCAGAACCCTGGTGCGAAGATCTTCGGTTCTATAGTCGATCAGGTGATCGGCGCCGGCCTCCTGGGCGGCCTTGAGCTTGTCGGCACCGCCCGCCGAGGCGATCACCGTGGCGCCCATCGCCTTGCCCACTTCGATGCCGGTCAGTCCCGAGCCGCCGCCCGCGCCATGGACCAGCATGACCTCGCCCGGCTGCAGGTTGGCTTTCCATTTCAGTACGCCGTAGGCAGTCGGATAGAGCGTTGGGAAGTTGGTCGCCTCGGCATAGGGCATGGTTTCCGGGATCACCACGGCATTGGCCGCGGTCGCCACGGCATATTCGGCATAGGCGCCCTGGCTCACACCGGTCGTGATGCGCTGGCCGACCTTGACGCTGGTCACGCCAGCGCCGAGCTCGACGACATGGCCCGCCATCTCGTTGCCCGGCACATAGGGCAGCGGCGGCTTGTTCTGGTGCTTGCCTTGCACCCCCAGCATGGCGGCGAAGCTGACGCCGGCAGCGCCGACCCTGACCAGGATCTCGCCCGCCTTTGGCTTGGGTACCGGCACGTCCTCGATCCGGAGGTTCTCGATTGCTCCATACGCCGCGCAAACCAGTGCTCGCATCGATTCCTCTCGAACTACTTCTTAAATTGGCCGTGGCGGCCCTCGCCCTTGGCGAAGCGTGCCGCGCCGCTTTGCGATTCCTGGCGACGCGCGGCCAAGGACAGTTCCATTTCGCGCCGGATCGCGGCGGCCTGGTCGCGATCGAAGCTCTCGTAGGCCGACTGCCGGTCCGATGTCATGGCGATAGGCGGAAAGCCCGCGATCTGCGCCGCGAGCCTTTCGGCCTCGGCGCGGGTCGTGCCGCGTGCCACCTTGCGCGTGGCGAGGCCGATGGCAATCGCCTCGTCAGCGCCCACGGCGCGGCCGGTCAGCAGCATGTCCATGGCGCGGCCCTGGCCGATCACGCGCGGCAGGCGGACCGTGGTGCCGTCGCTCATCGGCACGCCCCAACGGCGCGAGAAGACACCGAAGGTCGCCGTCTCGTCGACGATGCGGATATCGCAATAGAGCGCCACGCCAAGGCCACCGGCGCAGGCATGGCCTTCGACGGCGGCGATTACCGGCTTCGACAGGGGACTGCGCAGCGGGCCGTCGTCGCTGCCGGCCCAGGGGAAATAGTCGGTGCCGCCGCCCAATTCCTTGAGGTCGGCGCCCGCGCAGAAGGCCCCGCCCGCGCCGGTCAGCACGGCCACGCGCGCCTCGGGATCGGCCTCGAAGGCCCGCAGCGCTGCCGCTAGCCCGCGCGCCGCCTCGTTGTCGAGCGCGTTCCGGGCTTCAGGGCGGTTGATGGTGAGGATGGTAACCGGGCCGGTGGTCTCGACCAGGATCTTCGGAGTCTTCATTGCACCGCCATCATCGCACCGTCGCAAGTTCGTCTTCGAGCTGGGCGTTGGTTCGCCGCGGCGAGCGGAAGTACCACCAGTTCTTCTGTGCCGTCCATTTTTCCTTCTTGGCCGTTCCGCTGCCCCAGACACAGCGCTTGAAGTCGCGCGTGCCGTCCATGAACTGCCTATCGGCCTCGTCTAGTTTCAGCGCGTGATCGCCCATTTCCTCGCGGCTGAACATCGGCAGCGCCTCGAGGATCAGCTCGCGCACGTCGACGTCGTTCAGCCAGTTGTCGAGGTCGAAGGTATAATCCTGACGTTCGAGGCTCGCGCAAAAAGTGGCCCACTGGTCGACCAGCTCTGCCAGATCCTTGACGTCGGGAGGGCCCGGAGGCGGGGGCGGCTTCATTCGCTGCCGCGCTCCGCCTGGCGGCGGTAGTAGCGCTCGCCGGCGTTGGGTTTGAAGAAGGTCCGGATGACGCCGTTAGGGTTGAAGGCGATGAAAGCTCCTGTCTGTTTGTCGAAGCGCGTCGTGACGCCGTCGCGCCGGACGGTTTCGAGAATGGGGTCGCCCACCTTTGCGTCCCGCAGCAATTGTGCCTGCCGCAGGTAGTCCTGCTTTGTAATACGGCCGAACTCGGCGCCGTGCTTCTCGAAGTGTTCGTCGAGACGGCGCGCATCGGCGAAGCCCACAGAGGCGCCCCAGCCCCTGGTAGCACCCGGCTCTCGAGGCGTCGTGTCGCGCGTCTCGATCGTCGCCTGGTCGCGCGAAAGCGGACGGCCACCACGCTCGGAAAGCTGGGTCCAGAACAGAACGATTGCGACCACGGCCAGCGCGGCCGTGAGCAGGCGGCGCCAGGGCAGACCGCCGGAGCGGAGGATCATACGCCTATTGTGCGCCGCCTTTGAACCAGCGCGCAATCATGCGCCGCTCGGCATCGGTGATGTGCGTCATGTTGCCGGGCGGCATGACTCGAGACTGGGCGGCCTGCTGGTAGATTGCGGCCGCCCGCAGACGGATTTCGGCCGGCGTTTCCAGGACCATGCCCTTGGGCGGTGCCGCGATGCCCTCCTGGGTGGGCTTCGCCGCGTGGCACGACACGCAGCGCGCCTGGATGATGGGTTGCACCTGGTCGAAGGCGACAGGGCCGCCGCCATCGGCGCTCGGCCGCGGCAAGGCCAGCAGCGCGGTGAGCGCCAGCATGACCAGGCCCGAGGCGAGCACCAGTGGATTGGGCTTGCCCTTGTGGCGCTGGACGAACCACACCCGGATCAGCGCGCCAGCCACAGAGATCATCATCAGCAGCACCCAGTTCCATTCGTGGCCATAGAGGCCGGCGTAATGGTTGCTGATCATGGTGAACAGCACGGGCAGGGTGAAATAGGTGTTGTGGACCGAGCGCTGGCGGCCCATCAGCCCGTACTTCGGATCGGGCGTGCGGCCTTCCTCCTTGGCCTTCACCAGTTCGCGCTGGCCGGGAATGATCACGAAGTAGACGTTGAGCGCCATGATCGTGCCCAGCATGGCGCCGAAGTGGATATAGGCGCCGCGGCCCGAGAAGACGTGGCAGAGCGCCCAGGCCGCCACCGCGCAGTAAAGGAACAACAGGCCGCCCAGGACCGCGTCGTCTTCGCCGAAGGCCGAGCGGCAGAGCGCGTCGTAGACCAGCCAGCCCAGGACCAGTGACGCGAGGCCGAGCGCGATGGCCTCGGTCTTGCCGAGATCCATGACCGAGGGATCGATGAGCGCGACTTCGGCGCCGTAGTAGTAGACGAGGCAGAGCAGGAAGAAGCCCGTGACGAGGGTCGTGTAGGCTTCCCACTTGAACCAGTGGAGCTCGGGCGGGAGCGTGGCAGGCGCCAGGGTGAATTTCTTGGCGGTGTAGAAGCCGCCGCCGTGAACGGCCCAGACCTCGCCGCCGATGCCCTTGGCCGCGTCGGCCGGGTCGAGCGGCTTGTGCAGATGGTTATCGAGCCAGATGAAGTAGAACGAGGCGCCGACCCAGGCGATACCCACGATCATGTGGGCCCAGCGCAGCACGAGATTCAGCCAATCCGCGACATAGGCAGCATCCATATTCTCTCGTACCGCCTTGCCGGGCAGGGCCTCAAGACTGTAAATCGCCCCCGGCAAAATGATTCTGGGCGTAAGGGAATACGAAAATGGCGGCTTTGGACCTTCCGGCGGGCGTTCTTATTGATGGCGAAACCAAGCCGGGTTTCGAAAAGGTGCTTACGAAAGAGGCAGTTGCGTTCGTGGCCGGCCTGCGCCGAAGGACATCCTCGACCGCCGGGTCGAGATCACCGGGCCGGTCGACCGCAAGATGATCATCAACGCGCTCAACTGCGGCGCCAATGTCTTCATGGCCGACTTCGAGGATGCCTCGACGCCCACCTGGGCCAACATGGTCGAGGGCCAGTTCAACCTGGCCGACGCCGTCCGCCGCCAGATCGACTTCGTCGATCCCAACAACGGCCGCACCTACAGGCTGAACGACAAGACGGCGACGCTGTTCGTCCGCCCGCGCGGCTGGCACCTGCTCGAGAAGCACGTGATGGTCGACGGCCAGCCGATGTCGGGCTCTCTGTTCGATTTCGGTCTCTACTTCTTCCACAACGCCAAGGAAGCGCTGTCGCGCGGCACCGGCCCCTATTTCTACCTGCCCAAGCTGGAGAGCCATCTCGAGGCGCGGCTGTGGAACGACGTGTTCGTGGCGGCCCAGGAGGCGCTCGGCGTGCCGCAGAAGTCGATCAAGGCCACGGTGCTGATCGAGACCATCCTTGCGACCTTCGAGATGGACGAGATCCTGTGGGAACTCAGGGACCATTCGGCCGGCCTGAACTGCGGCCGCTGGGACTACATCTTCTCCTTCATCAAGAAGTTCCGCGAGCAGGAATGGTCGGTGCTGCCTGACCGCGGCACGGTCGGCATGACGGCGCACTTCCTGCGCTGTTACAGCCAGCTCCTGATCAAGACCTGCCACCGCCGCGAAGTACATGCGATGGGCGGCATGGCGGCGCAGATCCCGATCAAGAACGACACGAAGGCCAACGACGAGGCGATGGGCCGCGTCCATGCCGACAAGAAGCGCGAGGCGGGCGACGGTCACGACGGCACCTGGGTCGCGCACCCGGGCCTCGTGCCGATCGCCAAGGCCGAGTTCGACGCCGTGATGAAGCAGGCCAACCAGATCGCACGCAAGCGCCAGGACGTGCATGTGACGGCGGCCGACCTGATCACCATCCCGACGGGCCCGAAGACCGAAGCGGGCCTGCGTCAGAACGTGGCGGTGGGCATCGGCTATGTCGAGGCCTGGCTGCGCGGCATCGGCTGCGTGCCGCTGTTCAACCTGATGGAAGACGCCGCCACCGCCGAGATCAGCCGCGCCCAGGTCTGGCAGTGGGTGCGCCACAACCAGAAGCTCGACGACGGTCGCCAGATCACCAAGGAACTGGTGCGCGGGATCGTGCGCGAGGAGCTCGACAAGGTGAAGGCGCAGATGGGCAACGAGGCCTATGGCAAGGGCCGCCACGAGGAGGCGGCCCAGCTCATGATCGATCTGGTCGAGCAGCCGCAGTTCTACGAGTTCCTGACCCTGCCGGCCTACGACCGTATCATCGCCGACGAAAAGAAAGCGACCGCCTGAGCCGGCAGTCGCCTAGAACAACCCGACGATCTTGCCGTCGGCCGCCACGTCGATGCTGTTGGCGGCCGGCGTCTTGGGCAGGCCGGGCATGGTCATGATGTCGCCGCAGACCGCGACCACGAACCCGGCGCCGGCCGAGAGCCTGACCTCGCGCACCGTCACGATATGGTCGCTGGGCGCGCCCTTGGCGTCGGGGTTGGTCGAGAAACTGTACTGCGTCTTGGCAATGCAGACCGGCACATTGCCGAAGCCCATCGCCTCGAACGAGGCAAGCTGGTCGCGCACCGACTTGTCGGCGGCGATGTCCTTGGCGCGATAGATTTCCCTGGCGATGGTGCGAATCTTTTCCAGGAGCGGCATCTCGTCGGGATAGAGCAGCTTCATCTTGCTCTTGCCGCCCTCGATCACCTTCACCACGGCGCGTGCGACATCGGCGGCACCCTTGCCACCCTCGGCCCAATGGTCTGCCATCACGGCCTCGACGCCCAGCTTGGCGCAGGCGGACTTGACCAGTGCGATCTCGGCATCGGTGTCGGCGCTGAAGCGGTTGATCGAGATCACCGGCACCAGGCCGAACTTCTGCACGTTCTCGACATGGCGCTGCAGGTTGGCCATGCCGGCTTCCAGCGCCTTCAGATTTTCGGTCTTGAGGTCTTCCTTCTTGACCCCGCCGTGCATCTTCAGCGCGCGGATCGTCGCCACCAGCACCACAGCATCGGGCATCAGGCCGGTCTTGCGGCACTTGATGTCGATGAACTTCTCGCCGCCCAGATCGGCGCCGAAGCCGGCCTCGGTGACCACATAGTCGGCCAGTTTCAGGGCCGTGGTCGTAGCCAGCACCGAGTTGCAGCCATGCGCGATATTGGCGAAGGGCCCGCCGTGGATGAAGGCGGGCGTCCCCTCGAGCGTCTGCACCAGGTTGGGCGACAGCGCGTCCTTCAGCAGCACCGTCATCGGTCCATGCGCCTTCAGCTCCGACGCGCGGACCGGCTTACGCTCTCGGGTATAGGCCACGATGATGTTGCCGAGCCGCGTTTTCAGGTCTTCCAGGTCCTTGGCGAGGCAGAAGATGGCCATCACCTCGGACGCAACCGTGATATCGAAGCCGTCCTCGCGTGGAAAGCCATTGGCGACGCCGCCCAGCGACGAGACGATCTCGCGCAGGCTGCGGTCGTTCATGTCGATGGCGCGGCGCCAGGCCACGCGTCGTCCGTCGATGCCGAGCGCGTTGCCCCAGTAGATGTGGTTGTCGATCAGCGCCGACAGGAGGTTGTGGGCGGCGCCGATGGCATGGAAGTCGCCGGTGAAGTGGAGGTTGATGTCCTCCATCGGCACGACCTGGGCGAAGCCGCCGCCGGCCGCACCGCCCTTCATGCCGAAGCTCGGCCCTAGCGAGGGTTCGCGCAGGCACAGCATCGCCTTCTTGCCGATATGGCAGAGCGCGTCGGTCAGGCCCACGGTGGTCGTGGTCTTGCCTTCGCCGGCCGGCGTCGGTGAAATCGCCGACACCAGGATCAGTTTGCCGTTGGGCTTGCCCTGCAGCGACTTGATGTAGTCCATCGAGACCTTGGCCTTGTAGTGGCCATAGGGATCGAGATTTTCCGGCGCAATGCCCAGTTTCTCGCGCGCCAGTTCCATGATCGGGCGCTTCTTCGCTTCCTGGGCGATCTGGATATCGGACTTCGGATTGCTGTGCTGCGTGCCGGTCATCGCTTGTTTCCTTCCAGAGTTTTCTTGTCCCTTCATGCTCCTCTCCCCCGGCAGGGGGAGAGGTCAGGCGAGGGGGCTTCGACGATTTTGCGCTACCGTCTCACCCAGCCACGCCCCCTGGCGGGGGAGCGGAGGAAGACGAGACGCGAATTCTCCTCAGGTGAATCGCATGCCGACGGCGAGCTTGACGGCTGACGCGAATTCTCCGGCGCCGACCTTGGGACCGTCGGTTGGTTTCACGCGCGAGACCTTGATGCGACCGTCGGCACAGACGACGGTGAAACTGTCGGCGGCGACTTCGACGATCTCGCCCATCTTGCCGGCGATGCCCTTGGGATCGCGGGCGGGCAGGGGCTGGATGTCGAAGATCTGCAGGGTCTTGCCGTCGAGCGTCGACCAGGCGCCGGGCGCCGGGTTGCAGCCGCGGATGAGCGGGTCGATCTGGCGCCACGACTTTCCCCAGTCGATGCGGGCGATATCGGCTGTTGCACGGCCTTCGTAGGTGGCGAGCGCCTCGTCCTGCTTGAGGCGCGGCGCCTTGCCGGCCTTCACCAGATCGACCGATTCCAGCATCGCCTCGACGCCCATTGGGAACAGGCGATCGAAGTAGACCGTGCCCAGCGTGTCCTTGGGGCCGATCGGCGTCTTCTTCTGCAGCAGCACGTCGCCGGTATCGAGGCCGTTGTCGGGCCAGAAGATCGACAGGCCGGTTTCCTTTTCGCCCAGGATGATCGGCCAGTTGATGGCGCTGGCGCCGCGATAGGCCGGCAGCAGGGAGGGGTGATACTGGATCGAGCCGTGCGTCGGGATGTTGAGGAACTCCTCGGGCACGAACAGGGTGACGAACGCCATGACCTGCAGGTCGGGCTTCAGCGCCTTGAACTCTTCCCATACCTCGGGCTTGCGGTAGGAGGCCGGCTGGAATACCGGCAGCTTGGCCGCCAGCGCCGCTTCCTTCAGCGGATCGGCCTTCTGGCCCGGCTTCTCTGGCGCCACATAGACGCCGACCACGTTATCGCCGCGCTTCAGCAGCGCTTCCAGCACGGCCTTGCCGAAGGCCTGCTGGCCATGGACCACGATGCGCATGTGCTACTCCGCCGCCTGAGCTTTAGGCGCCTGGCCCGTCGCGCCCGAAGCCTTGATCTCGGCGATCTCGCGCGGCGTGAACTTCAGCACCTTGGTGAGAATTTCGTCGGTGTGCTCGCCCAGAAGCGGCGAGCGCTCGACCTCGGTGATGCTGTCGGAGAGCTTGATCGGGTTGCCGACCGACAGGTACTTGCCGCGCGTCGGATGGTCGACCTCGACCACAGTGCCGGTGGCGCGCAGCGACGGGTCCTCGGCGATCTCCTTCATCGACAGGATGGGGCCGACCGGAATGTCGAGCGCGTTGCAGGCGTTCATGACGTCGAACTTGGTCTTGGTCATGGTCCACTGCTCGATCGCGCCGAATATCTCGGTGAGACGCGGCAGGCGGGCGGGTGGCTTGGCGTAGTCCGGATGGGTCTTCCAGTCGGGCTTGCCGATCAGGTCGCAGATCTTCTCCCACACCGGCGCCTGTGTGATGAAATAGATATAGGCGTTGGGATCGGTCTCCCACCCCTTGCACTTCAGGATGACGCCGGGCTGGCCGCCGCCCGAATCATTGCCAGCGCGCGGCGTTGCTTCGCCGAACGGGATGCCCTGGCCGAACTGCGTGTATTCCTTCAGCGGGCCATGTGCGAGGCGCTGCTGGTCACGCAGCTTGACGCGGCAGAGGTTCAGCACGCCGTCCTGCATGGCGCAGAGTACCTTCTGGCCGCGGCCGGTGCGGTTGCGCTGGTAGAGCGCACTCACGATGCCGAGTGCCAGGTGCAGGCCGGTGCCCGAGTCGCCGATCTGCGCACCGGTGACCAGCGGCGGGCCGTCGAGGAAGCCTGTGGTCGAGGCCGAGCCGCCGGCGCATTGCGCAACGTTCTCGTAGACCTTGCAGTCCTCGTAGGCGCCGGGGCCGAAACCCTTAACCGAGGCGGCGATCATGCGTGGGTTCCAGCTATGGATGCGCTCCCAGGTGAGCCCCATGCGGTCGAGCGCGCCAGGCGCGAAGTTCTCGACCAGCACGTCGCAGCTCTTCACCAGCCGCTCCAGCACCTTCATGCCCTCCTTGCTCTTGGAGTCGAGCGTGATCGAGCGCTTGTTGTGGTTGAGCATGGTGAAATAGAGGCTGTCGGCGTTGGGTACGTCCTGCAGCTGGCCGCGCGTGATGTCGCCAACGCCGGGGCGCTCGACCTTGATCACGTCGGCGCCGAACCACGCCAACAGCTGCGTGCAGGTCGGGCCCGACTGCACGTGCGTAAAGTCGAGGATCTTGACGCCATCGAGCGCCTTGCCGTCCTTGCCCCAGGGCTTGGTCGACATTTTTGGGGCGGCGGCCTTGGCAGGCTTCCGGGCCACGACCTTCAGTGCCGGACGCGCGGCAGGCTTGGCCTTCACCTTTGTCGTCCCCTTCGTTCTGGCCGGGGCCTTCATCTTCGCGGTCTTCGCCTTGGTCTTCGCCTTCACGGCTTTCTTCTTCGCCATGGTCATTCCCCTACTTCTTCTTGAGCTTGCTTTGCGGATTGAGATTGCCGATGCGGCCGCTCTCGCTGCCGGCGGCCGGATCGATCGCCGCGTTGATGAGGGTGGGCTTGCCTGAGTCCATCGCCGCGTTGACGGCGCGTTTCAGTTCATCGGGGGTCGTTGCATGAACGCCGACACCGCCGAAGGCCTCCATCATCCTGTCGTAGCGCGAGCCCTTGACGAACACGGTCGGCGCGGGATCGCTGCCGGCCTTGTTGACGTCGGTGCCGCGATAGATTCCGTCGTTGTTGAAGATGACGATGCAGACCGGAAGGTTGTAGCGGCAGATCGTTTCGACCTCCATGCCGGAGAAGCCGAAGGCGCTGTCGCCTTCGATCGCCAGCACCGGCTTGCCGGTTTCGACGGCAGCGGCGATGCACTGCCCCATGCCGATGCCCATGACGCCCCAGGTGCCGACGTCGAGCCGCTTGCGCGGCTTGTACATGTCGATGACGCCGCGCGTGAGGTCGAGCGTGTTGGCGCCTTCGTTGACCAGGATCGCGTCCGGCCGTTCCTTGATGATGGTGCGCAAAACGCCCAGCGCGCCGTGATAGTCCATCGGGTTGTTGTTGTTCATTAGGCGCGGCGCCATCTTGGCGACGTTCTCCTCGCGCTTGGACGAAACGGCGCCCATCCAGTCGGCCGGACCCTTGGTCCAGTTGCCGCCCATGCCCTCCAGCAGCGCCGCAACGCACGAGCCGATGTCGCCCACCACGGGCGCCACGATCTCGACGTTGCTGTCCATCTCCTTGGGTTCGATGTCGACCTGGATGAACTTCTTGGGGGCGTCGCCCCAGGCCTTGCCCTTGCCGTGCGACAGCAGCCAGTTGAGGCGCGCGCCGATCAGCATCACGACGTCGGAATCCTTCAGCACCGTCGAGCGCGCCGCACCGGCGCATTGCGGATGCGTGTCGGGCAGCAGGCCCTTGGCCATGCTCATGGGCAGGAACGGCACGCCGCTTCTCTCGACGAAGGCCCTGATCGCCTCGTCGGCCTGCGCGTAGGCGGCGCCCTTGCCGAGGATGATCAGTGGCCGCTTGGCGCCCTTCAGCACGTCGAGAGCACGCTTGATCGCCGACGGCGCGGGGATCTGTGCCGGCGCCGCGGACGACACGCAGGACCTGACCGACGGCTTCAACCTCATGATCGATGCGTTGAAGCTGAACGACCTCACCACGATCTACGGCGTCCCC